>NZ_JBOHGC010000603.1:0-5030 GCF_050699995.1 Actinokineospora sp. | reverse complement strand
GCGCCGGGCCGATCGCCCGGCGCACGCGGGCTTCGTGACGAGAGGAACCCACTGTGACCGTGCTCGACGAGCCGCGCCCGGCCGTCCCGGCCGAGCGGCCGCCGTTCCTGCTGGCCGGGCAGATGCTCGCCATCCTCGGCGCGGTGCTGCTGTGCTTCGTGGCCCAACTCGCCCTCATCGGCGCGGTCAAGCACGAACGCGACCAGGACCGGGCCTTCACCGACTTCCGCTACCAGCTGGCCAACGCGACCGCACCCGTCGCCGCCCTCACCGAGGACGGGCGGCTCCTGGAGACCGGGACGCCGGTGGCCATCCTGGAGATCCCGCGGCTGCGCATGCGTGAAGTGGTGGGCGAGGGCACCTCGGCGCGGTCACTGAAGTCCGGCCCCGGACACCTGCGCAACACGCCGCTGCCCGGGCAGGCGGGCACGAGCGTGCTCCTCGGCCGCAAAGCGGCCTACGGCGGCCCGTTCGGCCGGATCCACGAACTGCGCACCGGCGACGCGATCGTCCTCACCACCGGCCAGGGCGAACACCGGTACATGGTGCAGGGCGTGCGTCGGGCGGGCGATCCCGAGCGGCAACCCCCGGACGCGGGGTCGGGCAGGCTGACTCTGATCACCGCCGACGGCCCGCACTTCCTGCCGACCGACGTCCTGCGGGTCGACGCCCGGCTGACCTCGGAGGTCGTGGCGACCTCGGGCGCGGTGCCCGCGTTCGCCGTGCCGGACAGCGAGCGGCTGATGGTGGGTGACAGGTCGGCGCTGGTGCCCATCGTCATCTGGGCGCTCGCCTTGTCCGTCGCCGCCCTCGCGGTCGTCTACGTGCGCCAGCGGGTCGGCCGCTGGCACGCCTGGGTGATCGGTGTCCCGCTGCTCGGCACCGTCGGCGTGACCTTCGCCGACCAAGCCGCCGCCCTGCTGCCCAACCTGCTCTGACCCAGAGGAGATTCGATGACCCTGGCACTGTCGGCGCTCGCGGAGATCGACGCGCGAGCCGTGTCGGCCTGGTTCGGCGAGCGCAAGGTGCTCGACCGGGTGTCGCTGCTGATGCCCGCCGGGACGGTGACCGCGCTGATCGGCCCCTCGGGCTGCGGCAAGTCGACGTTCCTGCGCATCCTCAACCGGATGCACGAGCTGATCCCGGGCGCGAGCCTCGCGGGCGAGGTCCTGCTGTCGGGTTCCGACATCTACGACCCCGGCCGCAAGCTGACCGACGCGCGCAGGCAGATCGGCATGGTGTTCCAGAAGCCCAACCCATTCCCGGCGATGTCGATCTACGACAACGTCGTCGCGGGACTGCGGCTGACCGGCACCAGGGTGTCGAGGTCGGCGAAGGACGACCTGGTGGAGAGCTGCCTGGCCAAGGCGGGCCTCTGGGCCGAGGTCCGCGATCGGCTGCGCCAACCGGGCGGCGCCCTCTCCGGCGGGCAGCAACAGCGCCTGTGCATCGCGCGTTCGCTGGCGGTGCGGCCGAAGGTGCTGCTGATGGACGAGCCGTGCTCGGCATTGGACCCCACGTCGACCCGCAGGATCGAGCAGACCATCGCGGAGCTGGCGGACGAGATCACCATCGTGATCGTCACGCACAACATGCAGCAGGCCGCCCGGGTCTCGCAGCAGTGTGCGTTCTTCCTGGCCGAACACGGGACGCCGGGCGTCATCGTGGAGGCGGGTCCGACGGAGAAGATCTTCGGATCACCGTCCGACGAGCGCACGGCGGACTACGTCCACGGGCGTTTCGGCTGAGCGGGTCAGCCTTCCACCCGGTAGCCTGCCCGTTCGGGAAATGCTTGCCGATGGTGGGAGAACGCGCGTGGACCTGCGGTTGGAGGCGCCGCCCGCGGCCGGGGTCATGACGGTCGCCATCGGCGGCGAGGTCGACTTGGTCGCCGCGGGTGTCCTGGAGCGTTTCCTGCTCGGCGCGGTCGCCGAGCAGCGCAGCGCCGCCCCCGGGCTGATCGTCGACCTGTCCGACGCCGAGTTCTTCGGCTGCGCGGGCCTGAACGCGCTGCTCACCGCCCAGTGCAGGCTTGAGGCGGGCGGCGGCTGGCTGCGCCTGGTCGACCCCTCGCCGGCGGTCGCGCGGGTGCTCGACGTCGAGGGCATGAATACCCGGCTGCGGGTCACCGAGTCCTGATGTACGAGCGGTCCCCGCACAAGGTCACCGAGTTCGCCGGTCCGGTCGACGACTTCCTCGCCCACGCGTGCCTCGGCTACGGCCGCGACACCCCCGACCGGCTCGCCCGCGCCCAGGCGCTGCTGGCGACGGATCCCGCGATCGCCAAGGCGAACATCTTCACCATGGCCGTCCTCGGCGACGCCGAGGGCGTGGCCGCCGCGCTCGCCGCCGACCCTGGCCTCGCGAGCCGCCAGGGTGGGCCGTTCGACTGGGAGCCCCTGCTGTACCTGGCGTACTCGCGGCTGCCCGGCGGTGACGCGGCTGCGGTGGCCGGGCTGCTGCTCGACGCGGGCGCCGACCCGAACGCGGGCTACCTGTGGGAGGGCAACGTCCCGCCGTTCACCGCGTTGACCGGCGCCTTCGGTGAGGGCGGACGCGGTCAACCAGCCCCGCCACCGCGCCGAACTCCTGCTGGCCCGGCTGCTGCTCGAACGGGGAGCCGACCCCAACGACGGCCAGACGCTTTACAACCGCGTGTTCGGCGCCGACGACGGGCACCTGCGGCTGCTCTTCGAGTTCGGCCTGGGCGCCGGCGACGGCGGCCCGTGGCGGACCCGTGCGCCCGGGCTGGCGAGTCCGGCCGAGATGCTGCACGATGTGCTGCTCTGGGCCGCCGCCCACGACCAGCGGGCCCGCGTCGAACTGCTGCTCGCGCATGGCGTGCCGCCGGAGTCGCGATTCCGGGGCCACCCGCTGCACCGAGGGCGCAGTGCGCACGAACTCGCGGTCCGGTCGGGCAGCCGGGAGATCGCCGCGCTGCTTGAGGCCGCCGGGGCGGTTCCCGCGCCGCTCGACGAGGTCGATCAGGTCGTGGCCGACGCGATGGCGGGCATCGCCGTCGACGCGCCGCCTTCGGTTGTCGCCCAAGCCATCGCGCGCGACCCGTACGCCGTCGTGCGGGCCGCTGAGCTCGGAAAGGGCGACGCGGCAAGGATTCTGGTCACCGCCGGATTCGACGTCAACGCCGCCGAGCGCGAGACGGCGCTGCACCAGGCCGCTCTCACCGGAAACCTGGACTTGGTCCGGATGCTGCTCGATCTGGGCGCCGATCCGTCCATGACGGACACTTCATTCGACTCGACCCCGCTGGGCTGGGCGGAGCACAACAAGCAGGACCAGGTGGCCGAGTTCCTGCGGTCCGTTCAGCCGTAGCCGAAGTTCTGCGTCCAGTAGATGCGGTAGCTGCCGCCCTTGGCCATGCCGATGCCGAGGTCCTTGAACTCGCAGTTGAGGATGTTCGCCTTGTGCCCAGGGCTGTTCATCCACGACTTCATCACGGCCTCCGCGGTCGCCTGGCCCGCCGCGATGTTCTCGCCGCCCGCCCGCGCGTAGCCCTCGGCCTTCATCCGGTCGAACGGCGAGCGGCCGTCGAGCGAGGTGTGGTCGAAATAGTCGCGGGCGGCCATGTCCGCGCTGTGCTTGCGGGACGAGACGCCGAGCTTGTCGTTCCACCGCACCGGCGCGCAGCCCGCGGCCGACCGCTGCCGGTTGACCAGCGCCAACACATCGGTTTCGGCCTTCGGGATCTGCGAGGTGGTGGTCGTGGGAGCGGCGGTGGTCGTCGGGGCGACGGTGGTTGTCGTCGTCGGCTCGACAGTGGTGGTGACCACAGGGGTGGTCGTGGTGGTCGCAGTCTCGGAGGTGGTGGTCGTGGACGTCGGGTGTGACTCCAGCCCCGCCGCCGGGTCGGGCGCCTGGGTGGCCGTGCCCGCGACGTAGGTCAGCTCTTGCATGGCGGGCAAGGCGAAGGTCAACGCGGCCGATGCGAGGACAGCGCCTAACGCGATGAGGGCGATACGGCTCTTGCGGTGGGCCACGGGTGGGGATCCTTCATGAAAACTCGGCGGATGGCTATGCCCATTGGACGGTCGGTTTGCGTGAGGCATTACGGTCTGAGGCCGACGAGTTCGAAAGATCTTCCGCGAAGGCGGCGATATGCAGTCCGGTGAACCCTCGGACGCGACCTTGGTCCTCGACGCCCGCGCGGGCGACGACGATGCCTTCACCCAGCTCCACGACCGATACCGCGCGCCCGTGACGAGATTCGTCACCCGCACCGTCGGCGACCCGCATCTGGCCGAGGACCTGGTGCAGGACGCGTTCGTCAGCGCCCTGCGCAACCTTGACGGGCTGCGTGAGCCCGGCCGGTTCCGGCCGTGGCTGTTCAGCATCGCCCACCGCGTCGCGCTCGACCACGTCCGCAGGGACGGGCCGCTGCTGCTCGCCGAACTGCCCGACCTCGCCGACGGCGGGGAGACGCCATACGAGGCGGCTGCCGCGCGCGAGGCGGCGGGCCTGGTGTGGGACGCGGCGGCGAGCCTCGAGCCGCGGCAGCTGGCGATCCTCGAACTGACCGTGCGTGATGAGGTGTCCAACACCGAGCTCGCCGAGGCCCTCGACGTGCGGCCCGCGCACGCGGCCGTCCTCTCGCACCGGGCGCGGACCGCGCTCGGTCACGCGGTGCGACTGCTGCTGTTGGTCCGCAACCCGCGTCGGTGCGAGCGGCTGGCCGGGCTGGTCCCGGAACACCCGCGCACCCTCTCGGCCGCCCAGCGGGTGCGGGTCGACCGGCATATCCGCAGGTGCGCGGAGTGTCGGGACCTCGCAGGCCGGGTCACCGCGCCGGTCGCGATCATCGCGGTGCTGCTCGCCGCGGCCGACCGCGAGCCGGTCGCGGTGGACAACGCGGCCTGGTCGCTCGTCGACCCCGCGCCGCACCTGCTCCGCAAGAGCTCGGTGACGCTGCTGTTGACCTTCGCGCTGACCGTCGGCTGGTGGTTCATCCCCGGCGTCGAGGACGACCCGGTCGTCTCCCAGCCACCGGTCACGTCGTCGACGCCGATCAGTTT
>NZ_JBOHGC010000602.1:0-25359 GCF_050699995.1 Actinokineospora sp. | reverse complement strand
CGTCGAGCAACTCGGCGCGTATGCGCGGTGCAACTGCGCAGCGTCGGACGACAACCCGTACTAACCCGCTAGATCAGGTGGCCGAGCGCGCGTCGCGTGCTCGGCCACCTTCCATGTCCGATAGCCTGCCTCCCGTCGGTGAGGCGCACGACGACAGGCAAGGAAGTCATGCAAGAGCGCATCGAATGGCACAGCCTGCCCGCGAGCCTGCGGGACGCCATCGCCGAACACAGCGGCCCTATCAGCGAGGCGCACACGGTCTCCCAGGGCGCTAACTCCGCACTCGCCGCGGTCCTGGCCACCCCCGGCGGCCGGGTATTCGTCAAAGGCATTCGCGTCGATCATCCGGGCGTGGTCGGCCAACAGCGGGAAGCCACGATCAACCCGCACGTGCAACCGCTCGCGCCCGCCCTGCTGTGGCGGCTCGACGACATCGAGGGTTGGGACGTACTCGCGTTCGAACACGTCGAGGGACGCCACCCGGACTACGCGCCGGACTCCCCGGATCTTCCGGCCGTGATCGCCGCTATCGACACACTCGCCGCGCTCCCCATTCCCGACCTGCCGTTGAAGGACGCTCGGCGACGGTGGGCCGAGTACCTCGACGACCACGACGCCGAACTGCTCGGCGGCGACACGTTGCTGCACACCGACTACAACCCAGACAACATCTTGATCACTACCGAGGGTAGGCCCCGGATGATCGACTGGGCGTGGCCGACCCGCGGCGCCGCGTGGATCGACCCCTGCTGCCTGGCTCTGCGGCTGATCGCAGCAGGGCACACGGCGCCGCAGGCCGAGAACTGGGCGAGCCGCACGCGCGCATGGGCGGGCGCACCTCGGCCCGCGCTCGACGTGTTCGCCCGCGCCAACGTTGACATGTGGGACGACATCGCGGCCAACGACCCGCAACCGTGGAAACAGCGCATGGCCGACGCCGCGCGACAATGGGCGGACGCTCTGCTTGTGCCGATCTCGCGCTAGCTCTGCATTCTGCCTTGTTAGTGGGATGCTGAGGGCATGGCCAGGGGTCCGCGCCGTCCACGGCACAGGTTTGGTAACGAGTCTGGCGGTGCCAGCACACGTGCGTTCGTTCGTTGGGAAAGAACGGATCCACACAACCCTCGCGACGACCAGGGGCATCCGATCCGCTCGCTTGCGAATCGGCGCGAATGGCAGGCCGAAGCGGATAGGCTCGCGGATTGGTTTCTAACTCTCCATCCGGCCACGCAGCGGAAGATGACCGGTTTTGTGGTCCGGTGCCCGGCGAAGGGGTGTCTGCTTGGCCGGGTGTTTCGGCGTGGCGACCCGCGCGTGTCCGTCCGTTACGTCTGGCTTGGCGTCACGTGGACGGGCCGTGGGACGGCCGGGATCCTCAACTGGGCATGGGATGGCTACCGCGGCTCGAAGGAATTCATGGTGGCAGGCTGCACCCACGGTACTGGGAATGTCGATTTTGGGCTTCTACTGGGAATGATGGAGGCGTTGGATTTTCCCTCGCCGGGCCAGCCGGAGGAGTGGCTTCACCATTACGAGGAGCCCATCCGACGTGGGTACGCGCGTCGGACGCTCATCCTGCCCGACACGCACTGGAAGGCGTGGAGGTGATCTGTCGGTCCTGCCTGCTAGCGTGAGGGAACAACAACAGACCGCCTGCTCGAGCTACACGGGATCTATCTAGTCCCTGGCGTCTGAGCGCCCCATCACCACAGGTAGAGAGCCGGCCGTAGCCGCTTGGAGATGAGCACCAGGACCATCCCCTGGAGGGTCCTGCAAGCATGCTCATAAACGTCCTCACCATCGCTGTGTCTCTGCTGACAGGTGTCGCCGTTCCAACGTTCGGCTATCTGAAGTATCGGGCCTACACGAACACTGTTCGGCATGTCGTCGACAAGATCGGTGTGCACGGTTTGGAGAAGCTAAGTGTGGTGGTTCCGCCATCGAATCTGGCGCGAGACTTGCCGTTCCGTCTCGACCGGAAGCGCGGGCGACCATGAACGCAGGAAGAGCCCCCGCACCCACAGGTGCGGGGGCTCTGTTCGCCTCAGGTAGCGGGCGGATTGTCCATGCGGTAGGTCGGGGGCCGTGTCGAGCCGAGCAGGACGCGGGTCAGCCAGTCGGGCAGGCGCGCCTCGGCGGCGCGCAGGATCGGATACACAACGCCGAGCACGATCGGGACGACGACCAGGGCGCCCGCGCCGTCGAGCGCGTCGGTGACGTAGGCGGGGACGCCGAGGGTGACCAGCCACGCGACGAGCGCGGCCCATAGGCCGGGAACGACGGTGCGCAGCCAGGAAATCAGGCGGTCGGACATGGATTGCCTCTCTGTGGATAACTTGTGGATGGATTGCGGATTGGTTGTGGACTAGTCGCGTTCGGCGAGTTCGCGATCAGCGGCGAGCAGGTCGGCCTCGATCTGGCCGAGGCGGACCCACCCGCGGCCGACGAGCACGGCCAGGGCGACGCCGAGGGCGCCGACGAGCAGGGCACGCACGCGGGTCACCCGCCGAGCAGGCGACGCCATGTCGCCGGGCCGACGACCCCGTCGACGGCGAGACCGGCGGCGCGTTGCATGTGCCGTACCCGCGCGTCGGTGGCCGCGCCGAAATCGCCGTCGACGACGAGCCGGGGCAGGGCCGGATACCAGGCGTTCAAGATCCGCTGGACTTCGCGCACGGCGTCGCCCTTGGCTCCGCGCCGGATCACCGGGCGCGCCGATGTCGGTGCGGGTGTCGGCGGTGCCGGTGGCGCTGCCAGCAATGCCGCCCACGTGCGCGGCCCGACAATCCCGTCGGCAGCGAGCCCGCGGGCGCCTTGAAACCTCTTGGCGGCGTCGGTGGTCTTGGGTCCGAACACGCCATCGGCGGCGCCGGGGCCGAACCCGTGCGCGGCGAGCCGGTTCTGTGCCTCGCGCACGGCGTCGCCGCGGGAACCTGCTCGGATGGTCGGCCGTGCGCCGGGAACCGGCGCGGGGGTGCCGCCGAGCACGCGCTGAACGGTCGCCGCGGTGAGCGTCCGGGCACCCGACCACGACAGCTCGACGTGCAGGTGATCAACGTGCGCGTTCAGCCCGTTGTACGGGCGCCATCCGGCGTTGGGGTAGGACCCGGACCAGATGCGGCGTGCGTAGATGACGCACTGAATGCCCAACTCCGCGGACATGGCGACGAGCCGGTCGGCGAGCGCCTGCGCCCACGGGGCGCCGACGGGGACGCCGAGGTCGGTTGCGCGGCCCTCGCCGTGCAGGCTGGTCGTCGAGCTGCCCGCGATGGATCGGCAGTTGTAGATGCCGAGGTTGCGTCCGCCGCGGGAGCCGTAGGCGCCGAGGAACCAGGCCATGAGCGCGCGGGCGCCGTCGGTGGCCGCGCCGGTGCATGAGCGGGCGGGTTCGTATCCGGTGTGGACGCTCACGCGGTCACCTCCTGGTCGTCGACGGGGGTCGCGTCCGGGTACGGGTCGACGTGGTCGGGGTGCGCCGGGTCGGTGATCTCGTCCGGCTTCGGGTCGGGGGCGGTCGGGTCGATGTGGTCGCCGACGTCGCCGACGGGCTCGACGGATTCCGGTGTGGACATTGCGTCCTTCCTCTTGTTTCTGTTGAATGCGCCCGGTTTGGGCGCGCGGAAGCGACCCGCGCTATGCGGGTTGGCTGTTGGTGATCAGGTGCGGTGGTGCGTTAGGGGCTTTGGCGTTGCCAGCAACCGAGCAGCCCGGCGGCGACTTCGCCGGTACCGCTCGCCCGTGCCATGAGCGAGACCTGCACGTTTGGCTGTTCGATGAACGCGGTCATGTCGAACGGGCCTTGTGTGGTGTTCTGCAAGGCGCCGTTCACCGACCAGGTGCCGACTTGGGTGCCGTTGACGAGCAGGCGGAAGGTGGTGTTGTTGGCGCCGCTTGCTTGCCCCCACACTCCGTACAGCTCGATTCGGGGGTGTGAGACGAGCGGGATTCGCCCTTCCCATAGTTGCTTCTCGGTGGATATTGCCGAGGCGTCGACGGTTGCGTACTGGTGGACGCCCGGCGGGCCGGTGAACAGCTTGTGCATGGGCACTGCCAGCCACGGCCGCGCCAAGCCGACGCCTGCCACGGCGTCGTCGGAGGCAAGGATGCGGTTAGCGCGGTCGGTGAGTGCCCAGAACTGGTTTCCGTTGGGGTGGGTGTAGGTGTAGAGGACGTCCGCGCCGCCCTCGCGGCGCAGCCTCACTATCTGCTTTCCGTCCACGTCGGGTCCGATGTAGACGATAGTCGTGTTCCTGTCGTCGACAACCTTGATGAACGAATCGTCAAGCAAGGTGAGCCCGCCGCGGCGGATGATTGCGGAGGTGAGTCCGGCCAGTTTGCGGACCGCTTCGAGTCCGCGTTCGAGCTTCACGACCCGGTCGACAAGGTTCGTCGGGAGGTTGACCAATCCCACTGGTGTCCCCTCTCAGGCGATGTCGTCGAGCAGGGGCGACATGGTGAGGACGACTTTCTCGTCGGCGTCGCCCTCGGGCGGGGTGATGTCCGCGGCGACGATCCGCGCGAGCGTGTCGACCCCGTCGGGCAGCCAGTCATCTTCGATGACGACTCGGGCGTCGTCGCCGACGTTCCACTCACCGACCATGGGCCAACGCTCGCCGCGCACCTCCAACTGCGGGAGAACGACGGGGCGGCGCGCGGCCTGCAGGTCGGCGTCGGCGTGGGCTTGCAGCACACCGGGGTCGGACACGGTCGAGTAGCCGCGTTCGGTCTCGACCAGCGGCCACCCGGTCGGGTAGCCGTCGACGTTCTCGGCGACGGCGATCGGCGTGCCCTCGACCGTTCCTTCCCCGGCGGCCAGAACCCGGCTCGCGTAACGGGTTCCGTCCGATGGCCACGTGTAGTCAACGACGTTGCCGCCGTACTCGAACACCCACGCCGAGCCCTGTTGGCCGAGGCCGGGGTCGCCCAGGCGCAGGCGCCGCACGGGGCGCCCGTCGGCGCCGAGTTGGCGGTCGACGTCGAACAGCAAGTCGGGTCCGTTCCGCACGCCCGCGAGTTGGCGCAGGGCCTCGCCGACGTCGCCGAGTTCATAGCCGCGGTAGGTGCGTTCGCGGGTGATCAGAGAGTCGACGGTGTCGGCGACCACGCCGAGGTTTCCGCCCGGATGCTGGTGCGCCAGGGCGAGCAGGCCGCGGGCGATGGCGTTCTGGTCGATGGGCGCGGGGTGGCCGAACCGGGCGACCATCTCGGCGACGGTGTAGCGGACGGCCGGGTTCGCCGGGAGTAGGGGAAGGATCTTGCGGTGGTCGTAGTAGGTCCACCAGTCGCCGAGGCCGAGCTGCACGGTGCGGGTGCGGCTGTCGTATCGGCGGGTCCAGATGATCCCGCCCCACTGCGGCACGTCGTCGCGGTAGATGTAGATGCACCGCTTGCACGGGGTGGTGAGGTCGTAGGGGTCGCGGACGATTCGACGCGGGTCGCGCCGGTTCTCCACATGAAACGATCCGCTCGCGGCGCCGGAATCGTTGAGCCTTTTGCCATAACTCACGCCAGTGAGCGGCAAGTCGCCCAACGGAATGTTGGTGAGCAAGTCGTGAACCATGTACGTGTAGACCGGGGCGGCCATGCTCACGACCCCCCGATGTCCTCGACGAGCAGGAACCGCCCGTAGACGTGCACGGTGCCACCGTTGCCGACCGCCAAAGAGCCGAACGAGTACGTAGCGGTGGCGGGCACAACCCACGTTCCCGTGATCCCGAACGGCCTGCTGAGGTTGGTCGAGTCGATGTTCCACCAGCGCAACACCGTCATTCCGGCGGCGGTGATCGTCGCCCCTGCCTGGTAGCCGATACCAAGCGTGGGATACGGGGGCGCAACCTGGTCGAACGAACATTCCCAGCTCACCTTGATGCGCCTACCCGCCGGGAGGGTCTTGTTCAGGACGGTATCGACCACGGTCCCGCTCGTGATGTCTCCCGCGCCCGCCCCGTTGGAGGACTCGCCGATCCAGCCACGGGGCATCCACGCCCCGCCGACCTGAACCCACAACCCCGAACCGCCGTCGTACTGCCACAGGACATCACCCGCGTTGGTGGTCTGCGCCAACTGCCCACTCTGCGGATGCGTGATCGCCGAGTCACGATCAGCCGTCGACGTACAGATCGCGACACCCTGCACCCGCCAAGCGGTGCCGTCGTGGACCTCGGTCCACTTGCGGTCCTCCCGCCAGATGGTGTGTCCGGGGTAGGTGGGCAGGGCGTCGCGGGCGGCCTGCGTCGGGATCGGAAGCACGCCACCGAGCGCGACCGTCTTGCCGGGCCGCAAGTCGTCGACCATCGCCGCGGTGATCGCGGTCGCCCCGGCGGTGACCCGGATGCGCGCCAACAGGACGTAGTCCGGCGACAGCCCGCCCGCGGTCGGGTTGGGGTCGCCCGCTCCGGGCGTGCCGACAACCCGAGTGATGGTGTACGCGGTAGCGCTGTCCCCGTAATAGGTGTCGCTCTGCCGGGCGACGATCAGGTCGTTTCGCTGCTGGCTCGCGTGCGCCGGGACATCAAGGATTGGCAGAGTGTCGGTGGTGTCCGTCGTGGTCAGATAGGCGCCGTTGCCGCGGCTCGCGCCGAGCACTAACTGCCCCGGTTGCACGGTCACATTCGGTCCGGGTGTCGCGGTCGCGGCCACACGTAGCGGGTCGCCCGGTCCGGGACGAAGCCCCGCGCGTGCGGTCACCAAGGAGCCGCCTGGTGTCAGTAGGGCACTGATCCCGACTCGCGCGTCTTGCGCGTCGAGCGTGCGCGTGGCGCCGTTCATGGTGGCCCAGGAATCGAACTTGGCCACGGTGGTACCTCCTGTCAGTGGTAGGCGTCGCGGAATCGCACGCGCAGGCGGGTGTCGGGGTTGTAGGCGGCGGCGGAGAACCGCACGAGCGTCGGACCGGGTTCGAGCGGGGACCATTGCGCGATGGACAGGCGTTGCCGCACGCTCACCGCGGCTATCTCGGCGGTGCGCCGGTAGGTGTCGATCAGCAACGTCTGTCCTGCTAGGACGGACCACGTCCCGTCGAATCCGAGTCGTCGACCGCTCTCGCCGAGGGTCACGACGGGGCCGGTGACTGGGCCGGTGATCTCCAGTACCGGCCACGTGGGGACGTGTCCGCCGAGGGTGACCGTGCGGGCGCCGCCCTGTTGTCCGGTTCCGAAGTCAAGGCCGCCGGTGAAGTCCAAACCTCCGCCGCTGAAGTCCAGCCCGCCCCCGGCGGTGGTGGCGAGTTCGACCTCGACGATCTGCTCGTCGACGGCGTAGATCCGGGGGTCGGTGGCTTCCCACTGCACAGCGATGGCCGAGCGGCCGAGCCGATAGTGCCGGTCCACGCGGGGTGAGCGACGCAGACAGATGGCTTGACACATCAGCGATTGCCCGTCGAGCCGGATCACGAGCGGTTCCTCGACCGGGTTCTCGGCGGGTGCGGTCGCCCGCCGCAACGCGGCGAGCGCGGCGGCGAACGCCTCGGGCGGATAGCGTCCGTCGCTTTTGAGCGCCACCGTCACGAGCCGATTGCCGGACAGCCGTTGCCCTGCGTAGGAACCGTGCCGCCCGGCCAGCGGGGTACTTCCTCCCCGTTGGGCAGGTAGGTCGAGCCATCCGGTGATCGAGTCCGCCGCGGCCAACGGCAACGGGGTTCCCGTGCCGATGACCAGGTCACGCCACAGGATTTGGCCGTCGAGGGCGAGTGCCACTAATAGCCCCCGCTCTTGCTCAGCCAATCCAGCTCGGCGGCGACCTCGTGCGGCGACGCATCGGCGGGAGGGTGGTAGTTCTCGATGTTGACCAGGGCACGCCCGTCGTCGGAGGGTCCGCCCGCATGGTTGGCGGGCGGGCCACCGGCAGGCATCTCGCCGTGCGGGGCGGCGCTCGGCGACACGATCAATGGCGCGGTGACCGGGGGGAGTCCGGCGGACCCGGCCAACCGCAACGCAGCTGCTCCGACGTGGCCGGTCATTGAGTCAAGGCCGCGGGTCAGGCCGAGCCCGATCATGCGGCCCGCCCACATCGCTTCCCGTGACGGGGACGCGATCCCGAAAAAGTCCAGGACGCTGTTCCACGCGTCGGACACGATCGCTTTGAGCTTGTCCCAGACCCAGCGTGCGGCATCACCCAAGCCGCGGACCAAACCGCGGATGATGTCCTTGCCGCCCTCGACGAGCAGCGAGCCCAGGTCGCCGAGCGCGCCGAGAATCTGCCCCGGCAGGCCACGCAGCCAGTCGACCGCCTCACCGGACTTGCGGACGATCCAGTCCTTGACCTGACCGAACCACGCCGCGACCTTGCTCGGCAGGTCGGCGAGCCACCCGACGGCGTCGAGCACCCACCGGACCGCGGCCCGCACGCCGGAGACGATGCTGTCCCAGTGCTTGATGATCAAGCCCGGCAGCGACCAGTCGAGGAACAGGTTGACCAGGAACTCAGCCGCACCCTTGACCGCGCCGACGATCCAATCCCACGCGGCACCGACCGCGGCGGTGATGGTGTCCCAGTTGGTCACGATCAACGTCGCAAGAGCGATCGTGGCCGCGATCAACAGCGCCCAGGGGTTGACCGAGACAAGCACGTTCAGCACCCGGACAGCGGTCGAGATGACCCCGAAAGCCTGCGCCGCGGCGTAGATCCCGAGCGCGAGCGGGCCGAGCCAGCTCGCGTTCGCCGAGAGGAACCCGGCCAGCGAGACCAGCAACGGACCTGCCGCGGTGAGCGCCGAGACCAGGGTCGAACCGAGCTGCGTTGTCAGTTGAGCGAATCCGGGCGCCAAAGCGACGACCACGGGCGCGAGCTGTCGTAGCGCGGTCAGCAGAACATCAGTGACCACTGTGGACACTGTCCCGACGGTCTCGCCGAGCGCGGCGAGCGCTTGCTGCCCCTCGAACGATTCGAGGAACTCACGAACCCCACCGGTGACCCGCAGCAGGGTGTCGAGCAGGGAGCCCCCGCCGGTGTCGAGCGCGCCGAACACCGATCCGGCGATGGCGAACACGTTGCCGAGCACCGTGCCCAGGTCTCCGAGCGTGGACAGCCCCGACGAGATCCAGTCGTGCAGTTGCCCGGTCTCGCGTGCGGTGCGCACGAACTCGGCCGCGGACTGTGCGGCGTCGCCGAACCCACCGGACAAGCCGGGGAGGAACTCCGAGCCGACCGCGACCAAGTCGAGGAAGATCGACACCAACGCGGGCAGGGCCGAGGACACGTCGCCGACCGAGGCGCGGACCTGCCCGAAGATCGTGCCGACCGTGGACACCTGCGCGGACTGGCCGAGGAACGCCGCGGTGCCGCGCGCCGCTGTGTTGAACTCAGCGGCGATCCCGGACAGCCCGGTTTTCAACACGGGCATGTACGACGCGCCCAGGGCGCGGATGTCGGCGGCGACCCCGGCGAACAACGCCTGTTGCGTGGCCTGCTGAACGGCCTTCCACGCGGGGGCGAGCGCGTGCACGGCGAGCGCGGTCTCGCGCGCCGCGGGTGAGAGCTTCGCGAGCTTCTCGGCGAACGCCGTAGGGTCGTCGGCGGCGGCGAGCGCGTCGGAAAACCCGGTCATGCCGACCTTGGCGGCGAACATGCCGACCTTGACCGCGACGCCGATAGCGGGCAGCAACGCGAGCGCGCCACCCATCGCGGCCACGATCGGGATCACGCCCTGCGCGGTCGCTGCGGCGCCCGCCGCTTTGGTGATCGCGAGAGCGACGCCCACGAACGCCGAGCCCGCCCGGTCACCCGCACTGGTGACCTGGTCGGCCATCGTCCGCAGGTCGTCGCCGGACTCACGCGCGATGCGCGCCAACTCCGCGCGCGCCGAGCCGAGCCCGCGCCTCCACCCGGACGCGTCGATCTTGAGGAATCCGACCAACTCGCCGACCGTCAACGCCATGGGTCACCCCCAGGCGCACAGAAACATTCTGGCCGACTTGCCGATCTAATACTCGGATGCTCTAGTTGAACGGGTTACACGGAAACGAAGGGGTAAAAATGAGCCTGGCGCCGTTCCCGTTGGAAGCAGACGTTCTTGCATATATTCGGGATGTCTTCGAGATTGCGAATATGCGAGTAACAGCGAACCTCGATCGAATGCCTACAACACACGAGCAGGCGCTCGACTTTGCCTTCATCGGCGCGCTGTCCGAAGCGCACGGCCCGCATATGACTACCTCGGGTGTGCTCGTCGACGTCGATGCACACTTCGTTGGGGGAGGTTGGCACTGGGAGCGTTGGGAAATAGCCGACATCGGGTTGATAATTGCATTCAGGCGCGGCGAGGCCCTCCTGAGAACCAAGGTTGTCCTTTTGCAGAGCAAGCGCCTGTATCCTCGCGAGTCCGAATTTGTTGAAGATCAAGGAGTTGCAAGAGCAGGAGGATTTGGGTCCTTGATGATCCCATCCCTCCCGGCGACGCTCGGCTTGAGGAACTTTCGCTTCGACGAGTCGTGTTGCTACAAAGCTCTACAGGTCGGCGACAATCAGTGGCGAGCTATCGCGGGATACGAAGCTAAGTATGCGATACCTGTGCACTACATGCTCTATCATCCCGGCGTTCTGCCTTACGAGTGTCGTATTCCGGTAAAGCTGCCGGTTGCGGCGGGGAACGAGAAACCCGTCGTCGGCGTCCGCGTGGTTCCTGGGCGGGTGCTGCGATCGCGAGTGGGAAACGCTTCGCGAAACTATGCCCCCGCGTATCGGGAGTTGGCCAATGATGGTGTCCTCGGGTGGGCGCTACCCGACTTCATTGTCGACGAGGTGCTCACGTGTCGCGAGGGGTACATTGCCGACGACGCCGAAAATGAAGGACTCAACGTCGTGTTCTACCAACGCAACGCGCCGATTGCGGCTGCCATTCGGATCGCGATCACAGTTCCCGAATAGGTTCTCAATTGCGGTCGTCGCCATTCGCGCTTCGGCTTGCGAATGATCGGCTCAATCGGCAATCGCAAGACATTAGCCCGGTAATCCGGGTGCGCAGCCATCGCCACGACCGGGCGCGCAAGATGCCTGACTCGACGTCGACGCCGTAGACCTGGTGCAGGTCGGCCTCGATCAGCGACCAGCGGTCGAGGACTTGCGCCCACGTGTGCCCGTCGCCGTCTTCCCGGTTGCCGTGCGGGTGCGGGTCGTACCACTCGCGGATGCCGGTTGCCGGGTCGATCGGGCCGCCCGACGGGTTGCCCGATTCCCGGCCGAGGCTTCCGGGTCCGGCGCCCCGCCCGCGTTCCAATACGCCTCGGCGGTCTCCCGGTTCACCGCGGCGTCAAGCCACGCAGTGACCCCGGCAAGTTTCAGCGCAGGCCACGGCACCCGGTCGGCAACCATCTCGTCGTAGACCGCGCCGAGCGCGTCCCGGTACAGGTCGACCTCGGCGGCATCGTCGAGCGCCACAGCGTCGAGCGACTCCCCGGACTCGACCGCCCCCGCCACCTGTGCGGCGACCTCGGCGAGCCGCTGCAACCGCAGCCCGGTCTCGGCGTCGACCGGCGGCACCGTGTACGTCTTGCCGCTGATCGGCAGGGCGAGCCCCGCGTCGAGCACCTCGGACAAATCACGAAACGCCATCACGCGCCCCCTTCCGTTGCAGGGTTGGGAATCTCCGTCGCGATCCCTTGGCCGTTCAACGTGAAGTTGAACGGTTCGAGGTCGGTCACCGCGCCGCCCTTGGACAGCCCGGACACAGTTGCGGTGCCCTCGTAGGCGTCTGGGGCGCCGTCGCGCCGGTACCACCGAACCTTGATGTTCGCGGTGAAGCCGAGTGCGCGCCCAGCCTTGCGGATGGCTTCCTGTCCGGGGTCGGGGGTGAACGCGGCGGCGTCGGTGCGCTTGCGTTTGCCCTCAGCCTCGATCGACCACGTTCGCTGAGTGACAACAGAGGAACCCCACCCGTCGTCCTCGAACGCCGCGTCGTCCTCGGTGTTGTCGTCTGTGGACTCGGTGAACGACGTCATGCCGTTGACGCGAGTCCACATAGGTGCAGGCGCGGCGGGCGCGCGGGTATCGACTTCGAGCGTCCAATCCTTTGCCAGCAATGAACGTGTTGCCATTGGGCAGCCTCCTAGCCGCGGTTGCGGGTGGGTCGGTGGGCGGTGAGTTGGTAGGTGTCGGCGTGCTCGTATCGGCCGTTCTGGTCGCGGCCGAGCGGTAGCGACGCGGTGCGCCGGATGAGATGCACGAGCGCGCCGGACAGGTCGAGGTGGGTTGCACCGTGCAGGACGTCGAACACGGTGTCGAGCAGGTCGAGCGCCTCGCGCGGGTCGGCTCCGGCGCGGGCGCGCACTTGGAGGCCGAGCACGCTGTCGGCCTGGTCTACGTCGTCGGCGAGTGGGTACGGGGTGAGCGCGAGCACGCGCGGCGGCGACGTCGGGACAGCGCCGACGACGATGCCGACCTCGGTGTCAGAGTAGACGCCGGTCGCCCGGTACACCCCGGTTCCGGCGGCGGCGAGATGCTCGGCGAGCCCGTGCGCGAGATTCCGTGTCCAGCTCATGTGCCGAGCGCCTTACGGATTTGTGCCTGAATCAGTCGGGCGACCGTCTCGCGCTCGCTGGCGAGCGCGCTTTCGAGGTACTTCGGCCCGCCGGTGCGGTGGTGGTAGTCGAGTTCCTCGTGCTGCCGTGCGGCATACGGGGTGTCATACGAGACAGCGGCGGTGAGCGCGTCCGGGTCATGGCTCGCCGTCGCCGAGTCGCGCAGTGCGGCAGTGTCGAGCGGGGCGCGATCGACGGACACCCCGCGCACGTGCTCGGCGCCGAGTCCGAGCCCGCGGGCGGCGCCTCGGCGCGCGTTGTCGCCGACCTCGTCGCCGTGCCACTCGATCCGTACGCCACCGTTCCCGGTGATCTCGGTCGCCATCGGGAGCACCCCCGATCTCGGCTAGGTGAGGGTGACCTCGATGTGTGACCAGCTCGACGGGTGGTCGAACAGGTTCGCGGTGATCACGCGGCCGGTGCGTTCGGTTGGGGTGCCCGCCCAAACGGTCACGAGCGACCCGACCGGGATGCGTTCGCCGGGTCGGGCGCGGACTGTGGTTTCGCTGATCACTTCCTCCCCGGTCGCGGAGCGGACGATTCGGCGCCGGTCCTCGACGAACGTGCGCCGGATCGTGACCGGGTCGGCGTGCTGGTCGCCGTAGGGTCCGGTGCCGAGGTAGCGGCGGACGGTGATGGTGTGCGGTAACAGCACCGCGGGTAGTCGCATCGGCTCGCCTCCCCTTTACGGCGCGCCGTACAGCCCACGATCGGGGGCGAGCGGCGAGTGGGCGAGAAGTCCGGCGGTGCCGAGGATGCGCACGACGCCGGGCGGCACCTCGGCTGAGATTCCCTCGGCCCGTTTGAGCCGAACCGTGCCGATCTGCGACTCGACGTACTGCCCGCTCGCGCCGGTCGGGTCGCCGGTCTCGTGCCACCACTCGACGACCGCGCAGGTAGCGCGGCGCACGGCGTCGCGTATCTGCGTGTCGGTCGGGTAGCCCTCGGCGTCGACGTCGTACACGGCGGCGACGAGCAGGGAGTCGACCAGTTCGGACGCGCGGGCGAGCAGCCTCGGCGAGTCGTCGTCGACGACCTCGGCGCCCGCGTACTCGCCGAGGTCGGCCGCGGTGGCGTAGACCCGCATCGGGCTACGCCTGTTCCTGCTCGTCGAGCAGCCGGGCGAGATCGTCGCGGGTGAGCGACTCGGCGTCATCGCGGGAATAGCCCCGCGACATGGCGTAGTCGACCCAGTCGGCCTTGCGCGCGGTCTTCGCCGGACGCTGCGCGCCCGCGCCGGGCTCGGCCGGGTCGGTGACCTCGATCGGCTGCCACACCTCGGACAAAGCGGCGAGCCGCTCGGCCATCCACGAACCCGGTTCGGGCGCGTACAGCTCGTCGGTTCGCACGTTGCGGTAGGCCAGCATCACGCGCCCGCCTTCCGCTTGATCAGAACGGCGCGCTTCGGGTCGAGGGTCTTGACGCCCATCAGGCAGTCGATCGACACGACGTCTTGCTTTTTCGTCATGTCGTAGCCGTAGATCACCCGCAGACCGAGGCCCTTGTAGTTCACGATCGAGCCCTGTCCGGCGCCGATACCCCGCGGCAGGGGCAGGGTACGGGTGACGAGCGCGAACGCCTCACGACGGAACGCCAGCGAGACGCCGTCGGTGATGTTCTGGGTCATGTAGTTGTCGAAACCGCGCTTGCGGCCGATCGACGCCTCGCGCAGTGCGGTTCCGTCGTCGCCGACCTGGTCGGCCTGCACGAACAGCGGGTCCTTTTGGAACAGTGCGGTGAGGGTCGTGTCGGCCACGGCGCGGCGCTGTGCGGTCGGCACCTTGGCGTCGTTGAGCGTCTTCCCGGCGTCGATCAGCACGTCGGACACGTTCGCCGAGGCGGGGTCATAGTCGACGGACTGCGTGACGTCTGCGCGCAGGCCGAGCACGAGCCGGTCGGTGTACTGGGCGATTGCTTCCATTGCGGGGGTGAGGAACTGCTCGCCGAAGTCGGTGATCTTCATCGACCAGTCCTCGGAGGTCACCGCGAACGACACGTCGGGGACCTTGTTCAGGGTGAGCGAGGTCGAGCCCTCGACGGTGTCCTGCAGAACGATTCCGGTCGCCCGGTTGAACTCGTTCACCTGGAACACAGCGGGCTTGCGAATGGTGATCGTGTCGCCGCTGTTCCCGGTGAAGTCGCCTTCATAGTCGCGGTGCACGAGCCCCGCCATGACTGCGGTTTCGTACAGCGTGGCGATTGCCTCGCGGGCGATCACGTCGACGGTGAGAAGCTGGTTCGGCATGGTCAGTTACCCCTCTTCCTGGTGCGCTTGATGTAGTCCTCGACGCTGAGCGAGCCGAGGTCGTCGCCGGTCGGCGATCCGCCGGAGATCTGTCCGCCGCTGCGCGGCGCCGCGGCCGGTGTCGACGCCAACCGCGGGTTCGCCTTGACGGCCTCGGCGATGGCCGCGGCGACCTTGTCGCCGAACCCGTCGGCGCCGGGGTCGAGGTCGGCGACCCGGCGCCGGAACGTCGTCGAGTCGAGCAGTGCGTCGGGGTCGGCGCCCGCGGTCGGCGCCGCCCGGTACACGGCCAGGTCGACGGCGCGTTCGCGCGCGTCGCGCTGTGCCGCGGTGAGCTGTTCGGTGACCTGCTCGACGGTGGGTGTCTCGCCGGTCTCGGCTATGCCGAGCGCGGCGGCGATCTTGTCCACGATGGACTGCTGCGCGCTGTCCACCTTGGTTCGCCACTCGGCGACCTCGGCCCGCAGCGTGTCGACGTCAGCCGAGCCGCCGGTCGAAGTCTGATCACCCGAAACTGGAGCAGGTTCGCTCCCGTTCGCGGGCGGCGTGGTCTCGGGCGCTTGCGCCTGTTCGCCGGGCGAGCCCGGCTCGGTGCCCTCGACGGGCGGGGTCGGTGCGGTCATCGGGTGAACCTCCAGTCGGTATGGGGGCGCGGCGCGACCCAGGAAAACCATGTCGAAAACCTAGACAGAGTTAATGGCTATATGAGAACCTTGTCGCCAATCGGGACAAAGTTTCGGAGGAAGCATGTTCGAACTGTTCGACACCACGGAGATTCGGCAGGTCGAGGCGCTGCGTCGGCGCGTGACAGCGGCAGACGCTGCGGGACAGGGCGACCTGTTCGCCGTCGAGGCGCTCGTCGAGGTCGACTCGCCGTTCGCGTGGCCGACGGCGGTTGGCGTGCTGTTCACGCGGGAGGACGCCGAGGGCGCGATGATGCTCGCGTGACCACCACGGCTTACTACGGCGTGCGCGGGCTCGCCGACGCTCTCGGCGTGACCCGGCACGCGGTCGATAAGTGGCGCGCCCGATACCCCGTGGGCGCCGTACTGGCGTTTCCGGCGCACGATGTTGAGGTTGACGGCATGCCGGGGTGGGCGCCCGATCGTCTCGATGAGATCAAACGGTGGCGTCGGTCATTGCCAGGCTCAGGTGCCGGTGGTGGGCGTCCCCGAAAGTCGAGATAGATTGATGTTGTGGTTACTTCGGAACTTCTGGCGTACGTCGGGGCCGCGACGGGTGCAATTTCCCTCACGTGGAATGTAACGGCATTCTTGCTTACAGGTAGCCGTGTTTCAGTGGAAACGCGGACGGGCTATAGCAAGGATGAGCTTCCGGCGTACAGGGCAAAAGACGGCTCCGAGCTTATCGATCCCCTAGGTGAAGCGTTCATAATCCGCGTCATTAACAAAGGGCGACTAGCAATAAACGTCGACGCATTTGAAATCGTCACCCCTGTTCGGCGATCCTACCTCGCCCTGCCACCGTTCTCGGGTGATCTTCCATTTAGGGTAGAACCGCACGCTTCCTATGAGGCTAGTGTCGGAATGGGTGCGATCCGCGCCCGCCTACGGGACTATTTTGGTGAGAGTAGAACGGCGTCGGTTCGCTTCCGAGTTGTCGTCAAGCTTGGGAACGGCAAAGTTGTCAAGACTCGGCGGGTTCGGTTTTACGATGGCTCGCGAGAATGGATGAATCCCTTCCTGCCTCGCGCGCGCGACGGCGTTATCGGTCCCCACGTACGGAGATGACAGACGTCAGCACAAGCCCACGCTAGGCGGCATAGGCGGCGAGTCCGTCGGTGTGGGCTTTCCGCCACACTCCGGCGAGCAGGCGCGCGCGCCGATCACGCTCGTATGCCGCGGCCCGCTCGGCGGGCGTGCGCGGTCCCTCCCACACCGGAACGTGGGGCGGCGCGTAAGGGTTGGGCATGGTCGGGGCGAGCGCGTACCCGGCGGCGTAGCCCTCGGCACGCGCGGCGCGCACCTGCTCGGTGGTCACTGCAGCCACGTCTCACCCCCGGTGCGGAACCGTTTCCCGTTGCCACCACTGAGAAGTTCGGCGGTGAACTGGTCGAACGTGAGCCTACCGTGGACGTCCCACCACTGTTTGAGTTCGTCGCTGGCCCATCGACGCGCATAGGTTTCGTTGCGGCGCCACAGGTCCCGCGGATTGAGCCCCTTCCGTTGTCCCTCGGCGGTGAGCAAGTAGCCGTTTGTCGCGGCCTCGGCGGTGAAGTAGTCGCGTTCGAGCGCGTCGGCGTAGGCGGCGCGCGCCAACTCGTCGAACCCGTGCCCGCGGTAGCCCTCACCGCGTAGACGCGCGATCGCATCGTCACGGCGCACACGCTCGATATCCACGCCGAACACCTCGGCATAGGCCGATTCGTAGTCCTGGCCCTGCTCGGCCAACCTGTCGACCTCGGCCCACTTCTCGGCGTTCGGGTCGTCTTCTTCGGCCTGGTCGACGGCCTCGCGGCATTCCAATTCGGCGAGCACGGCACCGACCGCGGCGTCGTCGTCGGCGACATCGCCAAGCCGGGCGGCGAGTTCGTCGTCGGACAGCGCGGCAAGCTCGGCGGCGAACCGCTCGCTCCGATCCCGCTCGGCCTGTTCCGCCTCGGCGCGCTCGCGTTCGACGCGGTTGCGCTCGGCCTGCTCGGCGGCGAGTCGCTCGCGTTCGCGTCGCTGTGCCTGCTCGACGGCGACGGCGTCGAGGCGCGCCTGCTCGGCGGTGCCCTCGGCAACCTGGTCGGCGAGTTTGTTGCGACGCTTGCGGGCGGCGGACATGGTGCCGTGGCCGAGGTTGAGCTGCTCGCGGTGTCGCTTGCGGTTGAGCCCGGTCGCGTCGACGTGCTTGCGGATCTCGGCCTGTAGGTCGCGCACTCGGCGCCGCGCCTGAGTTGCCTCGCCAGGGCTGAGTGCGGCGGCTTCCTTCCGATTTTCCTTGCGCACCTTGCGTTCGAGCGCGCGCAGGTGCTCGCGCTCACCCTCGGCGGCCTGGTCGTGCTCGACTGGCTCGGGCAGGCGGGTCACGCCGGGCACGTAGGGCAGCCAGGTGTGGCGACAGTTCGGGTGCATGAGCCCGGCGGCGCGCGCGTCGTCGACGGTCGCGGAGACCTCGACGCGCATCGGCTCACCTGTCAGCTCGTTCTCGACCGTGCGGGTACCGGCGGGGCCGGTGCGGGCGAGGACCAGCCCTTCCCACACCGAGCACAGGGCACAGCCGTCGGTGGTGCGGGAGACGGTGACCAGGTCCACGCCGAGCGCGTCGAGCCGGGCGAGGTGCCCGTCGTTCCACGCGCGCGCCGTCGCCGTCCTGGTCGCCATCTCGACGTAGCTCGCCAAGTTCCAGCCGCGGCCGGACCGGTCGACAAACCCGGTGACCCCGTCGGCGGCGAGCCGATCCCACGCTGCGCGTTGCGCGGTGCGGGTCGTGCCGGTGCCGAGTAGCTGTGACGGTGCCGCGGCGGCGACCGCGACCTGGTAGGCGTCTTGCGCCCACCGCAGAACCCGCAGGTGCAGGGCGTCGAGTCGTGAGGTGAGATCGGCGGCGAGCAGGGCGGCGGCGTCCATGCCGGGGATCACGGCCCGCAGGACGAGCAATTGCTCACCGTCGAGCGCGCCGAGGTCGGCGAGCTGTGCGAGCGCGGCGGCGGTGCCTGCCTGCCACGCGGCGAGCACAGCCTCGGCAGCCGCCGGACCGGCCTCGGCGCGTAGTTGGGTGAGCATCCGCTCGGCGGCGATGCGGACCTCCCGGACCGCGGCGGCTTTCTCCCTGGCCCACTCGGGGATGTCCTGCCCGGCGCGGGCTCGGCGGGCGATGTCGCCGAGCAGCCGCGCCTCGGCCGCGGTGAACACGGCGAGCAGGTCGCGGGCGAGTTGCTCGACGACCTCGGCAGGGTCAGCGTTGGGCGGTGCCTCCCATGCCATCAGCAGCGCCCCCGTCCGGCGCGCCGCGCCATGTCGCCGGGTCCGGGACGTTGCGGCCAGACTCCGCGTGGATGGCGGCGACCTCGGCGTCGACCTGGTCGTCATCCCACTCGGGGTGAACCATCCGCACCCGCACGTCGGTCGAGGCGGCCTCGGCGGCGAGCAACGCCTGCGCGGTGCGGGCGAGCTTCTCGGGGTCCGGTTGTGCCTGGTCGCCGAACGACACGACCGGGTCGGTGCCGAGCACCGCGCCGGGTCTGCCGAACACGTGCGCGTCGACGTCGAGCAGGGCGCCGGTGATCGGGCCGAGCCCGGCCGACCAATACCGGGTTTTCTTGTCGCGGGTGGTCTCCGATAGTTCGCGCCGGTCGACGACCTCGGTAGCGGTGACGCCGGTCGCCGCGGCGTTGGTTTCGCCGAACGTGCTCGGCGAGTACCCCGCGGCGCGCAACACGTCGTGCGTGATCTGCTCGGCGGTCTCGCGGTGCTCGCGCACACGGATCGCGAACTGCGACGGGGTGATCGGCGGAGCCCCCTCGCCGCGCCCGGTGAGCATGTTCAACTCAGTGAACACCTCTTGATCGTCATCGAACGTCGCGCCCTGACCGGGGCCGTTCGGCGTCAGGTACCCGGCGGGCACCATGAGCCGAGCTTTCGCGAGCCGAACGTCGCGCATCCACGATGAATAGGTCTCGTCGAGCGCGTCGAGCAGCGGCTCGGAACCATCGAAATCGCTGCGCCCCAACGGCTTTAGTGCCGGGGTGCCGCGCCATTCGCGCGACGGGCGCACGTTGGGCACGTACCCAGCGGTGAGCCGCGGGGTGCCGGTGCCGATCGCACCGTCGGCGTCGACCAGGTCGGCGGCCCACGCGGTCGATGGGTGTTCGGTGAGGGGGATGGGGCGGCCGAGTTCGTCATCGGTGCCCATGTGCAGGCTGTGCAGGATGCGGCCGGGCTCGTGCCGTTCGAGGTGGCGCAACACGGTCGACCCGTCGGTGCCGTCGAGGGTCTGCCAGAACGTCACCGCGGCCAACTCGCGCCAACGCCACTCCGGTACCGCGGCGTCGGCGTCGACGGCGTCGAGCATCGCGTGCGGGCGAACGTCGGCGTCCCACACCACCCGCAGGTAGACCCCGCCGAGCGCGGCGGCGACCTCGGCGGCCTCCAACAGCGCCGAGTGCACGGCCGGGGTGTTCACGATCTCGTCGAGCCGGGTCTGCGCCGAGGTG
This sequence comes from Actinokineospora sp., assembly GCF_050699995.1. GTDB lineage: Bacteria > Actinomycetota > Actinomycetes > Mycobacteriales > Pseudonocardiaceae > Actinokineospora. The sequence continues at coordinate 5,441 of NZ_JBOHGC010000602.1, read as the reverse complement.
TCCTCGACGGTAATGCGCGGCGGCTCGGAAAACAGCAAGTCGGCTGAGGCGGTCGCGATGTCGGAGGCGAGCGGCACATGCAACCGGGTGCGCTGCTGGCCCCGCGGCGTGGTGGGGCGTCCCCAGAAAAACCGGGATACCGCGCCGACGAGCCCGCCCCGATACTGCGACGGGCGTGCGTGCACGGTCGGGCTGTTGGCGTAGAACGCAGCGAGCTGCTCGGGCTTGCCCACGTACCAGGCATCCCACTCCCGCATCCGGGTCGCGGCCCGGTTGAACGGTGCCGGTGGCCATGGCTGAGCCATGTCGCGCCCCCTTCCCGGTTGGTCAGGCGGCGAGCGCAAGTGTTGGGCGCCATAGGTTCTCGGTGGTAGTGATGGCGTAGCGCCCCGCGTCGAGGGAGTGGTCGGCAACCTTGACCGGCGCGTCCGTGCCCTTGGCGGTGGCCGAGTCGTCCCACGAGTAGCCGGGCGCCTCGGCGACGAATCCGGTGCACTTGTCGGCGACGCGCAGCCGCTTCTCGGCCAGCAGGGACGACACGACCCGGATGCCGTATGACACGTCGTTGTCGGCGGCTTGCGTGGTCACCCCGTCGTTGTGGAGCTGGACCCGGAACGATGCCGCGGACGGGTCAGCCACGATCCATGGCGGACGTAGCGCGGACGGGCGGGGAAGGTGTGGCCGGTCGAGCCAGTCGCGCAGTCCGGCCGAGAGTTGCGTATCTGTGAGTCGCACCTGCGCGTGCGCCGGGTCGTGGCGCCACTCGTCGACCAGGTAAAGCCGGTGGTCGACACCCTGCCCGAGCAGGAGCGCGGCGGTGGCGTTGGTGGTGCCGTAGTCCACGCCTACGGCGAGCAGACGCGCCATGTCCGGCAGGTCGGCCCACGGAACGACGTGATCGGCCGGGTTCCACATGTCGAACACGGCGCCCTCGGCGGCGACCCACTCGCCGAGCACGAACCGCCGGTGCCACAGGCCGGTGTACTCGCGCCGGATTGAGTCCTTATAGGACTCCGATAAGGCCGGGTTGTCGTCGAGGTGGAACACGAACGAACGCCAGTCGGGCAGCTTATCGAGCCGATCGAGGTAGCGGCGTTTCACCCAATGGGCGGGCGAGTCGGGGTTCGTGGTGGCGAACAGTTGCGCGCCCGGAACGGACATGCGGCCGAGCAACTGCACGAAAAAGTCTTGTGCGATAACGGTTAGCTCGTCGACATACGCACCGCAGCAGGTGAGCCCGCGCAGCACCTTCTCGGCCTTGCTGTCCGAGGCACCGAGCACGTACACCGTGCGGCCGAGGATCTGCGCCGTCGGCGCCCCGGCTGTGTAGTGCACATGCTCGGCGATCGGACCGAACAGCGACGGGTCGGTGAGCACAGCGAACACGTTGCGTGCCACGGAGTCGCGGGTGCGGCCGACAACGACAAGCTGTCCACCGCGGGGTGCAGACGCGACATAGATCAACCATCGCAACAGTGACGCGATGGTCTTGCCGGATCGGATGGCACCCGACCAGATCGACACGCGGGTGCTCGACTCACGTAGCGAATTGACTTGTTTCGGCGACAACGGCGTATCTAGTTGGATCATTGGATGCGGGGGACCTATGATCTAGGGTTATGGCGAGCACAGTTTGTGGATGGTGTACCAGGTTTTCCAACATGACCTATGCGGATGCGACGGCCGTCGTTGACGACGAGCCGGATCACACGTGTGTGATGGCAGCTTACAGATGCGACCATTGTAGGAAATTGAATGTCGCGTACATACGTCGGCCTGCACGCGAGATTCCGGAACTTAGCTCGAACGACATCAAGGACTTCATTGATTATGTCAATGACGCGTTGTGTTGGCTTCCCGGCGATCACTCGTCGCCCAGGTCATTCGAAGACGTACCGGACCACATCGCAGAGGCCGCATCCGAGGCTCACAAGTGCCTCCAGGTAGGAGCGTTGCGCGCCGCCGTCCAATTGGCGCGATCCGTGGTTGAGGCAACAGCCAAAGAAAAAGGTATCACTTCAGGTGTGCTTGCGAGCAAAATCGAGGAAATGCATAAGGCTCATCTGATTCGCCCTCATGTTCGCGAGGCGGCTCACGAGATTAGGTACCTTGGGAATGAAATGGCGCATGGCGACTTCGTGGCCACCGTAACAAAGGAAGACGCCGTGGAAGTACTCGGATTGATGGACGAGGTGTTGCTCGAAGTCTTTCAGTCGCCAGCCAGGGTCGAAAGGCGCCGAAATGCTCGACTCCAAAGGAATGCGACGCCATAATTTAAAGTGGCTGGTTCGTGATACCGAGTGCCATACCCAGGGTCATGAGCATTGACCGTGCATTGTCGGCGCCCTTGTCGGCGTCGATCTGTTCGAGCCGGACGGCGGCGCCGAGGTGGGTTGAGGTCGCCGACGCGAGGGCCTTCTCGTCCTGGGCGGGCACGTGGTCGAGTGACTTTGTCTCGATCCCGTGCACGGTGGTCGTGGTGAACGAGTAGCGCTCTGCCTCCAGTCGGGCGAGCAGGTGCTCGGCGCGGCCGTAGAGGCGGCCGACGATCTCGGCCCGGCGGGCGCGGTTGTCGACTTGCCGGGCGTGGGTGGCCGCGGCCGTCGCCGTGCGGTCGAACGACAGGCCGAGCGCGCGGGCGATGCCGGTCACCGTTGACGGGGAGCGGTTCAAGGCGCGGGCGATGTCGTTGCGGGTCTTGCCCTCGGCGTGCAGGGCGCGTACATGCTCGCGGTCGGCGTCGGTGATCAGGTTGCGCGGCATGGTCGATCACCCCGCCCCCGGTTCAGGTGAGGGTGAGTTGCTCGCCCTGCTGTTCGCTCGCGTCGAGCGCCTCGGCGAGCCGACGCGCAGCGACACCATGGAAGTGCTCTGATGCCTCGACACCGAGGAACGAACGGCCCTCGGCGACGGCGGCGACGCCGGTCGTCCCGGCACCGGCGAACGGGTCGAGGATCAGCGCGCCGGGCGGGGTGATCTTGACCAACTCGCGCATGAGTTCGACCGGTTTCTGGGTGACGTGCTCGCGACCGCGGGGGGTGTTGATCTGGAAGAACCCGTCAAGGTTGCCGGGGATCATGTCCAGCGGGCGCGGCCCGCACGTGCCCCACACGATGTACTCACAGTTGTTCGCGAACCTGCCCTGGGTGCGGCGCCCGTTGGGCTTGTGCCACGGCACGATGCCGCGCCATACCCACCCGCCGAGCTGGATAGCGTCGGTCACGGTCGGCAGTTGTCGCCAGTCGGAGAACACGACCAGGGCGCCGCCGGGGCGGGTGACTCGCAGTGCTTCGCCGAGCCAGAGCGCCGACCAGTACGCGAACGAGCGCTGGTCGCGGTTGTCCCCGCCGAACGCGGCCAAACGGCGTCCGCTCTTGCTGTCGGTCTGCACGTACTTCGTGTGGACCCCGGCGGCGCGGTCACCGCGGACCATCCCGCCCGACGAGTACGGCGGGTCGGTGATCACGGCGTCAACGCTCGCGGTGTCCAGTTCGGACAACACCCGCAGAGCGTCGCCGTGACGCATGTCGACGGTCGGCACGCGATCACCCCCTTGAACATGCGACAGCCCCGCGACCCTGGGGGTGGTCGCGGGGCTGCCTGGTCAAGGTGCGGGCATAGCTCACCCGCTGCTGATCACCAGTTTACGCCGACTCGGCGACATCGCGGGTGACATGCGACCGCGTCGGGGTGATCAGCGCGAGGTCGATGACGTCGCCGACCCGGTACAGCGGCCGACCGCGTTCGTCCGGTGAACGCCGTGCGAGCTTGCCCGCGCGCGCCCACGTGCGCACCGTGTTCGCCGAAAGGTCGCGGCCGAGCAGCCTCGGCAACGCGCGAGCGACTTCGGCGGCCGTGGCCAGATGTTCGCGGGCAGCGTCGAGCAGCGCGGCCCGCAACGCGTCGACGTCGTGCCGGACGTCGCATTCACGGCACCGCACGAGCGCCCGGTCGGGCCGCGCATACACGTCGGCGCCGCAGTCCGGGCATGGCCCGCAGTAGACCCGCGCCGGGGCAAGGTCGACCGCCCGGCGGGCGCGCTCGACGGCATCGCCGATCTCGTCGACCAGTTCGCCCGCGGCCGGATGGTCTTCGATCCACGACGGGTGACGGCGCAGCCATGCGGCCATCTCGGGCAGGGTGTCGTCGAGGTCGAGCGGGTCCAGCTCCGCCACCGTCACCGGGCGGCCGTCGGCATCGGTGGTGCCGGTAAGCACTATGCGGCGTGGGGCATGTGTTTCCCACAGGTCGCGTACCCACGTCGACAACACCGAGCGCAGGTCGCGGGCGACCTCGGCGGCGCCGTCGTTGAACGGCAGCCCGGTCTCGGCCGATGCCGAGCCGACTCGCTGCCCGGTGCGGGTCTGCCGGGCGATCGTGGCGTCGAGTTCGTCGACCAGGTCGGCGACCTCGACGAGGTCGCCGTCGAGACGGCCGAGGCACAGCCCGCAGACATAGCCGGTGATGGTCGGGTTGGCGCACGGCGGCGCGGCACAGGTGAACACCAGCCGAGCGTGTCGCGCGTCCGTCACCGGATTGGGGCTCACGCGGCCGGTGCGAGTGCCTCGGCGTCGCGGCGGACAGCAGGGGAGACCGTCAAGCCGGGCAGGGGCAAGAGGTATTGCCCGGCGCATGTCCAGACGCGGCCGACCCGCACGGGCTCGCCGAGGACGACCGGCTCCGACCACGGGTCGCCCGCCCGCGCTCGCTTCCGGTTCCGCGCTCGGCGTTCCCGGTCGTAGGCGGTGTGCGCCTCTCGGCACAGGTCACACCTGCAGCCGTGCTTGGCGTACCGGGAGTTCGTGCCGTGGCCGGGACGGACAGCGGGCGCCGGGGCGCCGGTCTGCTCGGCGAGCCGCTCGCGCTCGTCGGCGTCGAGCCCTCCCCAGATGCCCCACGCCTCACCCGCGGCGAGCGCCTCGGCGAGGCACTGCTCGGCGACCGGGCACCCAGCGCACAACGTGCGGCACTCGTCGACCTGCTCGGCGGGCGGGTCGATGAAGTCGAGGTCGGCGAACCGACCGCGGCACGCGGCGCGGGTACGCCACTCAGGCAAACGCAGCGTCATCACAGAGCCCCCGCACGGTGTCGAGCGCCTCGGCGAGCGCGAGCGTGATCGGCGACCAGCGAACCCGCGCCGCGCCGACGAGGTCGGCGTCGTGCTCGTCGCGGCGTAGGTGATGGTCGAGGGCGCGGCCGAGCGTGTCGGCCACTGTGGACAGTGCTTGTCGGCGGTCGGCGTTCATCGGATCGTGTCCCCCGTCGGCGTTGCGAACAGGGCGCCTTGTCGGGTCCAGCCGCGTAGGCGCTGCAGGTTGGTGTCGGGCGCGAACGCGAGGAATGTGCCGTCGGCGCTGTGGCATCCGAGGTGCTCGGCGTAGGTCCAGCGGCGCCCGGAGTTGACCCGCCCCATGTGCACGCGCTTGCCGCGGTCGAGGGCC
>NZ_JBOHGC010000601.1:0-10949 GCF_050699995.1 Actinokineospora sp. | reverse complement strand
GACGACCCCTCACCGCGTCTCGAGCTCGGCCCCCGGCGGGATCAGGTGCGTCGGTTTACGGTGCTGAGGGACACCGACGAGGAGGGGCCTACCTTGGCCGACGCCGACCTGCGCGACCTGGCCGACGCCCACGGCGTGGCGACTTGGTACGAGGACACCGAACGGCGGCGGGTCGACATCGCCGACGACGTCGTGGTGGACGTGCTCGCCCAACTCGGTGTCGACGCGGGCCGCCCCGCCTCGATCCGGGCCGAGCTGGCCGACGCACGGGCCCGGCGGGACCGGGCGACGGTGCCGGACCCGCTCGTGCTGCGCGCCGGGGACTCCCCCGCCATCGGCGCCGCCGGTGTCCTCACCACCGAGGACGGTGACACCCGCGCGGTCCGCGACCGCCTCCCGCCCGACCTGCCGCTCGGCACCCACACCCTGGCCATCGGCGACCGCCAGGTCACGGTGATCGTCGCGCCCGCCAAGCTGCCGCCCGTCCCCCCGGCGTGGGGATGGATGGTGCAGCTCTACGCGCTGCACTCGGCGCGTTCGTGGGGAATCGGCGACCTCGCCGACCTGCGCGCGCTGATCACCGGATCGGCGCGGCTGGGCGCCGGGGTGGTCCTGGTCAACCCGGTGCAAGCTATCACCCCGGTCACGCCGCTGCAGCGCTCGCCGTACTCGCCGTCGAGCCGCCGGTTCGCCAACCCCCTGTACCTCCCGATCACCGACCTCGACGCGTTCCGCCAGGCGCCGCCCGAGGTGCGTGCCGAGGTCGCCGCGCTCACCCCACCCGCGGGCGCCGAGCTGATCGACTACGACGGCGTGTGGAAGGCGAAGCTCGCGGCCCTGGAACTGCTGTGGCGGCACGCACCCGACCGGCGTCCCGATCCCGCGCTCGACGACTTCGCGACCTTCTGCGCATTGGCCGAACACCACGGCGCCGACTGGCGGACCTGGCCCGCCGACCTGCGCCACCCGGACAGCGCCGCCGTCGCCGCCGCCCGCCGGGACCTGGCCGACCGGGTCGGCTTCCACACCTGGGTGCAGCGGTTGTGCGGCCAACAGCTCGCCGACGTCCGCGCCGCGGGTCGTGCCGCCGGTCTCGGCGTCGGAATCGTGCACGACCTGCCCGTGGGCGTCGACCCCGCGGGCGCCGACGCCTGGGCGCTGCAGGACGTGCTGGCCTCCGAGGTCACCGTCGGCGCCCCGCCCGACGCGTTCAGCAGGCAGGGCCAGGACTGGAACCTGCCCCCGTGGCGGCCTGACAGGCTGGCCGCCGCCGGGTACCAGCCGTTCCGTGACGTCATCGGCAGCGTCCTCGCCCACGCCGACGGGATTCGCGTCGACCACGTCGCGGGCCTGTGGCGGCTGTGGTGGATTCCGCCGGGCCGCCCGGCGAGCGAGGGCACCTACGTCCGCTACGACGCCGACGCGCTGCTCGGTGTGCTCGCCCTGGAAGCCCACCGGGCGAACGCCATCGTGGTCGGCGAGGACCTCGGCACCGTGCCCGACGAGGTGACCGAGACGCTGCGCGAGCGGGGCGTGCTGAGTTCCGCGGTCCTGTGGTTCCAACGCGACGAGGACGCGCCCGGTGCGCCGCTGCTCGCGCCTAGCCGCTGGTCGACCGAGGCGATGGCCAGCATCTCCACCCACGACCTGCCGACCGCGGCGGGCTTCCTGCGCGGCGAGAACGTGCGGGTGCGGACCGAACTGGGCCACCTCGACGACCCGGAAGCCGAGGCGAGCCGCGCCGCGCACGACCGGGCCGAACTACTCGCCGAACTCGACGAACACGGCCTGCTCCCATCCGACCCCGACGAGGACGACCTGGTCGCCGCCCTGCACGCGCTGCTGGCGACCGCGGCCGGCAGGCTGCTCCTCATCTCCCCGCAGGACGCCATCGGCGAGCCGCGCCAGCCCAACCTGCCCGGCACCGTCGACGAATACCCCAACTGGCGGATTCCGCTGCCGGTCACGGTCGATGAGCTGCTCGAACACCCCCTCCTCACCCGTTCGGTTGCCGCCCTGCGCACCGCCCGACCTGCGGAGCGGCCCGAGAGGCGGTAGCACTGTGGAGGTCGACTCCCACCGTCGGCGCCGGATGTTCGATCAACGAGGAGTGCGCGTGCAGGCTTGGCCAGGTTCCCCCTACCCGCTCGGCGCCACCTATGACGGCGCGGGCACCAACTTCGCGCTGTTCTCCGAGGTGGCCGAGTGGGTCGAGCTGTGCCTGTTCGACTCCTCGGGCAAGGAGTCCCGGATCGGCCTGCCGGAGGTCGACGGTTTCGTCTGGCACGGCTACCTCCCCGCCGTCGGCCCCGGCCAGGAGTACGGCTTCCGCGTCCACGGTCCGCACGACCCGGCGGGCGGCAAGCGCTGCAACCCGCACAAGCTGCTGCTCGACCCCTACGCCAAGGCCGTCGCGGGCGGCGTCGACTGGGACGAGTCGGTGTTCGGCTACCCGTTCGGCGACCCGGACGGGTACAACGACGCCGATTCCGCTGCGCACACGTTCCGCGGCGTGGTGGTCAACCCGTTCTTCGACTGGGCCAACGACCGCGCCCCGAAGACGCCCTACAACGAGTCGGTCATCTACGAGGCGCACGTGCGCGGGCTGACGATGCTGCACCCGGAGATCCCCGAGCAGCTGCGCGGCACCTACTCGGCGCTCGGGCACCCGGTGATGATCGACTACCTGACCGGTCTCGGGGTCACCGCGGTCGAGCTGATGCCGGTGCACGAGTTCCTCCACGACCACGGGCTCACCGAGCGCGGCCTGCGCAACTACTGGGGCTACAACACCATCGCGTACCTGGCCCCGCACGACGGGTACGCCTTGAAGCTCGGCACGCCGGGCAGCCAGGTCCAGGAGTTCAAGGCGATGGTCCGCGCCCTGCATGAGGCGAACATCGAAGTGATCCTGGACGTGGTCTACAACCACACCGCTGAGGGCAACCACCTCGGCCCGACGCTGTCGCTGCGCGGCATCGACAACGAGACCTACTACCGGCTCGTCGACGACGACCGCCGCTACTACATGGACTACACGGGCACCGGAAACTCGCTGAACGTGCGCCCGTCGCACACCCTGCAGCTGATCATGGACTCGCTGCGCTACTGGGTGACCGAGATGCGGGTCGACGGGTTCCGCTTCGACCTCGCCGCCACCCTGGCCCGCGAGTTCTACGACGTCGACCGGCTGGCCACCTTCTTCGACCTGGTGCAGCAGGACCCGGTGATCAGCCAGGTCAAGCTGATCGCGGAGCCGTGGGACGTCGGCCCAGGCGGCTACCAGGTCGGCAACTTCCCTCCACTGTGGACGGAGTGGAACGGGAAGTACCGCGACACCGTGCGCGACTTCTGGCGCGGTGAGCCGTCGACGCTCGGCGAGTTCGCCTCCCGCATCACCGGCTCGTCGGACCTCTACCAGGACGACGGCCGCAGGCCCTACGCGTCGATCAACTTCGTCACCGCGCACGACGGGTTCACCCTCAACGACCTGGTGTCCTACAACGAGAAGCACAACGAGGCCAACGGCGAGGACAACCGCGACGGCGCCGACGACAACCGCTCGTGGAACTGCGGCGCCGAGGGCCCGACGGAGGACGAGAAGGTCAACGACCTGCGCGCCCGGCAGCGGCGCAACCTGCTGGCCACTTTGCTGCTCTCCCAAGGCACCCCGATGCTGCTGCACGGCGACGAACTCGGCCGCACGCAGCAGGGCAACAACAACGGCTACTGCCAGGACAACGAGTTGTCGTGGGTGGACTGGTCGCTGGTGGAGCAGAACACCGACCTGCTGGACTTCACCAAGGCCGTCATCGGGCTGCGGCGCAACCACCCGGTGTTCCGCCGCCGCCGGTTCTTCGCCGGCCGCCCGATCCGCAAGGGCGACGAGCTGCGCGACATCGCCTGGTTCACCCCGTCGGCCGAGGAGGTGTCCGAGCAGGACTGGGAATCCGGATTCGGGCGCTCGATCATGGTCTTCCTCAACGGCGACGCGATCGGCGACCTCGACAAGCGCGGCAGCCGGGTGCGCGACGACTCGTTCCTGCTGTGCTTCAACGCCCACGACGACGACATCGAGATGACCATCCCCGACACGAGCTACGGGACCGAGTGGAGCGTCGTGCTCGACACCGCGAGCGGCGAGGTGTTCAGCGAGTCCGGCGAGGGGACCGTCCTCGGCGTGGTCGCGGGCGACCGGCCCACCACGGCGCGGACGTTCGCCGCGGGCGAGGGCGTCAACGCCAAGGCCCGGTCGCTGCTCGTGCTGCAGCGCACGGAGGCCCAGCCGTGATCCCCACGTCCACCTACCGGGTGCAGGTCCGGCCGGGGTTCGATCTCGACGCCACCGCCGAACTGGTGCCCTACTTGGAGCGCCTGGGCGTCGGCGCCGTGTACACGTCGCCGCTGCTGGCGGCCGCGCCCGGCTCCACCCACGGGTACGACGTGGTCGACCCGACCAAGGCCAACCCCGAGCTTGGCGGGGAGGACGCCCGCAGGCGGCTCGTGTCCGCCGCCCGCGCCGCGGGTCTGGGCATCGTGCTGGACTTGGTGCCCAACCACATGTCCGTGGAGGTGCCGTCCACGAACCCGTGGTGGTGGGACGTGCTGGAGCACGGCCCGGAGTCCCGGTACGCGGGCTGGTTCGACATCGACTTCGCCGCGGGCCCGATCCTGCTGCCGGTGCTGGGCGACGACCCTGTCCTCGAAGTTCGCGACGGCAGGCTGGCCTACCACGAGCACGAGTTCCCGATCGCGCCCGGAACCGGCCGCGGCAGCGCGGCCGAGGTGCACGAGCGGCAGCATTACCGGCTGGTGGACTGGCGGCGCGGCAACGCGGAGCTCACCTACCGGCGGTTCTTCGATGTGACCTCGCTGGCGGCGGTCCGGGTCGAACTGCCGGAGGTGTTCGAGGGGACCCACGCCGAGGTGCTGCGATGGGTGGCGGCGGGCGAGGTCGACGGGCTGCGCATCGACCACCCGGACGGCCTGGCCGATCCTGGTGGCTACCTGCGGGCGCTGCGGGCGCGGACGGACTGCTGGCTGGTCGTGGAGAAGATCCTGGCGGCGGGCGAGTCGCTGCCCGCGTCCTGGCCGGTCCACGGCACGACCGGTTACGACACGCTGCGCGAGGTGTGCGGGGTGTTCGTCGACGCGGCGGGCGAGGAGCCGCTGACCGAACTGGCGGCGAAGTTCGGCGGGATCGACTTCCACGCCGAGGAAGAACGGTGCCGCAGGCTGATCACCTCTCGTTCGCTGGTGGCCGAGATGCGGCGGATCGCCGCCCTCGCCGCAGGGGTGCCGGTCGACGCGGTCGCGGAGCTGATGGTGGCGTTCCCGGTGTACCGGTCGTACCTGCCGGAGGGGGCGGGGCACTGGACGGCGGCGGTCGAGCGGGCGCGGAAGGTGCGGCCGGACCTGGCGTCGGCGATCGACATCCTGGACCGCACCGTCCGGGCCGACCCCGGCGGGGAACTGGCGACGAGGATCCAGCAGACGTCCGGCATGGTCGTGGCCAAGGGGGATGAGGACACGGCGTTCTACCGCTACCCCCGGCTCACCGCGCTCAACGAGGTCGGCGGCGCCCCGGACCGCTTCGGCGTCTCCCCCGCCGAGTTCCACGCGGGCGCGGCGGCCCGCGAGGCCGGGTGGCCCGCCGGGATGACCACCCTGTCGACGCACGACACCAAGCGCTCGGAGGACGTGCGCGCCCGCCTCGCCGTGCTCGCGGAGATCCCCGGCGAGTTCGCCGACGCGGTGCACCGGTGGTCCGCGCGGTGCGGGCTACCCGAGCCGACGCTGGAGCTGTTGGCGTGGCAGTCCTTGGTGGGCGCGTGGCCGATCGCGCCGGAGCGACTGTCGGCGTACCTGGACAAGGCGGCGAAGGAAGCGAAGGTCCGAACGTCGTGGGTGGAGCACGACGACGAGTTCGAGGCGGCGGTGCGCGCGTGGCCCGCCAAGGCCCGAGCCGAACTGGGGCCGGAGGTGGCGGAGTTCGTCGAGCGGATCCGGCTGCCGGGGTGGTCCAACGCGCTCGGGCAGAAGCTGCTGCAGCTTGCCGGGCCGGGTGTGCCGGATGTGTACCAGGGCACGGAGTTGTTCGAGCTGTCCCTTGTGGACCCAGACAACCGACGCCCGGTCGACTTCGAGGCGCGGACCGGAATGCTGGACCGACTGGAGTCCGGCCGGCTGCCTCCGGTGGACGACACGGGGGCGGCCAAGCTGCACGTCGTCCGCACGGTCCTGCGCCTGCGGCGGTCAAGGCCCGAGCTGTTCACCGGATACCGCCCGCTGTACGCCGACGGTGCCGCCGCCGCCCACGCACTGGCATTCACCCGCCGCCCCGACCTCGTCGCGGTAGCCACCCGACTCCCGCTGACCCTGACCCACGACGGCGGCTGGCGGGACACCGTGCTCGCCCTCCCGGCGGGCACCGGCCGATGGACTGACCTGCTGACCGGCCGGGAGTTCGCTGATCCCGTTGCGCCGCTGGGAGATCTGCTGTCCACCTACCCCGTCGCACTTCTGCACCGAGAGGACGTGCGGTGACCCGCCCCGACGAACACTTCTCCGTGTGGGCGCCGCACCGTGACCGCGTCCGACTCGCCCTCGGCCCCAACACCCACGACATGAGCCGCGACGACCGCGGCTGGTGGCACGTAGACGTGCCCGGCACCGGGGACGGAACCGACTACGCGTTCCTCCTCGATGACGACGACAAGGCACTGCCCGATCCGCGGTCGCTGTGGCAACCCGCGGGCGTGCACGGGCCGTCGCGGCGGTACTCGCACGAGGCGTTCACCTGGACAGACCAGGGGTGGGCGGGCAGGCCGCTGGCGGGCGGGGTCGTCTACGAGTTGCACATCGGCACCTTCACCGAGCAGGGCACGTTCAACGCCGCCCTGGAGCACCTCGACCACCTGGTCGACCTCGGGGTGGACTTCGTCGAGGTGCTGCCGGTCAACGCGTTCGACGGCACCGCGGGCTGGGGGTACGACGGCGTCCTCTGGGGCGCGGTCCACCAGCACTACGGCGGGCCGACGGCGTTCAAGCGGTTCGTCGACGCCTCTCACGCGCGCGGACTCGGGGTGTTCCTCGATGTCGTCTACAACCATCTAGGCCCCTCGGGCGCCTACCTGGACCGGTTCGGGCCGTACTTCGCCGGGCGCACCATCTGGGGACCGGCGCTGAACCTCGACGGCCCGGACTCCGACGAGGTTCGCCGCTACGTGATCGACAACGCCCTGGGCTGGCTGCGCGACTTCCACCTCGACGGCCTGCGGCTCGACGCGGTGCACGCGCTGGTCGACAAAGGCGCCACCCACCTGCTGGAGGAACTCGCGGGCGAGGTCGACGCGCTCGCCGCGGGGCTGCGCAGGCCGCTGCACCTGATCGCGGAGTCCGACCTCAATGATCCGAAACTCGTCACCTCCCGCGACGCGGGCGGGTACGGGTTGCAAGCCCAGTGGTGCGACGACCTGCACCACGCGCTGCACGTCGCCCTCACCGGCGAGACCGACGGCTACTACACCGACTTCGGCAAACCCGGCGCACTGACCAAGACGCTGCGGGAAGCGTTCTTCCACGCGGGCACCTGGTCGTCGTTCCGCGGCCGAACCCACGGCAGACCGATCGACCCGCGGCGCACGTCCGGCCATCGGTTCCTCTGCTACCTGCAGAACCACGACCAGATCGGCAACCGCGCCCAAGGCGACCGGATGACCGCCACCATCTCCCACGACCGCATGCTGTGCGGCGCGGCCATGGTGCTGTGCTCCCCGTACACGCCGATGATCTTCATGGGCGAGGAGTGGGCCGCCACCTCGCCGTGGCAGTTCTTCGCCTCCTTCGAGGACCCGGACCTGGCCGCCGCCGTCCGCGACGGCCGCCGCAAGGAGTTCGCCGAACACGGCTGGGGCGAGCAGAACGTCCCGGACCCGATGGACATCGCCACTGTGATCCGCTCGACGCTGCCGTGGGGCGAGCTGCACGACCCGGCCCACAAGTCGGTGTACGACACCTACCGGGCCCTGATCGCGCTGCGGCGGACGCACCCGGAACTAGCCGACCCCCGGCTCGACCGCTTCCGCGTCGACATCCAAGGCGACTGCCTGATCCTGCATCGAGGCGACCGGCGAGTGGTGGTCAATCTGGGCACGACGCAGGCCGAGGTCGTCCTCGACCGCCCCCCTGGCCCGATCCTGCTGTCGAGCGCCGACCCGGAGATGACCGGCACCCGTCTCCACATCCCACCGGAGACCTTCGCCATCTTCTGACAGACCGGAGACCCCACGAACCTCCAATGGACAACGCCACCCCCTCCCTCCCAGGCGTTTTTGTCCGCCCTGCCCCCTCACTTCCGGGCGTTTTGTTCGCCCTCTCAACGCTCGCCCATCACCTTCGACTTCTCTCCGATATCTTGATAGTCAATAGTGAATATGGATAAGGAAGAATATGGCAGTGGGAGGCGAAGGGTCCTCAAATTGCCGGATCGGGGATAGCGGACGACAGTGGAGCGCGACCGGTGGCGCCATCGGGGCGCTGCCCCGGCCGGAAAGGAACCGACCGTGTTCGCACGATCCACCACAGTGCAGGGCCACCCCCAGAACATCGACGCGGGCATCGCCAACATCCGCGACCAGGTCATTCCCACGCTGCGCGACCTCGACGGGTTCGTCGGCATCTCGTTCCTGGCCGACCGACAATCCGGCCGCTGCATCGCGACCACCGCGTGGGAGACCGAAGAGGCGATGCGCACCAGCGAGCCGAAGCTGCGCACGTTGCGGGAGCAGGCCGCCGAGGTCCTGGGCGCCCGCCCACAGGTCGACGAGTGGGAGATCGCCGTCCTGCACCGCGACCACACCTCGCGGTCCGGCGCCTGTGTCCGGGCCACCTGGATCCGGTTCGACGCCGCCCAAGCCGATCAGGCCATTCAGACCTACAAGATGACCGCACTGCCCGCCATGGAGGAGTTCGACGGGTTCTGCAGCGCGAGCCTGCTCATCGACCGCGACGAAGGCATCGCGGTCTCCTCTGTCACCTACGACAGCCCTGAGGCCATGGAACGCGCGCGCACCCAGGCGGACACGCTCCGCATGGCGAGCGCTGAGGAGGCCGGGGTCGAGATCCTCGAGGTCGTCGAGTTCGAACTGGCGCTGGCGCACCTGCGGGTGCCCGAGATGGTCTGAATTCCGCCGTCCAGGAGACATCGCCCGCACACGGTTGCTTGGATGTGCGGGTGACCGTTCACGACATCGCTCGGCAGCTGCCCGAGATCGCCGTCCTCCGCGACCACTGCCGCGCCATGGCGATGGTGGACGCCGTACTCGAACCGGAAGGGACCTTCCGCTACCACTCGTTCGACGCGCGGTGGTCCGAGACCGAGGAAGCCGCGTTGATGCGCAACGGCGCGGGCGATGAGTACGCGGTCGTCTTCTCCCCCGCGGGCGCGTACATCCGCGGCTTCGCGCACGAGTCGCTCATGAGCCCGTACGAAGCGGACACGGTGTGGCCGGGGGTGCTCGACGAGGTCCCCGAGGCGTTCCGGCCGCAAGTCGAGGAACCGGCGTTCGCCGACGAGGACGGCATCCCGGTCGTCACCGCCTGCCTCTGGCGGGAAACCGGCGACGACGGGTGGCGGACGGGGACGATCGAGTTCCCCGAATCCGAGGACGACGACCCGGGCGACCCGGATGGCGCAGGCTTCCTCTTCCAGCTGCTGGCCGACCGCTCGGCGGTGGCGTTCCAGGACTGGGCCGCGGACTACTACGAGCGGCCGGTGGACTTCGCCGCGGTCCGCCACATCTTCGCCCTGCGCCCGCTCACCGCGGCCGTGGTCAAGGCGTTGAACAGTGAGATCACCCTGGACGACCTCGCCGAGGACATCCAGGAAATCAGGTATCCCGTAGGTTGATCAAGAAGACTGGGGGCAGGATGAACAATCCCATTCGGCTGTACATGTCGATGTCGCTCGACGGCTACATCGCGGGTCCGGACGACCGGCCGGGCCAGGAGCTCGGACGCGACGGCGGGCGGCTGTTCAACTGGCTCGACGACCGGGAATCCGACGGCCCGAGCGGACAGGTCTACCGCGAGGCGTTGTCCACCGGCGCGGTGATCTCCGGCCGCCGGACCTTCGAACTCGCCGGGCGCTGGCAGGGCGACCACCACGACGGGGTGCCGATCTACGTCCTCACCCACCACGTGGACGACGGTGACGTGGTGTCGGACAACACCAACTTCGTCACCGACGTCGAGGAGTGCACCCGCGAGGCTCGCGCGGCCTCGGGCGACCGCCCGATCATGGTCCACGGGGCGGGCGCGGCCCAGGCATTGCTTCGAGCCGGGCTGATGGACGAGTTGGAGATCCACCTGGTTCCGGTGCTGCTGGGCGAAGGCCGGAGGCTGTTCGACCACCTCGGCGGTGACCACATCGAACTCGACCTCGTCCGCAGGCTTGAGGACCGCGACGTCACGCACCTGCGCTACCGCGTGCACCGCCAGGGCGAGGCCGAGTGAAGACGATCCTCGTCGGGTACCGGGTCACCGACCTGGAGCGCTCGCTCGACTTCTACACCGCCCTCGGGTACGTCGAACTGGGCCGAGTCGGGGGCGAGGACAACTGCCTCGCGATCCTCAAGTTTCCCGATGAGCCGTTCGCCACGCTCGAACTGGTCTACCGCCCCGGCGCGGGCCCGGTCGACGTGGGCGGTTTCGACCACCTCGCGATCCAGGTGGACGCGTTGGCGGACACCCGGGAGCGGCTGGTCGAAGCAGGCCTGGAGCCAGGGCCACTGGAATATCCGGGTGGCCCGGACGGCCCGATGGTGTCGTGGCTCAGCGACCCGGACGGCTACCGGATCGAGTTGGTGCAGTGGCCGCCGGGGCATCCCGACGGCCTCACCGCGGCCGACTTCGCCTGACACATAACGGAATCGGGGGCGGTGGGACAC
>NZ_JBOHGC010000600.1:0-1752 GCF_050699995.1 Actinokineospora sp. | reverse complement strand
GTCCCGCCCAACGCCTGGCCCGAACCCGTGGGTTTCCACACCCAGGACGCCGACACCGGCTCGATGGGCTGGGTCCCCTACGAGGGCCCCGAGCACTTTGACCACACCTACGCCCGACCCGGCTCCTACACGGTCACGGTCACCGCCCGCTCGACTGCCTGCGACGGCACGTCCATGCCCCAGGAGGGCTCAGCCACGCTGAAATGGCACCTCGGGGATGGCCGACCGGCGTCGACCGCTGCGCGTTATGGGACACGTGCTCATTGGCCGACGCCCAAACCGAGCCGTCTGATTGATGATCCACCCAGACGTTGCGGCTGGCTCGTAGCGTCGAGAGATCCTGGCGGGCCGGCTCCCGAACCGTCTGCCGACCGTTGTTGGTCTGGCTTCCGAACGAGGTGCCCAGCCCGTCGGGTCTCGCCGTGGTGTGGCTCGAAAGAGGCGCGAGCGCCGACCATTCTGAAATCAGACATGCCTGCCGCGGTCCTCCACCCACGACGACGAAGGAGCGGTTCATGGCAGTGATGATCGGCGTCGACCCGCACAAGGCATCGCACACCACGGCAGCCATCGACGAGAACGAGGTGACGTTGGGCGAGCTGCGGGTGCGGTCGGCCGCCGGCCAGGTCGACCGCCTGTTGGCGTGGGCGGTTGTCTTCGCCGAGCGCACGTGGGCGGTGGAGGGAGCTGGCGGGCTGGGCTATCTGCTGGCCCAGCAGCTGGTGGCTGCCGGGGAGCGCGTCGTGGACGTGCAACCCAAGCTGGCGGCCCGGGTGCGGCTGTTGGCGACGGGCAACTCGAACAAGAACGACCCCAACGACGCCCGCTCGGTGGCTATCGCCGCCCTGCGCTCGCCGAACCTCATAGAGGTGGTGGCCGAGGATCACGCGGCGGTGATGAAGGTGTGGGCCAAACGCCACCGTGACCTGGGCCGGCACCGCACTCGCATGGCGTGCCGGTTGCACGCCGTGTTGTGCGAGCTGATCCCCGGCGGCATCGCAGGCGAGATAACCGCAGCTCAGGCGGCCAGACTGCTCGAGGAGGACATCGAGCCCCAAGGCGCGGTCGAGGCGGCCCGGTATGAGCTCGCTCTCGAGTTCGTCGAAGACCTGCGCCGCATCGACGCCCAGATGCGCGACACCAAGAAACGAATCGCTGCTGTGGTCGTCGCCTCCAAGACGTCGACGACCGAGCTATTCGGGGTCGGCCCGATCGTGGCCGCCACGGTCATCGGCGACGTCGGTGACGTGTCCCGCTTCGAGTCCCGGGATCACTTCGCCGCCTACAACGGGACCGCGCCCATCGAGGTGTCTTCCGGGCCCCGCAAGATCTACCGGCTGTCGCGGCGCGGGAATCGCCGAATCAACCATGCCATCCACATGGCTGCCGTCACCCAGATCCGTTTCCGCCACAGCGACGGGCGGACCTACTACGACCGCAAGATCGCCGAGGGCAAGACGGGCAAAGAAGCGATTCGGGCGCTCAAGCGGCGCATCAGCGACGCCCTCTACAGCCGGCTCCAACAAGACGCTCGACGGGCCGCCAACGCGAAAGGCACGGGCCCGGGAGGGCAAACAGGGAACGACTCTGTCGCCAGCGTGACCGGCTCACACCCTGAACACCGGCTCTTCGGCCAAGCCACTCCCGGACCCGACGCGACCCTACGACACAACGCCACATCGAACCGCCCCAAGAAGGCGGCCCCGCCCGCGCGACGGGTCCGAAAAGCCTCTTGACAACAAAGAGGCCTCG
>NZ_JBOHGC010000599.1:0-2746 GCF_050699995.1 Actinokineospora sp. | reverse complement strand
AACCCACTCTGCGCAAGCTCAACGAAGCCGGGGCCGACCTGCCCAGGGCGATGGAGATGCTGCTGACGTTCCCGTTCCCCGACTCCGCGCTCGACGCGATCAAGGGTGACTACCTCAACACGTATCTGAAGCTCGACGCGAAGGTCGGGCCGCCACCGGCGATCGCTGGCGCGCCCAGCCTTCCGCTGCCCTCCAACGAGCAGGGAGGCCGCTGATGCTGACCAGGAAAGTCCGGGTCCAAGTGGTGGCCTTCGTCCTCATCGCGCTGGTCGGCGTGAGCTACGTCGGCGCGCGCTACGCCGGTCTCGGCGGCATGTTCGGCGACTCCGGCTACACGGTCACCGTCCGGCTCGCCGACTCCGGCGGCATCTTCACCCACGCCGAGGTCACCTACCGCGGCGTCGGCATCGGCCGGGTGGGCGAGCTGCGGCTGACCGACGACGGAGTCGAGGTCGAGCTGCTGATCAAACCGGACGCGCCCTCGGTGCCCGAGGAGGTCGACGCCGTGGTGGCCAACCGATCGGCGGTCGGCGAGCAGTACATCGACCTGCGCCCGCGCCGCGACGGATCGCCCTTCCTGGCCGACGGGTCGGTCATCCAGCAGCGCAACACGACGCTGCCGCTGCCCACCGAGACGCTGCTGCTCAACCTGGACAAGCTGGTCACCTCGGTGCCCACCGACGACCTGCGCAACGTGGTCGACGAACTCTACGACGCGACCCTGGAGACCGGCCCGCACCTGCAGGCCCTGCTCGACTCGGTGGCGAGTTTCACCGACAAGGCCGTCACCCACCTGCCGCAGACCACCGCGCTCATCACCGACGCCGGGGTCATGCTGACCCGGCAGGTGGAGAACGGGGAGTCGATCAAATCCTTCAGCGTCAACATGAAGCTGATCGCCGAGCAGCTCAAGGCCTCCGATGGCGACATCCGCACCCTGCTGGGCTCCGCGCCCGCCGTCGCGCTCGAGGTCAGTGAGCTGATCAAGGAGATCGGCGGGGCGACCGGGATTCTGCTGGCGAACCTGCTGACCACGGCGAACGTGCTGCAGACCCGGCAGGGCAACCTCGAGCAGCTGCTGGTGATCACCCCGCAGGCGGTCGCCGCCGGCCGCCAGGTGATCCGGTCCGACGGTGCCCACTTCGGCCTCGCGTCGACGTTCTTCGCGCCGCTGCCCTGCGTCACCGGGTACGGCACCAAGTACCGCAACGGGTTGGACACCGGTCCCGCCCAGTTCAACACCCAGGCCCGCTGCGCGCTGGCGGCCGGCACCGGTGTCGGCGTGCGCGGCTCGCAGAACGCCCCCGGCTCGGGCGCTGTGCCGCCCGCGGCCAAGCCCGGCGGCTGAGAAGTCCTTTTCGGACAGTCCAGAAGAGAGTGAGGCGAGATGGCGTCGACCACGATCCTTCGCCGCGTCGGTGTCAGCGCGGTCGTCCTGGCCACGGCGTTTGCCGCGTGGGGCGGGTTCTCCTACCGGCAGGCGACGACGTCGGACACGATCGCCGCCGCGGCCGCCCGTGACGACGTCCTGACCGCGGGCCGGACCGCCGTGGCGACGATGACGTCACTGGACTACCGCACCGTCGACGCCGGCCTGGCCCGCTGGCTCGGCACGTCGACCGGCGCGCTTCACGAGGAGTTGAAGGCGTCGCTCGAGGGCAGCAAACAGCAGATCGAGCAGGCCAAGGCGACCACCACCGGGACAGTGCTCGACCTGGCCGTGACCGAACTCGATGAGCCCCGCGGCACGGCGAAACTCATCGCCGCCGTGGAGATCGTCGTTCAGCCCGAGACCGGGGAGCCCGCCACCAAGCGCAACCGCTTCCAGGCCGAACTGGTCCGGACACCCGCCGGGTGGAAGGTGGGCGGCCTCGCCCAGGTCCCGTACATCCCGGTGTGAGAGGACTTTCATGCGTACCGACCGCAAAACCCACCCGAACCGTCGCAGGCCCGTGGTCGCGGGCGCCCGCAGGCGCGGCGGCACGGCGATCGCCACACCGGACCTCGGGGTCGATGAGGACCTGGTGGACTCGGATGCCGAGCCTGAGGTCGCCGTTGTCACCGAACCGGTCGAGGACGAGCCCGTCTCGGATGCCGAACCCCCGGCTCCCGCCAAGCGCTTGTCGGTGGTGCTGATCGTCGTCGCGCTGGTGATCGCCGCCGCCGGAACCTGGCTGACGATCGCGGCCGCCTCGCATCGGGCGCGGGCCGAGGCCAACACCGCCGTCGTGGACAACTCGACCACCGCCCAGGTGATCGGACAGGTCAACGAGGCGCTGGAGCAGATCTTCTCCTACAAGTTCGACGACACCGCCTCGACCGAGAAGGCGGCGGCGGAAGTGCTGGTGGGAGCGGCGAAGGACCAGTACGCGAAGCTGTTCGAGCAGGTACGGCAGCAGGCCCCGGAGCAGAAGCTGGTGCTGCGGTCGAAGGTCGCGCTGTCGGGAGTGACGATGCTGTCGGGCGACAACGCGACCCTGCTGGTGTTCGTCGACCAGAGCGCGACCCGCGGCGACACCAACGCCGGATCGTCCGGCGCCGCGCAGCTCCGCGTGTCCGCACAGCGAACCGACGGCCGTTGGCGCATCACCGAGCTGCACACCGTCTGAGAAACCCCGTCCCAACTGGCCGGACCACCACGTTCGCGAGTCCCCTCCTCACGACAATGAGTTCCCACCTCACGACAATGAGTTCTCAATTCGCAGCACGGCGAGCACATTCGGATCAGCAGCGAACTGCGCCTGGA
>NZ_JBOHGC010000598.1:0-5074 GCF_050699995.1 Actinokineospora sp. | reverse complement strand
CTCATGGACCGGCCCGCGACGGCGTTCTCCACGAACGCGGCGACCTCGCGCGGTGCCGGGACGACGTCGGTGCTCAGCCTGGCCACGGTGTCGGGTTTGCCGGGCGGGTTGTGCTCGATCGCCAGCGACCAGCCCGCGTGCTCGTCCCACAGGAGCATGAGGTCTTTGCCCGGCCGCGCGGGCAGGGCGACGTAGGCGGTGGCGGTGTCGCTGATCTCGCAGGAGGTTCCCTCAGCGGGCAGGTCGATGGCCTCGGCCACGGCACGCAGGTAGGCCTCCAAGCCACGTCTGAGGGCGTAGGTGCTGTCCGCGTTGTTCACGACGTGCACGTTACTTCAGCGAAAACACTCGCGGATCTCAGTGAGCATGTCCCGAAGCGCGTGAAGCCCGACCCCTTGGTAGTCGATGACAAGCCGCGCGCCGGGGATGGTGAAGACGGTCGCGATGCCGTCGTGGATCTCCCGGAGTTCGAGCGCCCGTTTCCCGTGGCGAGCATGGAGTCCGGTAATGGTGTGGGATCGCAGGTCTTCGCAGGCTTCGACCAGTGCGGGGATGGTGTCGGGAAGCAGTCGGAGCGAGAACGTGTCGATCGCGCCGGGGTGCACGATTATCGAGCGGTGGTCCGGGGCGAGGTCGAAGATCGTCGTGATGGACTGCCGGTCGGCGTTGCGGCCCTTGACGCACCAGCGGCACGCGAAGTGCGAGTACACGGCGCCGTGGCGGACGACGGCGGTCACAGTCGCACCGGCAGAAGGGCTCGGCTCAGACGGTTGAGGAGTTCGCAGTCCGGTCCGCAGAGGGCGCAGTGGCCGCGGGAATCGAGACGGTGTGGGGACAGTGCGGTGCACACGGCCGAGACGAGGCGGCAGATCTCGGAGCGGGCGGCCAGACAGACCTCGTCGTCGTCGCCCTGCTGAATGATGATCACGAGGGCGGCAAGGTGCCCGCGGACGGCCTGATCGGCCCGCTCGGCCTGCGTCGGCCTGCGTGGCTCGACGAGTGCGTGTCGGCTCATGGTGGTAACACTTACATAGCTCTGACCTGCGCGAACATGCGCGGAGGAGTGATTTCCACGGGCACGGAGAGCGATCTTGGTCGGTCTTCATGGCAGGCATGACATCGAGGGAGCGGGCGTGAGTGGGGTCAGCGAGCGGGGTCTGGGGATGGAGCTGAGGAAGTTCCGGGAGCGAGCCAGGATGACGTGCGCACAAGTCGGTGAGGTTCTCGGCTGGTCAGCCAACACCGTGAGCCGGATGGAGCGCGGCCTGCGCCGCGACACGCGGCCGGATGAGGTGTCGGCGCTGCTCGCGGGCATGGGGGTGACCGGTAACGAGCGTGCCATGGTGATGCGGATGGCGACCGGCCATCGCGAGCAAGGTTGGTGGGAGGGAACTGACACCAACCTGAGCGATCAAGCCCGGACATACATGGCTTTCGAAGCCAAAGCGACCAAGATCGTGGACGTGGAACCACTGTTGGTTCCTGGGCTGCTTCAAACCCCGGACTACTACCGCGCGATCCTTACCGGGCGCGGCGACGACCCCCTCGGGATGAACAACACCATCTCCCATCGCCTGCGACGGCAGCTCATCCTGTCCCGCCCCTACCCGCCGTCGTTCACTTTCATCGTGACGGAGCTGATGCTGCGCCAGCCAGTCGGAGGGCACGCCGTGATGGCCCGGCAAATGCGGCGGTTCAGCGCCGAAGCCGAGCGGCCCAACCTCACCGTCCATGTCATCCCCACAACGGTGCCCGCCCACCCGGCACTGTTCGGCGCGTTCGCAGTGCTGGAGTTCGCTGAGGAGCGGCCGGTGGTCTTCATCGAAGGCAGGCGCTCGGGCCTGTTCCCGGAGAACTCCGCCGAGATCAAGACACATACACTTGCTGTGGAGATGCTGATGAACTTGGCCCTCGATGAGCAGGAGTCCTTGACGCTGCTCGCCCAGATCGGCGAGGTCCACGAGAAAGCGGGGTAGCGGTGGCACAGAACTGGCGCAAGAGCAGCTTCAGTGCAAGCGACGCCAACTGCGTGGAGATCGCGTGGCGCAAGAGCGGCTTCAGCGGCGATGCCAATTGCGTGGAAATCGCCTGGCGGGCAGACACCGCCGGTATTCGTGACTCCAAGCGGCCCGAGGCGGGCCACCTCACCCTCTCCGCCCCCGCCTACCGCGCCTTCATCGGCCAGGTCCCCCGCTTCACCGTCCGCTGATTTCCCGCCGCACCACCTCGGGCAGCCACGCCCCGACCGGCGAGAACTCGTGCTCGACCACCATGCCGAAGTCCTTCGGATACGAAAACGGCGACAGGTCACTGTCCCCCACCGGATCGTCGAGTTCCTCGATCACCGCCGTCCGCCCGGTCGCGGCCTCAATCACCGCGCACAGGTCGCGCACTGCCATCCCATCGGGTGAACTCGCGTTGACCGGCCCCGTCACCGACGACCCGCTCAGCCAGGCCAGGTACCCAGCGATCTCGTCCGCGTGCACGAACGACGACCGCCCGGGCACCCGGTGCGTCACGATCCTGGCGCCCGCCAGCACGCGGTCGACGTGGAACGCGAGCCTGCCGGTGAACTCTCCCTCGGCCAGCACATGCCCGGCCCGCGCGAACGCCACCGGGAACTGCGCCGCGTCGGTCAGCGCGCTCTCGGCCTGGCGCTTGCCTTCCCCGTAGTGGGCGTCCGAGAAGTCCGGGTCCAGCCACGGCAGGGACACGTCGTACCCGTGGTCGGCCGGGTCCAGTTCGGCCGCGGCGGCGAAGGGGCGGACTCCGGGGACGGTCGTGTAGACCTCGATCGTCGACGTCATGACCAGCCTGCCGATCCGACCCTGGAACGCCTTGGCGGCGGCAAGCGCGGCGACCGGCGAGTAACACATCTGGTGGACGACGGCGTCGAATTCGTGGCCCGCCACCGCTTCGCTGAGCGCGTCGACGTCGTTGGCGTCGGCGGACAGCCGTGACACCGTGTGGCCGAAGTCGTCGCCGGAGCGGCCCCGAGTCAGCACCGTCACCTTGTGGCCCTCGCCGAGCAGGCGCTTGACCAGGGTCCTGCCGAAGAACCTTGTGCCGCCGATGACACAGATGTGCCCCATGTGTCCCCCTCCGCCGTCGAAACACTCCAACGCGGGGAAGGTCGGGCTATTCCCGCTAGGCGGCTTCGCGCCAGAGTCCTTCGATGCCTTCGGAGCGGCAGCGGTGGTCGATGTAGAGCAAGGTCGTGAGCACCGTGGTGGCGGGGGCGAACACCGCGCTGGTGAGGATGGTCGCCAATGAGGTGCCCAGGGCCGATCCACCGCTGACCGTCTCGAACACGGCCCCGACGATCGCGGCGACGATGCCCGTGGCGAGCCCGGCGAGGAGCAGGATCCCGAACACCCGCCACCAGCCCACCGCGTGCACCAGCGTGCGGGAGCGACGCAGCGACTCGATGACGCCCTGGTTCTCGACGACCGCGACCGAGGCTGCGAACGAGAACGCCATGGACAGGTAGACGACGGCCACCACAGCCGGGAAGGCCAGCAGGAAGCCCGCTTCGCCACCTAGCGCGACCGCACCGACCGCGATCATCGCGATCCCGATCATCATCGCGCCGATGGCCGCGAGGATGCCCAGCAGCCGGGGCAGTTTCGGCAACATCGCCGACAGCGCCGCCCGCAGGCCCGTGACGTGCCCGAACACCGCTCGCGGGACCACGACGTTGACCACGCCGACCAGCACGAGCGCCATGACCTCCACGACCAGCAGCGCGATCATGGTCGCGATCAGGAACGGACGCAGCTCGGCGAAGGTCGGGAACTCGGTGGTAGGCGCCGCGGGAAGCCCGCCGACCACCAGGACCGTCACCGCGACCGTCACCAGCTCGGCGACGACCGCGACGATCAGGCCGCCGCCGAAGAGCGCGCGCGGATTGCGGCGCAACGCCTGCACGGTGCCGCCGACCAGGTCGGACAGGGTCAGCGGGCGAAGCGGGACGATGCCCAGCCGCAGGGCTTCGTTGTCAGTGCTCATCAGTTTGATTCCCCAGGGGTCGGTGTGTGGACGATAGCCGCACACCGGCGCGTCAGAGAACGCTGCCCACGAACTTCAGCGCCTCGGGAAGCACCGACTTCCAGTAGTTCTCGTCGTGGCCCCCAGGGGTGAACGACGCCTCGACGGCGTTGGTGTTCTCGGCGAGCCGCCGCGCCGAGCCGATGAACGCCTTGTCCTCGGTGCCGCACCAGACACCGAGCTTCTGGGTCGCGAACTCCGCCATGTGGCGCAGCGGCTCGCGCTGCTCCCACTGCTTCTGCCCGTCGTCGAACATGTCCGAGGCCTGCGCGTCGGTCCAGTTGTCGAACAGCTTCGGGCTGATCACCGCGACAGCCGAGAGCCCCGGCGTGCGCGCCATGTTCAGCGCGCCCACGCCGCCCTCGGAGATCCCGAGCACGGAGAACGGGGTGCTGGCGAGGTCGTGGTAGTCCAGCCAACCGGGCAGGTCCTCGAAGAGCATGCGCTGCGGGTCGTCGTCCTTGTACCCGACCCAGTTGCCACCGTCGACCGCGGCGACCGCGAACGGCGTGACGCCAGCCGCGACGACCTTGGTCAACATGTCGGGGACCCCAAGTTCGAGGAAACTCTTGGCCCCGCCGAGGCCGGAGGCGTGCATGGCCACACAGACGGGGAGCGGGTCGGTGATGCCCGCGGGGCGCATGATGACGATGTCCACTTCGCGGTACCGGCCGGACGACAGGTTGCGTCCCGTCGTCACCGGCTCGGTGGCCGAGGCGGGCGCCTTGCTCTGGATGATGTTGTCGGCCTGGCCCCCGGGCGTCATATCCCGCTGACAACCCGCCAGCAGACCGGCACCGAGACCCAGCCCACCGACCAACACCGCCCGACGAGAAAGCCGAACAGTTCGCGCAGTATTCACAAGTTCTCCGCTCGTCACGGACCCCTGGCGAGATCCTATGGGTCTAGCGGGGCCTGTGGGGCAGTCCGCGCAAACCTGCCACGTTGACCTTGTCACGTGAACATTTGGTGAGTGGCGATCGAGCCACCAGTCGGTTGCCCTCCGGTAACTGGTCCGCACCACTAC
>NZ_JBOHGC010000597.1:0-1153 GCF_050699995.1 Actinokineospora sp. | reverse complement strand
CCGCCGTTGGCCGAGATCCGCCCGTTCAGCGCGATCGTGTCGGCCACGATCCGCACCAACCCGCCGCCGTTCCCCCCGACGCAGACCGTGCAGTTGAAGTTGGTATGACCACCACCGCCGCTGCCCGGATGGTCGGGGTTCTTGAAGTCCCCGTAGACCAGATCGCGGCGCGAGGAATGGCCGCCCGCCAGACCGCCGTAGCTGCCGCCGGTATCGAGAGAGCTGCCCGCAGCGTTGCCGATCGTGCGCCCGTTGTTGATCGCGTTCCCGGGCTGCTGGCCGCCGAGGTAGCCCTTCGACGTCACGTCGATCCGGCTCGTCGCGTCGATCGTCACAGTATCGGCATCGATCTCGAGGCGAGTCTCGGAGGTGGTAGTCGTGCTCTCTGCGGTCAACAGAGAGCTGCTCGAAAGCGTCAGGGTGGCTGCTGTCACGGACGCCACCGTGGCCGTTCCTGTATCAAGGAATAGCTCGGCGGTTCCGGTGTCGAGACGCCGCGCCGCCAAGGACCCGCGGATCCGGGTCCGGTCGGCACTCGGGTCGACGACGACGATGTCGTCGCTGGTCGAAACGTTGGCTCCTCCCAGCACCTGGAAATCATCGAATGTGTACACCCCGGTATACCGGTTCCCGGGCGCAGCGATCGCCGTCATCGCTCCATCGGCGGGATCGGTCGTGAGCGTGGTGGCCGTGTTGCTGATCACCGTGAACGTCTGGCCCTGCGCTGTGTTCGGGTTCAGCTCGAGGCCGACAAGCCCCACCGCCCGGGTCGTCGCGTTCGGGACCGGGAACGAAGCGCTCGACCGCGTGAGCGTGTTCGCGGCCAGCGCCGTGCTCGTCGCCGAGCCGATCGCGCGCAGCGGCGTGACCCCCGCCGGCGAGTTGCCGCGGCTGTCGACGATCAGGCTCCCGAAGGTGTCGTTCAGCTCGTCGAGCAAGAACACCGTGCCCGCGCCCGCGTCCGACCCCACGTCCGTGGTCGCCGCGTCCCCGGGCTTCGCCGTGATCTTCGAGAGGTCGAATCCGGTGACGTCTTCGTAACGCACCGCGACCCGCCCGCCGCCGCCGGCACCCGCGATACTTCCCCCGGTGGTCGTGTTGTTGCCGCCATTCGCTTCGATCGTGCCGCTGCCGCTCAGCACGCGGGCCTCGA
>NZ_JBOHGC010000596.1:0-14207 GCF_050699995.1 Actinokineospora sp. | reverse complement strand
AAACAAGGGGCTGCCCGCGCGAGCGGGCAGCCCCTTGGCGAACAGGGTCAGGCCTGCTCGTTGTACGCGTCGAGAACCTCGGACGGGATGCGACCGCGGTCCGACACCTTCATGCCCTGCTTGCGTGCCCACTCGCGAATCGCCTGGTTCTGCTCGCGATCAGCGGTCGCGGCGCGCGGCACACGACCGACGGCGGCCTTCGCCGCACGCTTGCGGCCGCCGGAACGGCGGGCGCTCTCGATGAAGTCGACAAGCGCCTCACGCAGCTTGTCGGCATTCTTCGAGGACAGATCAATCTGGTAGGACGCGCCATCCAGCCCGAACTCGACCGTCTCTTCGGCCGTCGAGCCGTCAAGGTCGTCGACCAGTGAAACCGTAACCTTCTGCGCCATTGCGCCTCCTCCGGGCGAGAATGTGCCGGCCCATTGAAGTGCCCGGCCGTCACAGGTAGGAATACACCTCGAAGCAGGTTAGCGCAAATCGCATGGATTGCGTTAGTGTCGGATACCGAGTCGAGTCATTCCGGGCGAACCAAGGGGAACAGGATCGTCTCGCGGATGCCCAGGCCGGTCAGCGCCATCAACAGTCGATCGATACCCATTCCGACGCCGCCACTCGGTGGCATTCCGTACTCTAGCGCACGCAGAAAGTCCTCATCCAGAAGCATCGCCTCGTCATCTCCGGCCGCGCCGAGCCGCGCCTGATCCTCCAGGCGTTCCCGTTCCACGACCGGGTCGACAAGTTCGGAGTAACCGGTCGCGAGCTCGAATCCGCGCACGTAGAGATCCCACTTTTCGGCGACTCCGGCCACACTGCGGTGCTGCCGGGTCAGCGGCGAGGTCTCCACCGGGAAATCGCGCACGAATGTCGGGGCGAAAAGATGATCACCGACGAGGTGTTCCCAGAGTTCCTCGATCAGCTTGCCGTGGCCGAGCTTCGGGTCGACCGAAAGCTCCAGCCGGTCAGCGTGCTTCCTAAGCGCCTCAACGGAAGTCTCCGGGGAAACCTCTTCACCGAGCGCCTCCGACAGCGACCCGTACATGGTCAGCGTCGTCCAGTCGCCGGACAGGTCGTACTCGGTGCCGTCGGCGAGAGTCACGACCTGCGAGCCGTTGACCGCGTCGGCGGCCTCCTGCACGAGTGAGCGGGTCAACGCCGCCATCGTGTCGTAGGTGCCATACGCCTCATAGAACTCGAGCATCGCGAACTCGGGCGAATGCGAGGAATCGCTGCCCTCATTGCGGAAGTTCCGGTTGATCTCGAAGACCCGTTCCAGGCCGCCCACGACGCACCGCTTGAGGTACAACTCCGGGGCGATACGGAGGAACAGGTCCGTATCCATCGCGTTGGAGTGCGTGACGAACGGGCGCGCCGCGGCGCCCCCGTGCATCGTCTGCAACATGGGCGTCTCGACTTCAAGGTATTCACGTGAGTGAAAACTCTCACGCAGCGAACGAACGACCCCTGAACGCTTGCGGACGGTGTCCCGCGCCTGCGGCCGCAGGATCAAGTCGACATAGCGATGCCGAATGCGTGTTTCCTCACTCAACGCCTTGTGCGCGACCGGCAGCGGCCGCAGCGACTTCGACGCCATCCGCCACTCATTGGCGAGCACCGACAACTCACCGCGACGAGAAGTGATGACCTCACCCTCGACGAATACGTAGTCACCAAGATCGACATCCGACTTCCACGCCGAAAGGGCCTCTTCGCCGACGTTGTTCAGGCTCAACATGGCCTGAAGTTCCGTTCCGTCCCCTTCGCGCAGAGTGGCGAAACAGAGCTTGCCGGTGTTGCGCAGGAACATGACCCGGCCCGCGACGCCGACGATGTCGCCGGTGGCGGTGTCGGTCGGCAGTTCGGAATACGCCGCGCGAACCTTGGCGAGGGTGTGGGTGCGGGGAAGTTCGACCGGGTAGGGGTCGACGCCCGCGGCGAGGAGCCGTTCCCGCTTTTCCCGACGGATCCGCATCTGCTCGGGAAGGTCGTCGGTGGCAGCGATGTCTGGAAGCTCTTCGTTCACAGGTCGAAGGGTACGGAAGGCGCTCCGGGCACCGCACGCGGTATACAGGCTACGGTCGATTCATGGATCACCCGGAGCTGTTCGCCAAGCGCGCGAGTTCGTTCGGCGCCAATGCCGCTGTTTACGCCGAGCACCGGCCCGATTACCCACTCGCGGGCTTCGGGTGACTTCATCCGTCCCATGTCGACCGTGGCCGTGCGGGCCGTGCGCATCTAGCTGTTGCGGTCGAAGACCAGGCGCAGGCCCAGCAGGGTGAGGTCGGGGCGGTGGTGGGAGATCGATACCGACTCGTCGACCACCAGCGATGCCAGGCCACCGGTAGCGATGACCGTCACGGGACCGCCGTGGCCCGTGCGTTCGAGTTCCCGCGTGATGCGCGCGACCAGGCCGTCCACCTGGCCCGCGAAGCCGTACATGATCCCCGACTGCAGGCATTCGACGGTGTTCTTGCCGATGACCGAGCGCGGGCGCACCATCTCCACCTTGCGCAGAGCGGCGGCGCGGGCGGCAAGGGCGTCGACGGAGATTTCGATGCCGGGCATGAAGACGCCGCCGAGGAATTCGCCCTTGGCGGAGATCACGTCGATGTTGGTCGAGGTGCCGAAGTCCACGACGATGCAGGCCGTGCTGAACAGGTGGTGAGCGGCAAGGGTGTTGATCACCCGGTCGGCGCCCACCTCCTTCGGGTTGTCGACCAGCAGCGGCACGCCCGTGCGCACACCCGGCTCCACGATCACCCGGTGCACCTTCGGGTAGTACTGCGTGAACATCACCCGCAGCTCACGCAGCACGGCGGGCACCGTGGACAGCGCGGAGATGCCGGTGATGGCGTCCGCGTGTGCACCGAGCAGGCCGCGCATGGTCAGCGCGAGTTCGTCGGCGGTGATCCGGGTGTCCGTCCGCATCCGCCAGTCGCGCAGGAGTTCGCCGTCGTCGGCGTGGACGCCCAGGGCGATGTTGGTGTTGCCGACGTCGATCGTGAGGAGCATCAGTTCTCGATGGCGAGCAGCGCGTCCAGCTTGGCGGCGTCGACGGTCTCGGCGGGGGCCTCGGCCGTGGCGGCGCCGCTGAGGAGGCCGGAGTCGGCGGGCACATGGGCGGCGTCGGCGCCCTCGTGCACGATCCTGTTGTCCGCGTCGACGAAGACGACCTTCGGCTGGTAAGCGGCGGCCTCAGCGGTCTCCATCATCCCGTAGGCGATCAGGATGACGATGTCACCGGGGTGCACCAGGTGCGCGGCGGCGCCGTTGATGCCGATGACGCCGCTGCCCCGCTCACCCTCGATCGTGTAAGTCTCGATGCGGGCCCCGTTGGTGACGTCGACGATCGCGACCTGCTCGCCGGGCAGCAGGTCGGCCGCCTCAAGCAGGATCGGATCGACGGTCACCGAGCCGACGTAGTGCAGGTCGGCCTGGGTGACGGTGGCGCGGTGGATCTTGGACTTGAGCATGGTGCGAAGCATCGTGTCGATCCCTTCTCAGGCGTGCTGGGCCAGGTCCGGTGTGCCCAACAGCACGGGGACGTTGTCGATGAGCCGGGTGGTGCCGATCTTGGCGGCGACGAGCAGTCGGGCGTCGCCCTTCTCCGGAGCCGGTCCCAGATCGAGACCGCGCAGCTCCAAATAGTCGACCTTGAGTTCCGGCGTCTGGTCCAGCACCGCGCGCGCCGCGGCGAGCATGGCCTGGCCGCCGCTCTCGCTGACATGCGCGCCCGCGGCGAGCGCCGCGGACAGGGTGACGGCGGCTGCGCGCTGCTCGGGGTCGAGGTAGGCGTTGCGGGAGGACATGGCCAGGCCGTCGTCCTCGCGGACGGTCGGCACGCCGATGACCGAGACCTCCATGTCGAGGTCGCGCACCATCTTCTTGATCAGGGCGAGCTGCTGGTAGTCCTTGTCGCCGAACAGGGCGTAATCCGGCCGGACGATGTTGAACAGCTTCGCCACGACCGTCAGCACACCGGCGAAGTGGCCCGGCCGGACGGCGCCTTCGAACTCGTCGCCCAGCGGGCCGGGGTGGATGGTCACCTGGGCGCCCGGCGGGTAGAGCGCCTCCTTCTCCGGGGTGAACACCAGCTCGACCCGCTCCTGGGCGCAGACCTCGAGGTCGGCCTCCAGCGGGCGCGGGTAGCGGTCGAAGTCCTCGCCCGCGCCGAACTGCAGCGGGTTGACGAAGATCGACGTCACCAGGACGGTGTTCGGGATGCGGCGGGCCGTGCGGAGCAGCTCGCGGTGGCCGTCGTGGAGAGCGCCCATGGTCGGCACGAACGCGATCTTGCGACCGGTCGCCCGCAGCGCGCGGGTCGTCTTCGCGACGTCCTGCGGTCCACTGAGAACGTTCAGCTTGCCCTTGGCGAAGCGGGGGGTGGTCATGACGGCTCCTCGGTGATGGCGGCTTCGACGTCGGCGACCAGGTCGGCACGCAGCAGGCCGGACTCGCTCGCGCGGTAGGCGGTTCGGGCCGCGAGCGCCCGGTAGGCGGGCAGCATCTCAGGGGCGCGGTCGGCGAGCACGCCGACGTGCTTGCGGACCGTCCCGGCGTCGCCGCGGGCCACCGGGCCGGTGAGGGCGCGGTCGCCGTGCCGAAGGGCGTTGTCGAGCGCGGCGGACAGCAGCGGGCCGAGCAGCCGCTCCGGGACGCCGACGTCGGCGGCGCGCAGCAGGTCCGCGCACTCGCCGACCAGGGTGACCAGGTGATTCGCGCCGTGGGCGAGGGCGGTGTGGTAGAGCGGACGGGACTTCTCCGGCACCCGGACCGGCTCCGCGCCCATCTCCACGACCAGCGCCTCGGCGACGTTCCAGGCGGCGATGTCGTCGTCGGCGGCGGTCACCCCGAAGCAGCACGCGGCGATGCGCTCAAGGTCCTCGGCGCGGCCCGTGAAGGTCATGACGGGGTGCAGCGCGAGGGTGAGCGCACCCTGTTCGGCGGCGGGGGCCAGCACGTCGACGCCGTGGGCGCCGCTGGTGTGCACGACGATCTGCCCGGGACGCACCGCGCCCGCGGCGGCCAGGCCGCGGACCATGCCGGGGAGGACGTCGTCCGGGATGGCCAGCAGGACCAGGTCGGCGTCACGCGCGACCTCGTCCGGCGGACGCACGGAGGCGTCGGGCAGGAGGGTCTCGGCGCGGCCGAGGGATGCTTTGGAGACCGCGGACACCGCGGTGACGGTGTGACCGGCGCGGCCCAGCGCGGCGCCCAGTACGGCGCCTACGCGGCCTGCCGACACGACTCCGACCGCCAACCTGGCTGGCCGGGTCACGACTTGAACCCGTTCGAGCACATAGCCAATGGCTCCCTATCTCGTTCCAGTCCCGCGACAGTGCTGGGTACCAGACGACGGCGCGAGAGTAGCTGTCCGGCGAAGGCCGCGTGACGCACTGGTGACCAGCTTCACCGGAGCGTGCGGTGTCGCCTGCACCACAGTGGTCAGACGTGCTGTTCCGCCGCCCGCACCGCCTCGGCGCGGCGCACCCGCACCAGCGCGATCAACTCGACCTCCCGGTCTTCGGCGCCAGGACCGGAGGTGCCGCGACGCATCGCCTCGCGGAGAAACGCCAGCTCGCTGACGGCGGCCTGGTAGTTCCCCACCGCACGCGCCGCGGGTTTGCCCGCCCGGGCCCGCACCTGCTTGCGCCACCTGCGCCTGCCGTCGAGGCTGGCCAACAGGTCGATCTCCGAGGCGACCACCCAGTTGCTCTCGACCATGAAAGGCAACGCGGCGGCGACGATCCGCTGCTCGCGCTTGCGGTGCCAGTTGATGAAGATCAGCACGGCGGCGAACAGCGGGACCATCACCAGGAAGTAGACACTGAGGAAGGTCGTGGCAGTCCCCAGCGTGGCGGCGCCGTTCCACAGGGCGTGCAGCAACGCGGCCACCAGATACCCGCCGAACGGCGCCAGCGCGGCCACCTTCCGCGACTTGGTCGTCGCCGCGATACCGATACCGATACCGATCATGGCGGTGAACAGCGGGTGCGTGAAGGGAGAGAGCACACCGCGCAGGATGAACGCGGCCACGACGCCGGGGGACGAGCTGTCGCCGATGCCGTACTCGGCGAACGCACGGCCGAAGTAGTAGATGTTCTCGGTGAAGGCGAACCCGGCGGCGACGAATCCGGAGTAGACGATCCCGTCCACCACGCCGTTGAATTCCTCGCGCAGGAAAAGGAAGATCCCGAGAACGAACGCGCCCTTCAGCGCCTCCTCGAAGAGCGGGGCGGACACAACCGCGCTGATCTTGTCGCCGTTTCCCATACCCAGCAACAGATCCCCCACCGCCTCCGCGGTGTTGTTGATCAGCAGCGCGGCGATCGTCGCCACACACGCGCCCCAGGCGAACGCCAGCCACAGCAACCGGGCGGGCTCGGGTTCCCACCGGTCGATCCACAGGAACGCCGCCACCACCGGCCCCACCGGCAACAGCGCGGCCCCCACCCCAACCAACTCGGCGACAATCCCGACCCGCGCCGTACTGAGCGCGAGAAGGGTCAGCCCACAGGCCGCCAACACGACCAGGCCCGCGATGGGCAGCAGGACGGTGAGCCCGCGGGTGGGCCGAGTGGAAGTGGGAAGTCGATACACGAACAGTGATCTTAGGGCCGACAACGGGTGGCGGGCGCGCGAACGCTCCCAAGGAGTGGAAGCCGATCGCCCAGCGGAGACCCACGGTGCACGCCAGTCCCGTTCGTGATCACGACCAGCCGGCCGGCGTCCGGCCCTCACGGTCAGCAAGGAGCCGAATGCCCTGCCCCACCCGCTATCCCGCCTCCGCCGATCGGCACCCTCGTACTTCCCCCACGCAGTCGCGAGTCCAACGTTCAGAACAGCGAGTCCAACGTTGCCGGCGCCCTTCGGGTGATGGTGGGCGGGGCCGTCGGTGGGTCGAGAGCCGGTGGTCTGGGTGGTCACCCGTCCAGTGGAGGGCGGGACGGTGGCGGCTTGTCAGTCCTCGCGGCGGCGTCGGCGGCCGGTGTTCGCGGCTCCGCCGTGGGCGGCGAGGAGGTCCTTCACGGAGGTGCCTTCAGCGTGGGAGCCCGCCGGTTCGGTCGTGGTGTCTTGCCAGGGTGGCGTGCCTTCGGAACGGCGCCTGCGGCCGCCTTCCTCTTCCTCCGGCTTGGCGCGGCGACCGGTGGCGACCGGGGTGGCTTCCGCCGACCGGCGGCCTGGGGTCACCGGCGGGAACGTGCCGGTCGGCGCGCGCCTGCGGCCGCCCTCGGAATCTGCGCGGGCCACGCGGGCGTCGACGGGTTCGACCGCCGTCCTGTCACTGAGCCGCTGCGGGGCCGGGGGTTCATGGCGCCCACGCTGGTCGGCGGCGCTGTCCGCTCGTCGACTGTCCTGCGTCCACGCCCCGGACCGGCCCGCCGAGCCCGCCGGGTGCCGGGTCCCGCCTTCGCCCTCCGGCGCCGCGTGCCGCATGCCGAGGCTGGTCTCGACCTGCCGCTCACCGCTCGAACCCCGGCCCGGTTCCGCTTGACGCTCGGCTCCTCGGCTCATCCCCAGGCTCGTCTCAACCGGCCGCTCAACGCCACGGCCCATACCCAAGCTGGTCTCAGCCCGACGTTCCGCGGGCTGGGACCGGGCGTCGGGACGCAGGCCGAGGCTGGTCTCCGCCGGGCTCTCCAGCCCAGCCGCCACCCGCTGCGCACGGCGCATGCCCGCGCTCGTCTCCGCTGCCGGGTGGACCGGTCGAATGCCCTTGCTGGTCTCCGCGGCCGGATGGTCGCCAGCCGGTATCCGGCGGATCGCGGGGCTCGCATCCGAGTGGCCGGACCCGTTCTGCGCCGCCGACCGCATGCCCTGGCTGGTCTCACGACTGCCCGGCGAGCGCTGGCTCGTCCCCGGGGACCGCATGGCCTGACTCGTCTCCGGCTGGCCTGCGCCGTTCGAAGCGACCGGGCGGATGGTCTTGCTCGTCTCCGGCGCGAAACGCTCGTCCTGGCCCGCGCGGCTTCGGGGGGCGGGGTTTGTCTGGCGCGGGTCCGCGGGGCGCATGCCCTTGCTCGTCTCGGCGGCCGGGTTGGCGCCGTTCGACCGCTGCACCGGGCGTGCGGCGGGCTGCATGCCCTTGCTGGTCTCCGCCGCCGGGTGCTCACCCGACCCGTTCAGCCGTTGTGGCGCGCGAACATCCGCCGCGCCATTCGACCGTGCGTCCGCGCCGTTCAGCCGCTGCGCCGTCGACCCACTCGGCAACTGCGCCTGACGCAGCGGCTCGACCGTGCGGGGGCGCGCCTGCTCCGGGCGCTTGCCGTTCTGGTCGAGTCGGATCCGGGGGTGCTCCCCGGTCTCCCACGACGGCGTCCAGTTGGGGTCGATCGGCTCGTTGTCCGGGCCGTCGATGAACCAGCGGTCGGACACCTCCGCCGGGTGCGGCGTGAAGTCGGGGCGGCGCTTGCGCGGCTGGGCCTTCGCGTCCGCCCGGATCCGCTCGATCATTTCGGTCTCGGCGTCGCCCGGGACGGACTTGGCGGCGGTGAGCCTGCGGAGCTGGGCGCCCTGTCCGGCACCGACGGCGCGCTGGTCGCCGTCGACCGCCCGCATGCGTGTGGCCTCGGCGCGTAAGGCGATCCGCTCGACGAGGACTTCGCCGCCGCCGAGGAGTTTCTCGAGGTTCTCCCGCATGGCGCGGAGTTCCTCGCGGAGTTCGGCCAGGTCGTCGCGGGCCTCGGCCTCGACCTTGGCGCGCGCCTCGGCTTCGGCTTCCAGTTCGAACTCGCGGCGGGCGGCGACCTCGCGTTCGAGTTCCAGTTCGTAGACCTTGCGCAACGCCTGGGCGTCTTCGGCACGGTCGGCTATCTGTCTGCGGTATTTCGCGGCGAGGAAGGCGCCCGCGAGGGCTGCCCACAACGCGGCTAACACGCCCAGGCGCATCCAGCGAACAGAGTCGCTGAGGACCAGGACGGCGGTCGCGGCGAGTGCGAGACCGACCGCGGCGGCGAGCATGATTCGCGCGCTCGAAGAGCGCGCTTCCCGCTCCGCGGTGGCGTCCGTCCGGCCCGTCATGGGCCCTACCGTACCGGGCCGTTACCTTGGCGAGACCAAACGGAGGTCATTCAGTGTTCCGGAACCGGTCCTGACGCAGGTCATCGCGGTCATCGGGGGTCCGGCAACAATGTTCGAGCCACAGCGCCGCGGCGATTAGCAAGATCGAACAAACAACGCCGATGACCGCGCTCGGGATGTCCGATTTCGCGGCGGCGACCCGCGCGCTCTCCGGCACCACATACGCCAGCACCGCCACCCAGGCGCCCAGCATGATCGCGCCCAGCAGCGACGAGGCCTTCGCGAGCGCCACCGCGCGGGCCGCGGTCAACGCCTGCACGGGTTTGCCCGACGTCGCCCGGATGCGGCCGCGCAGGCCGAACCCGAAGACCGTCTCGACGATCGCCAACACCAGCAGCGTGATGCCCGCGAACGTCGGAAGCGGCGGCAGTTCGCCGTAGAGCAGTCGAATGCCCAGGTACACACCGATGGCGGTGACAGCGCCCGCGGGGACCAGATCACGTGCCTTGGTGAACCTCAACGCGCAACTCCTAGGTCCAGGTCGTCGCGCCTGCGCACGCCCTCGGGGTCCAAGGTAGCGAGAAGATCGCGGGCGGACCCCCGCCCAGGCACCTCGGCGTCCGGCTCGATGTCGAGCCATGGCACCAGCACGGTGGCCCGCTCGTGCGTCCCGGGGTGCGGCAGCAGCAGGTCGGGGTGTTCGCTGCGGACCCCGTCGACCGTCACCACGTCCACATCCAGCGTGCGCGGCCCCCAATGCAGCGTGCGGACCCGGCCCGCCCGGTTCTCCAGCTCCTGTGCCCGACGCAGCCAGCCCCACTCGTCGATGGCGTCGTCTTCCACGATCAGCACGGCGTTTAAGAAGTCCGGCTGGTCGGTGACACCCCAGGCGGCGGTTTCGTAGACCGGGGACACCGCGATCAACACCTCCGCGAGCCCGTCGACAGCAACGCGCAGGTTGGCGGCGCGGTTGCCCAGGTTCGACCCGATGGACAGGACCGCCCTCGTCACCGACTGCCCTTCGACCGCCGGGACCGCCGCACGGTCACCGCAACGTCGGCGAAGCTCAGCGGAATCGGCGCGCTCGGCTTGTGCACGGTCACCTCGACGGCATGGATCCGGCTGTCCTTCATCTCGCCGTCGGCGATCTCACCCGCGACCGTCTCGATGAGATCGCGGGCCGGACCGGCGACGATCGCGGCGGCGCGTTCGGCGAGTTCGCCGTAGTGGACGGTGTGGCGCAGGTCGTCGGTCGCGGCGGCCTGGTCGAGGTCGATCCACAGGGTGATGTCGATGATGAAGTCCTGGCCGTCGCGCTTCTCGTGGTCGAAGACACCGTGGTTGCCGCGGACCTTGAGCCCGGTCAGCGTGATCCGGTCCGTCACCGGCGGGCTCCTTTGATCGCCGCGGCCACCGCGACCGCGTCCAGTGAGCGGTCGACATCGTGCACCCGCACACCCCACGCGCCCGCCGCGGCGGCGAGCGTCGAGACGGCAGCGGTCGCGTCCTCGCGCCCGTCCGGTGGACGCGGTGTGCCGTCCGGGTCCGCGAGCAGCGTCCCGAGGAAGCGCTTGCGCGAAGCGCCGACCAGGACGGGGAATCCCAGGCCGATCAAGACGTCGAGCTTGGCCAGCAGCGCCCAGTTGTGGTCGGCGTTCTTGGCGAACCCGAGCCCCGGGTCGAGCGCGATCGCCTCCTGGGCAACGCCCGCGGCGACGGCGGCGTCCACTTGGGCCAGCAGTTCGTCACGCACTTCGGCGACGACATCGGAGTACTCGGCCAGCGAGTCCATGGTCCGACTGTGCCCGCGCCAGTGCATCAGGATCCACGGCACTCCCGTGGCAGCGGCGACACCGGCCATCGCCGGGTCGGCCAGCCCGCCGGACACGTCGTTGATCACCGAGGCCCCAACGGACACCGCCGCCTCCGCGACCTCCGCGCGAGTGGTGTCCACACTGACCGCGACACCTTCGGCCGACAGCTGCCTGATCACCGGGATCACCCGCCCGATCTCCGTGGCGGCGTCGATCCGCGAAGCACCGGGCCGAGTGGACTCACCGCCGACATCGATCAGATCCGCCCCGCGTCGCCACATCGCGACCCCGTGCGCCACGGCGTCATCGACACCGACATAGCGACCACCGTCCGAAAAGGAGTCCGGAGTCACGTTCAACACACCCATCACCGCGCAGCGGCCGGGGTCGGGCAGTGCGGTCACCTAGTCCGTCCATTGATCAGTTCGATCGCCTCGGCCCGCGACGACGGCGACGATTTGAGAATCCCCCGCAACGCCGAAGTCGTGGTCCGGGCACCGGGTTTGCGAATTCCGCGCATCGCCATACAAAGGTGCTCCGCCTCGATGACCACGATGACCCCGCGCGGTTCGAGCTTCTTCATCATGGCATCCGCGACCTGCGAAGTCAGCCGCTCCTGGACCTGCGGGCGCTTGGC
Source organism: Actinokineospora sp. (assembly GCF_050699995.1). Lineage (GTDB taxonomy): Bacteria > Actinomycetota > Actinomycetes > Mycobacteriales > Pseudonocardiaceae > Actinokineospora. The sequence goes on along the minus strand of NZ_JBOHGC010000596.1, from coordinate 2,735 downwards.
GTAGAGGTCGACGAGACGGGCCAGCTTGGACAGTCCGGTAATCCGCCCTTGTTCATTCGGGATATAGCCGACGTGCGCCACTCCATGGAATGGCACCAAATGATGTTCACAATTGTGTCCCAAATGTCCGGCAATCAAAAAAGTCGGATGCGGGTCGCACGTGAAACTGTAAACCGTGAACGGCTTGGCCCCAGTTGCCTTAATTGGACGGACGCACTCGACCTTTACCCACTCTGATTCAATCAGGCTTGTTCGATGTGACATTTGCTGAAATCCGTGACGCTGGAACCAAGCATCCGCGACGTACAGCACGGAAGCGGGAGCCGCTCTCGGCGTGAAACGCGCGCCGATCAGGGTTGCCAAATCTTCCAAGAAGGGCAGATTTGCGCTTGTCGAGAGCCGGCCTGGATGACGCTTGTCGTCGCAGCCGTCACCATCGATGTAGCCGTCGAGGAATCCCTGGAAAGTCTCTCGGTCGTTCAGCACCACCAACGGGAAGCGCTGGCGCATGTGGTGGGCGTCGCCGCCAACATACTGCCGCATGAGGTCAGCCAGGTAAGAGGAGACCACGCGGACACGGAAACCAGGAGCCTGCCTTCCCAAATACCCAGACGGTCGCTCCACAGGTTCGATCCGTGCCTCTATGCCGAACGCACGACGGAGAGAGACAGCGAACTTCTTGGCAAAGTCACGGTCATTCACCACGAGAGAGATGTACCGGTCGCCTACTGTTCCGTCCGCACAGTTCGCGCCGATGACGTAGCCGAAGTCGTATCCCAGTTTCGGCTGCCATCGGTCACGGCACAATTTCTTGGCGTGAGTCCATTCGATGAATGTGCCTGCGACGTCCTTGGCTTCTTTCCAGCCCTCCGGCGTCGCTAGCGGATGGTCGGGGGTGACGACGAACTTGCCACCAGTCGTCGTCACCTCCACCAGCTCCCGAGTCTTGTGGGAACTGATCTCAGTCACGGTCGTCGGCTCGACTTTGCCATCGGCCAAAGTCCAAAGCTGGTCACCCACCCGAACCTCGGCCGCCTGCTTCCGGCCACCGACGGCATTCACCGTCTGCTTGCTTGGAACGCAGGTGGAAAACATCGGAATGTCGGTGACCAGCACCAATTCGTCGTGACTTTCGTCGAACGTCTTGTTCAGCACCGACTCCGGGTCGGTGTAGAGACCGGCGAACAGTTCGGCGTAGGCGCGGGCGACGCGGGCCGGGGTCTCGAGCAGACCGTCGCGGTCCGGGTCCTCGCCGCAGGCGAGCAGGAGTTCGCGGACGGCTTTCTCGGCTCGGTCCTGGTCGAAGACCGGGGCCGAGACGTCGTACGTCCCGGCCCCGTTCCTGCGGCTGTCGTTCATCGGAACCTCCGAGCTGGGCTGGCTATCGCCACCATCCCATTAGGAACCCTGCGGGCGCCCATCGGAGTCCTGATCCCGCCCTGTGGAACCCGCCTCACCACGCTGTTGCTGCTGCTGCTCGTTCTGCCGCTCGCCCCACGAGGGCTGCCACGACTGGTGCGGGCCGCCCTGGTGCTGCGGATGGCCGGACGGCGTCGTCGCCGGGGTCCAGCCGGGCGGGGCGCCGTAGTGCGGCGGGCCCCCGTGCCTGCCGGCGCCCTGGGGCTCCGGTGGGCGGCCGTACGGCGGGGGCTGGCCCTGGCCGTACTGCGGCGAGTTGCCATACGGCGGCGGCGCGCCGTAGGGCGGCGGGGTGCCGTTGGGGACGGCGCCGTTGCCGCTGGGCGACTCCGGGTTGGTCCGCGGCGGTCCGCCGGGCAGGTCCTGGCCACCGGGCGCCACGGCCACCGGGATGGGCTCGGGCTCCTCCGGCCAAGGCTCGCCGCGTTCCTTCGCGAGTTCGCGCGGGGTCTTGATCGGCGGCTTGTCCGACGGGGTGCGCTCGCCGAAGTCGTTGAACGCGGTGATCCGGGGGCGCTTCTCGACGTTGGAGAAGATCCGCTCCAGGTCCTTGCGGGTCAGCGTCTCCTTCTCAAGCAGCTCGACCACGAGTTCGTCGAGCACGTCGCGGTAGGTGTTGAGCACGTCCCACGCCTCGGTGTGCGCGGCCTCGATGAGCTTGCGCACCTCCTCGTCGATCTCGTGCGCGACCTCCAGCGAGTAGTCCGGCGCGTGGCCCATGGAGCGGCCCAGGAACGGGTCGCCCTGGTCCTGGCCGTACTTGACCGCGCCGAGCCGGGCGCTCATGCCGTACTCGGTCACCATCGCCTTGGCGATCTTGGTGGCCTGCTCGATGTCCGAGGAGGCGCCGGTGGTGGGCTCGTGGAACACCAGCTCCTCCGCCGAGCGGCCGCCCAGCGCGAACACCAGCCGGGCGATCATCTCCGAGCGGGTCATGAGCTGCTTGTCGTCCTCGGGGACGACGAGCGCGTGCCCACCCGTGCGGCCACGCGGCAGGATCGTCAGCTTGTACACCGGCTCCAGGTCCGGCATCGCCCACGCGGCGAGGGCGTGCCCGCCCTCGTGGTAGGCGGTGACCTTCTTCTCCTTCTCGCTCATCGCCCGGGTGCGCCGCTCGGGGCCGGCGACGACGCGGTCGATCGCCTCCTCGAGCTGCTCGTCGGTGATCATCGACCCGTTGTTCCGGGCGGTGAGCAGGGCGGCCTCGTTGAGGACGTTGGCCAGATCGGCGCCGGACTTGCCGACGGTGCGCTAGGCCAGGCTGTGCAGGTCCGCGTCGGGCGCCATCGGCTTGCCCTTGGAGTGCACCTCCAGGA
>NZ_JBOHGC010000595.1:0-2101 GCF_050699995.1 Actinokineospora sp. | reverse complement strand
GCTCTACGTACCGTTGATCGGAGATCCGATTTGGCACGCCAATCACGTCGACCATCCATCCACCCCCACCGTCGACGCACCCCTACAGATGCCGGCGCCGTCGTTTCGGTAAGCGAAGCGTTACCCGTGTCAACGGCGCCCGAAAACCAATCCCCTAGCGACGGCTGTCGCTTGCCAGCGTGATGGGACCACCTCGTTGCCACGAGCATGGGACCACCTGGATGTGTCAGTGAGCATCGCGGGCCTCGCTCTCGGGGTCAACGGTGGCGCGCCGGTCGGGTTGTGCTCGTTGCCGGTAGGAGGGGCCTTCGACGATGAGGGTGTGCGCGCCTGAGGTGAGCCGGTCGACGGCGGACTGGGCGAGCAGGGCGTCGCTCATCATGGTCAGCCATTCGGCGGGCTCCCGGTTGGAGGTGACGATGGTGGATGCCTTGCAGTGGCGTTCGACGACGATCTCGTAGAAGTCGTTGGTCTCGGTGGCGTCGAGCGCTCGGAGTGCGAAGTCGTCGAGGATGAGCAGGTCGACCCGGGCGAGGCGGCGCATCTCGGCGTCGAGGGTGTTGTCCAGGCGGGCGGCGCGTAGTCGGGTGAACAGTTTGTCGGTGCGTGAGAAGTGCACGCTGAGGCGTCGGCGGATGCCGATGTGCCCGAGCGCGCAGGCGAGGTGGGTCTTGCCGACGCCGACCGGCCCGAGGACCAGGACGCCGTGGGCGGCCTCGGTGAACCGCAGGCTGGTCAGGTCCGACCACAGGGTCCGGTCGTAGCGCAGGTCCTCGGGCTCGTCCCAGGTGTCCAGGCGCATGGTGGGGTCCAGGCCGGCGGCCCGGGCACGCAGCATCGCCGAGCGGGAGTCGCGGCGGGTCACCTCGTCGCCCAGCAGGAGCTCGAGGAACGCGGCGTGGCCCATCTTGCGGGTCCGGGCCAGGGCGAGCCGCTCGGGCAGGGTGGACTTGAGCCCGGACAGCTTGAGGGTGCGCAGGGTGCGCGTGAGGTCCGCGCCGATCGGGTCGACCGGCCCGGCGCCGGCTGGTGTCGTTGTCGTGGTGGTCATGAGGTGGTCTCCAGTCCTGTGTCGAGGGGGTGGGCTGCGCTCAGGCCGCCGCGGATGAGGGTGAGTTGGGTGCCGCCGGCCATCGCGTACTCGCCGACGTCGCGGGCGAACCGACCGCTCGGCGCGCCGGCTGTGGCGGGCAGCACGGTCGGGTCGTGCTCGGTGGCCCGTTCGAGCATCGAGGCGATCTTGGTGACCGACACGACGTCGAGGTCCAGGGCGCGCGCGCAGGCGGCCTCGACCGGGCCGGGGCCGTAGCGGCGGACCAGCCCGAGGAGCCGGTAGACGCTGCGCATCCGGGTCCAGGGCAGCGGGTCGTCGAGCAGCCGCTCGGCGTAGATCCCGACGTTGGGGCCGTGGCCGGCGGCGACCGCGACCAGCGCGGTGAGGTCCCGCATCGCGTAGCCGGCCTTCTCCATCGGCAGGTCCCCGGCGTCGGTGCTGCGCCCGCCGGGGCGCTGACGCGGATGGGTCTTGACCAGCCGCCCGTCGTGGAACAGCTTGACCAGCTCGCTGTCGGCGCGGGCGTCCAGGTGCTGGCCGAGCAGGTGCTCGGGCACCGAGTAGAGCGAGCGGGCGACCTCGACGTGGAAGTCGCGGTGCACCTTCACCCTGGTGAACATCGGCACGTCATAGGGCGCCGGAACCGTTAGAAGGCAACAGCTTTCGACCTCGGCGAACATCTGCACCGGGCGGGCCGCGGTAGTCCCGTGGATCCGCATCCCGGCCCGCTGCGAGCACCACACGACCACCCGCGCCTGAGCGTCGGGCAGGTCGGTGAAGGTCTCACCGGCCCAGAAGTTGCCGCGCACGTACTGCACGGCCCGCTCCACCCGGGGCTTGTCCTGAGGCCGGCGCACCCGCGCCGGGTCGGTGGCGAACCCGGCGTGCTGGGCGTAGTCAAACCAGCCGCCGCTCAGCCGCGGGTTGACCGCGTCCGCGCCGGCCACGACCGCCTTGAGGTTGTCCGGGATCAACACCTTGAACACGCCGCCGAAGAACTCCCACGCGCCCTGGCACCCGGCGATCACCGCGGTCAGCGTCTGGGAG
>NZ_JBOHGC010000594.1:0-9686 GCF_050699995.1 Actinokineospora sp. | reverse complement strand
ATCCGGTGGCGCTGCCGAGGAAGACGTCTTCGGTGCAGAAGGTGTCGTGGCGGGTGAGCAGGTCTGGGTAGCCGTCGTGGTTCCAGTCGACGATGCCGAAGGGGGTGAAGGCGTTCCATCCGGCGGTGCCGATGATGGTCGGTGGGCCGAGGATGCCTGAGGGCATCTTCTGGTAGTCGAGCAGTTGCCCGGCTGCGTTCGCCGCGTAGACGTGGGTTTCGTCTTGGTTGGTGGCGGGGTTACGGAAGTTGACCGCACCCATGGGGCGGAGGTTCGCGGTCACCGGGGGAATGACGGTCCCGGCTGCGGCAGGTGCGGCGAAGGTGCCGGTGCTGGTTCCCGCGCCGTAGCTGGCCGCGCCGGTGGCGCTGATGCCCCAGAGGTCGGGATGGGTGTCGTTGTTGGTGTCGCTGCTCGTGACGACCGGGGTGTTGGTGGCGTTGAGCGCGCTGGCCGCGGGTCGGGCGACGGTTTTGGTGGCGTCGGTGAACCAGTTCGTGTTGGCGCAGTCGATGGTGCAGTTGGTGCTGTAGAGGTCGACCTGTCCGGTGGTCTTGTCGCGTACTACCAAGGCGGGCTTGCCTGCGCGGGTGGTGCCGGAAATGGTTTTGGTGGACCAGTTGATCGTCGAGTCCAAGACGACCGCGGGCATCTGGTAGTTGCCGATGCCGTCGAGATGTTCGAACCACCACAGTTGGTAGCTGCCAGCGTTGTCCACCACGGCGAACAGGTCGGGGAATTCGGGGCCTACGGTGCCTGCGGCGGTGTCTTGGGGGAGATGCCCCATGGTCACGATCTGCTTGATGGTGATATTGTTCGCGGGTTTGACCGGGGTGAAATTGGGGTCATACAACGTGTCGCTGGCGATGCCTTGGACGGTGTTGACGTCATGGGTTGGCAGTGCGGAGCCGTCGCCGGGGACGGTGTAGATGAGGATGTCGCCGTTGGGGAGTACGGCCATGAGATCGTTGAGGCCGGACTCGCTGAAGTAGCCGCTGGTGAGCAGTGTGTTGTTCCAGTCGGCGGGCTTGCCGGACGAGGTGGACAGCCCGGTGCCGCGGATGCCGATGTTGTAGGGGGTCAGGAGTTGGTTTCCGCCGTTGCCGGGGGTGAGCCACAGACCGGGTGCGGTTCCTGCGGTTCCACCGATGGTGAGGATGTCTGGTTTGCCGTCGCCGCTTAGATCGCCCGTTGGGTCAGGAGTCGCCAGTGGCGATGGGACGATTGTCCATGTCGCGGTAGGTCCGACGGTTCCGACGGAGTTCAGCGCTTGCACCGTCAGGGTGTGGCCGGTGATGCGGGTCGCGGTGATAGGCCCAGACCAAGTGCCGTTGGTGGCGTTGACGGTCACTGGGGTGCCGCCGCTGAGTTGGTAGCGGTACTTCGCGGGGGCGGGGTTACCGGGACCGGCGCTGAAGGTGAAGTTGCCGGGTGTGCGCATCGGCTTGCCCGCGGCGGCGTTCGGATAGTCGGTGGAGGCGATGGTCGGCGCGCCGGGCTTTGAGGTGTCCACATGGAACGTGCAGGTGGTGGACGGCCCGGAGGTGAGCCAACCGTCGGTTGCGGTGGCTGACCAGGTGTAGTCGCCGTCGGTGAACTGGGTATAGGGGAGCACCACGACGGCACGGTTGCTGGCCGCGACCGTGGTGGTCTTGGTGATGACCTGGCTGGTGCCGAGCTTCTTCACGGTGAATACAACATCAAGTGGTTTGCTGACGTTGTCGCTGGCATTGGAGGTCTGCAGCGAAAGAGTCACGTCGGTCTTACCGATGCCTGGGTAGGGCGTGGCGTTCGTGCACGGCATGATCGGCGACGTGTACGGGCTGTTGGGAGTGACGGGCTTGACATCCCAGGTTACTTCCAGTGTCGCGTTGTCCTGTTGGAACTTCTTCCACCCGTCGGTGGTGTCTTCGTTGGCGGCGCGCAGTCTGAACGTGGCGACGTTGCTCCGGTTGTTGACCGCCTTCACCACTTGGGCCTTGACGTCATAGCTGAGTCCGTTGCAGGTGGGCAGGGCGGCCAATGTCTCGATTGCGCCGGGCATGGTGTTCCAACTGGTGTCCGCACCGATGGCGTTAGTCCAGTCGAGGTGGACACCGCTGTTGCAGTTGATCGCGTAGGTCGGGGTGAAGATGGCCTTCGCGCTGTAGATCGCGGTGCCGTGAAATCCTTGGATGCCCCACTGGAAGTACGAGCGGACGTCATCGATCCCGTTGCAGTAGTCGGGGGCGGGTCCGGGCCAACCGCAGTAGCCGATCTGAGCGGGGCCGGTTTGGTGCCAGCCTTTGTAGTCCGGCTTGCCGGATTGGACCTGTGTCCAGTCCGCGGCGTATTGACTCCAGTAGTTCGGCACGAACGTCGGGTCGATCATCACCGGGAACACCGTGTTCGGGTCGGTGAGCATCGATTCGTTCGGCACGAGGGTGATCGCGTCACGGTCGGCGGTGACGGTGACCGGGGCGGTGCGTGCGGCCATCCCGGCCGCGGTGGCGGTGGACCGCATAGCCATGCCGGTCTTCGCGTCCAGCGGCGAGCCGCCCGCAATGTCGGTGAGTTCGGGGGACGGGTTGGTCGCCGCTGTCGCTTCGGCCGGTGGTGGGGTGGAATCCCACATCAGGGCGGGCGGGGCAGTGTAAGCGGCGCGGCCCGCCGCGTCGGTGAGGGTGAGACTGCTGTCCTGGTTGGCCGTGGTGCTCAGTCCCGGGCTCGTTACGCCGATCCGCAGGGACTTCAGCCGCGGGTTCTTGGCTGCGCCGGCGGTTTTTACCACCAGGGTGTGGGAGAAATCGCCGTGTTTGGTGGCGTTGACGACGAGGTCGACATCGGGGAAGACGTTCGCGTAGGTGGCGGTGTGTCCGGACACCGTGGGTGCGGGCAGGGGCGCAGGGAAGGTGAGGCTGACCGTCTGCGCCTTGTTCGACAGGATCGCCATGGGCTGGTCACCGCCCCCGGACAAGGACACACCCGAGGGGGTGGCGGCGGTGCTGAACCGCCCGTCGGCCCTGCGCGACAAGGTGGGATCCAGGTTCACCCAGGTGTCACCGCGTCGCGTGCGCACGGGGCGCATCGCATTGCTCGACGTCAGGGTGCCGTTGGGATTGGCGATGGTCTGGCTGTTCGCCATGGTCAGCGCGTCAGCCACCACTGGCTTGCCGGTCGCCTTGGCTTGGGCGATGGCCGCCGCCGCGCCCAGCGGCGCCGGGACAGCCTGGGTGGGCGCGGGTTGCGCCTGCGCCGCGGTCGGTGTTGTGGCGACCATGGTCGCCAGCAGGGCTGCGGCGGTCCACGCGGCCAGGGCTCTTCGGCTCTTCGGTGTGCGCATATCGGATGACTCCCCACATCCCGTTCCTCAACCACAGGCGCGCGCCAGCCCCGCGCAACACAGCGCGGTGTCATGATCGGAACGCCCCCAGGGCCTGCCGCAACGATGCGGCCCGGCGCGGCGAACATACACGGGCGGTACCCCACCGGCTATCAACCATTCGGTGGCCGTGACCTGTGATGTTCACATCTACCCGGAGTACGAGATCTTCTGGCAGAGTTCGCCAGGTTTCGTCCGCAGGGGTGCGGGCGCACGGTACCTGGGGGCCCACGTGATTGCTGCACGTCTTCGCTCGCGCACGCTCGCCACTTGGCGGTTATGGCTGCTCGGCGCGCTCGTTGTCTCACTCGGCGCGTCATCGCTTTCGTTCGTGCCGCAGCTGCTCGGCATCGCCGAGGACGACTTCATGGCCCGGATGCAGACCCAGGCAGTTAAGACGGTCACACCCGTCACCGTTCCCGAGAGACCGGCGCCGCACGACGACGCCAAGTCCGAGGCCACGCCCGCCAAGGTCACCTGGCCGGCCGCCAACGTCGCGACGATCACCGCGACCACGGCACGTTCCTACCTGCAGGGCAGCCCCGTCTGGCTGGAATCCCGGGCCGGTGAGGTGAAAGCCAAGATCGAACTCGCCGACCCGGACGTCACGGCGAAGACCGGGGTCGCCGGAGTGCTGGTCACCGCCACCGCCGAGGCCGCTGGCAAGGCCAGGGTCGGTGTCGATTACGCCGAATTCGGCGACGCCTTCGGCGGTGACTACGGCGCGCGCCTGCGCCTGACCCAGCTCCCGCAGTGCGCGCTCACCACCCCCGACAAGCCTGAATGCCGCGCTCAAATTCCCCTCGATTCGACCAACGACACGACCAAGAAAAGTGTGTCGGCTCCAGTCGAGATGCAGCCGAACCAGCCGATGATGCTGGCTGCGGTCGCCGCCTCCGATCCTGCCACAGGTGGCGGCAGCTTCGAGGCGACGAGCATGTCGGCAGCGGGTTCCTGGGCCGGGGGTTCCCAGTCGGGATCGTTCACCTACAGCTATCCGATTACTGTCCCGCCTGGTGCGTCGCCACTGGTGCCGGAGTTCGGTCTGTCTTACGACTCAGGGTCGGTCGACGGCAAGACCGCGTCAACAACGTCGCAGTCGTCGTGGGTCGGTGACGGTTGGAACACGCCTTCATCGTTCATCGAGCAGTCGTTCGTGTCCTGCGCGGACTCCCCGGGTGGAAAACCGTCCCCGGTTGCCACAAACGATCTTTGCTACTCAGGCGAGATTCTGACCTTGTCGCTCAACGGCTCTACCAGCGCCTTGGTATGGGACGTGAGCCAAGGCCAGTATCGTTCGGCCGATGACGATGGCGCGGTGATCACGAAGATTGTCAATTCCGGCAACGGGAACGGCTCCTACAATACGTCCTACTGGAAGGTCCTCGACCGTCATGGTTCGACCTTCCATTTCGGACTCAACCGGTTGCCAGGCTGGGTTCCGGGCAAAGATGAGACCAACTCCGTGGCGTCGGTTCCTGTTTTCTCCGCGCATCCTGGCGATCCGTGCTACAACGCCGCGGGGTTCAGTGCGTCGCAGTGCAGGATGGGCTACCGGTGGAATCTTGACTATGTCACCGACATTCACAGCCACGCGATGGCGTACCACTATCTGCGCAGCGTCAACTACTACGGCCTGAACAACGGCGCGCAGAACGTCTCCTATCACCGTGACAGCTACCTGACGAAGATCGAGTACGGTTTCACCAACGGCAACGCGTACAACACACCGCCCAACCAGGTCGTGTTCACCGCGGGGCCCCGGTGTGTGTCCGGAACGTGCAGTCCGCTGTCGGCGAGCACGGCCGTCAACTGGCCGGACGTTCCCTATGACCTCAACTGCGCCTCCGGTGCCACCTGTGCGACGCGGAGCCCATCATTCTGGTCGACTCAGCGTCTGACCACGATCACCACCAAGCAGTGGACCGCGGCGACCGCCACCTACGCCACTATCGATTCGTATGCGCTGAACCAGACCATCCCAACGACCGGCAACGCCACCAAGCCCACGCTGTGGCTGGCGAACATCGCACGTACCGGGCATGACACCAGCGCGGGCGGTTCGACCGCCCCCATCACATTGCCCTCGACGTCGTTTGCCAGTATCGCCCTGCCGAACCGGGTCAATTCACCTAACGACGGTCTGGTCGCCTACACCCGGCACCGCATCAGCAATATCACCACCGAAACCGGCGCGGGCATCTCGGTGGAGTACTCCCCGCAAAGCGACTGCGTCGGCCCAGTCACCACCGAACCATCGACCAACACATCGCGCTGTTTCCCGGTGAAATGGACACCGCCTGGGCGCACAGCGCCAATCGTCGACTGGTTCCGCAAGTACGCAGTAACCGCGGTCAACCACATCGACAACACCGGCACCAACCCGGCGGTGCGCACCACCTACACCTTCACCGGCCCAGCCTGGCACTACGACGACAACGAGGTCGTCAAGCCAGAAGACCGCACGTGGGGTCAGTGGCGCGGTTATGCCAAGGTACAGACCCGCACCGGGGCTGACGGCGAACCCAAGACACTCAGTGAAACCACCTACTACCAAGGTATGGACGGAGACACGCTCCCCGCTGGTGCCTCACGATCCGTCGTCTTGACCGACTCGCAGGGCGGTCAACACCGTGACACGGCGCAGTTCGGGGGTAGGCCCCTGGAATCCACCGCCTACCTCGGTGACGGGGGCCCGGTCGAGAACTCCACGATCACTTCTTACTGGCTCTCCCCTGCCACTGCCACCCGCGCGCGCACCGGCCTTGCTCCGCTCACCGCCAACTACAGCAGGACCTCGACGACATGGTCGCGGCAGGCGATCACCAGCGGCCCCGGCACCACATGGCGGATCACCCAGACCGATGAGACGCATGACGTCACCACCGGCCTGTTGCTATTCACTTACAGCCATGGCGATGTCTCCCAGCCGGCGCAGTCGACCTGCACGGTGGCGACCTATGCGCCGTCGAACACCGCGCTCAACCTGGTCGGCTTGGTCGCCGAGGTCGAAGTCCTCGCCAAACCCTGCGGCGGCCAATCCTCCAACGGTGGCTCAGCTCCCACCCCTGCCCAAACCAACGCGCTGACCGCGCCGAGCAATGTCAACCGACCGGCCGACGTTATCGCTAACACGCGCACGTTCTATGACAACCCGATGCTCGCCCGCACGTGGCCACAGCCGGCGGCGCCCGCGTGGCCTCAGGCCGCGCCCACCCGGGGTGATGTCTCGGTTGTCCGGTCCGCTGTCGACTACAACGGTTCCTACATATACAAAACGGCCACGGCGACCGTGAAGGAAAGCTACGGCAGGACCGTCGAGGTCTACGACGCGATCGGCCAGAAGACATCCACCGCATATACTCCCGCGACTGGACAACCGACCAAGGTCGAAACCATCAATGCGCTGGGACACAAGACATCCAGCACGTTCAATACCCGTCGTGGTCTCACTGTCGGAACCAGCGACGCCAACAACATCACCACAACCCGGCAGTACGACGCACTCGGCAGGCTCACCGCCGGCTGGATTGCCGGGCGCACCACGGACAAACCGGCCGACATCAAGTTCAGCTACCTGATGTCACAAGTCGCGCGCAGCGCGGTTCAGGCCAACAAACTCAACGAGTTCGAGGGCTACAACACCAGTTACGTCATCTACGACTCGCTGCTGCGTGAAGTGCAAACCCAGTCCCCATCACCGGCAGGTGGGAGGCTTCTGACCAACACGATGTACGACAGCCACGGCTGGACCTACAAGAAGTACCACACCTATCGGGATGGTGATCCCAACCACTTCCCCGGCCCTGACCTGGTTATCAGCCCACAGAACGAGATCCGCAACCAGACTCGACTCACCTTCGACGGTCTCGGCCGCACGATCGTGTCCCAGTCAATGGACATGGATGCTGTGGTGACCTCTACCCGGAGTGTTTACAACGGTGACCGCACAACGGTGATCCCGCCAGCGGGCTCCACAGTCACAACCACTGAAACCGATGCGCTCGGGCGGACAACCGCACTGCACCAGTACACGACCTCCCCACAGGTTGTCATGCCCGCGAACACCTTCACCGGGATTCACCGGATCACCGGTGGCGCAGCGCACACTTCGACATTCGCCTTCAACAACAAAGGCCAACTGCACCAGCGCATCGACCCGTCGGGCAACACCTGGACTACCAGCTACGACCTGCTCGGACAGGTCATGAGTCAATCCGATCCCGACGCTGGTACCAGCACTACGACATATGACGATGCCGGCCGTGTCGCCACTACCACCGATGCCATTGGTCAGGTCTTGGCCTACACCTACGATGCGCTCGGTCGCAAGAAGTTGCAACGAACGGGCGACGGCAGCACCCTTGCGTCGTGGACTTACGACGGTGACGGCGTAACCCCAACAATGCCCAACGCGGTGGGGAAGCTGACCGCCTCGTCCAGCTATTCACAGCAGGCGGGAACCAGCTACGCCTACACCCACAAGAGCACTCTCGGATTTACCAAACACGGTCAGCCGCTCGACACCACGACCGTGATTCCCAGCAACGAAGGCGCACTCGCTGGCACCTACACCTTCACTCACTTCTTCGCCGACACCCTCAGCCTGCCCACAAGAACCCAGTATCCCGCCCACGGCGGTCTGCCTCCCGAATCCGTCGGCCTGACCTACACCGCTGGACTCGACCTGTTGACAGGTGTTTCCGGGTTCACCTCATACCTCAAGAAGATCGTCTACGACGGGTTCGGTCGCCCAGACTCAATCCAATTCAATGCCAGTCCGACAACCACGCTTCGGTACTCCTATGATCCGCACAACAGCAGGATCAACGAAACCTGGTTGACGCGGGCTCAAGGAATCCCGCTCGAAGTCGAACGAACCAGCTTCGGCTACGACCCGGCAGGCAATGTCCTGCGGGAAACCACCTCACGATTCGCCGGCGCGACCGAGACCCAGTGCTATCGCTATGACACACTGATCCGGCTCCGCAAGGCTTGGACGGCGACCGACGCCTGTGCGGCGGATCCTGCAACCAATAGCGGAGCGACGGTGGGTACCGGCATCGCCGACAGCGGCGCGTACTGGACCGACTGGGACATCGATCCCGTTGGCAACCGCACCAAACAAACTCAGCATGGCCTGGGCGGCGCCGCCGACACCGTCACCACCTACACATACCCGACTTCCGGGGCAGGGGCGGTGCGCCCTCATGCCCTGCAGTCCAGCACCACCACCGGTCCCGGTGCCGCGACGGCGACCTACACCTACGACAACGCGGGCAGTACCCGTACGCGCGGTCTTCCCGACGGCAACCAGGACCTGACCTGGACTCCGACCGGTCGAGTGAACACCGTCGCCACACCGTCATCGACCACCAGCTACGCCTACGACGCCGACGGAAACCAACTTCTACGCCGCGACCCCGGTGCCACCACGCTCTACCTGCACAACACCGAACTCGTCGTCAACACCAGCACCAACACCGTCAGCGGTCGCCGCTTCTATCCATTGCCCGGCGGAGCCCAAGCCATCCGCACCGGATCCGGTGTCAACTACAGCTACGAACTCGCCACGCGCCATAACACCGGCACTCTCGCGCTGAACAACACCGCTCAAACCCCAACTTGGCGCGCCAACACGCCCTACGGCCAGCCCCGCGGCACCCAGCCGTCCATTTGGCCTGACACCCACCGCTTCCTCGACAAACCCCACAGCACAGCCACTGGTCTGACCGACATCGGCGCCCGGAAATACGATCAAGACACCGGCCGCTTCATCAGCGTCGACCCCATCATGGTCACCGCCGACCCCCAATCCTGGAACGGCTACGCCTACGCCAACAACAACCCGATCACCTACAGCGACCCCACGGGCCTGTACCAAGAGTGCGGGGTCGGGACTTGTGCGTACGAAGGTCGAGGGTGGGATATCGACCCGGTTGGCACTCACAATCGTCTCGTGGACCGGCAGTACGCCGGATATAAATACCTTGCCAGTGGCCAAAACACCCTGCGGAGTCGTCAGCCGAAAATTGCCGAGGAGACGGTCCCGACTTTCGGGGAGCTGAAACTCGCCCGCCCGGGTGGGCGCAGCTATGCGGATAACGAGTACGGGCTCGCTATCAAGGATTGGGCTTATCGGCGGTGCTCGGGAAGTCACTCGAGCCCGACCGCTTTCTGCGCCGAAGCGCAAGCACTTGGGTACCTCGACACCGGCATGACTGGCGCCGACCTTGTTGATGCGATCTTCGTCGAGCCCATCAGGCAGGGCTACAAATGTGCGACCACCGGGGATGTCGGCGCGTGTGTTGAGACGACCCTGGAG
>NZ_JBOHGC010000593.1:0-2395 GCF_050699995.1 Actinokineospora sp. | reverse complement strand
CCACAACTCCGACTGGGCCGTCACCATCATCAACGGCCTGCCCGAGTTCACCCCACCCGCCTACCTCGACCCACACCGAAAACCCATCCCCGCAACACCACGACACTCGGCGGCCTGAACAGCCACCGAGTCACCGCACTCACGCCCGGGCGCACACCACCCGGAGCTGACTCCGTGTCATCCGATCGGTTGACATGAGGTTCAGTGCTTCGGGCGACCCTGGACCCACCCCTCCCGGGAAACGATCGAGTCATGAACGCGATCGAAGTCCGCGACCTCCGCAAGAACTACGGCGACAACACCGCCGTGGCCGGAATCGACCTCCATGTCGCCCAATGCGAAGTCTCCGCCCTCCTGGGTCCTAACGGCGCCGGCAAGACCACGACCGTCGAAATCCTCGAAGGCCACCGCCACCGCACCAGCGGCGACGCCACGGTCTTCGGCGAGGACCCCGGCAAAGCGGGCAGGCACTGGCGCTCCCGCATCGGGATCGTCCTGCAAACCGCGACCGACAGCGCCGAACTCACCGTGGCAGAGCGGTCAAGCACTACGCCGGTTACTACCCGAATCCCCGGTCTGTCACCGATGTCATCGACATCTGCGGCCTTACCGAGAAAGCCGGCGCGCGCATCAGGTCGTTGTCCGGCGGACAGCGCAGGCGCGTGGACGTCGCTCTAGGGATCGTCGGCAACCCCGAGTTGCTCTTCCTCGACGAGCCGACAACCGGGTTCGACCCACAGGCCCGACGCCAGTTCTGGGACCTCGTGCGGACCTTGGCAGGTGACGGCACGACCATCCTGCTCACCACCCACTACCTCGACGAGGCCGAAGCCCTCGCGAGCCGTCTGGCGGTGATCGCGGGCGGGCGCATCGTCGCCGAGGGGACGCCCGCGACGCTGGGCGGGCGCGAGACCGCGCCGGCCACCGTCACCTGGACCGACCACACCGGCGCGCACGTGTTGCGCACCTACGACCCGACGTCGGCCGTGGCCGCGCTGGCCGGGCGCGAGGTCACCGGTCTCCAGGTGCACCAGCGAAGCCGTGATCTTCACCTTCGCCTTCCCCGCCTTCCTGCTGGTCCTGCTCGGCTCGATCTTCAACAAGACGGACCCTGGCCTGACCGTGCCGATGAGCCAGGTCTTCGCCGCCAGCATGCATCCTCTCCACCGCCTTTATGACCACCGGCGTCGGCATCGCGATCGACCGCGAGGACGGCACGCTCAAACGCCTGCGCGGCACACCGATCACCGCGACCGCGTACTTCGTCGGCAAGATCGTCCTGGTCGCGGTGGCGACACTGGGCGAAGTGATCCTGCTGCTCGCTGTCGGCGTGCTGCTCTTTGACCTGCAGTTGCCCACCGACCCGGCGCGTTGGCTGACGCTGGCCTGGCTGCTCGCTCTGTCCGTCCTGAGTTGCACGCTGATCGGCATCGCCGCCAGTTCGCACGTCCGGCAAGAGCGCGCCCGCGGTGCTGAACCTGCCGGTGATCGCGCTGCAGTTCACCTCCGGCATCTTCGTGCACATACGGCACTGGTTCTGGGGGCGTGGTGCGTGATCGGTCTGGTGCTGTGCCTGCTGACGTTCCGGTGGAGCGGGCGGCGAGCCGGATGACCCAGGCCTGGGACCGGTCGCGGTGGATCTGGGACGTGTACTTCGCGATCGGTTACGTCGCGGTCGTGGTGATCGTCGTGACCGGCACCCAGACGCCCGCCAGGGAGGCAGGGGCGGTGACCGCCCTGACCGCCCTCGTCGCCTGGTACGCCATGTACGGCCGCCGCGTGATCCTCACCGACCGCACCCCGCGGGGCGCCGTGTTCGTCGCGGGGCTGGCCGCGCTGTTCTTCACCGCCGTCGCGTTCACCCCGGCGAGCACCTACGCGCTGTTCATGATCTGCCCGATGGTGTCCATGACCTTCCGGCTGCGGATCTCCGCGCCGCTCGTCGCGCTGTTGAACGTCCTGCCGCCGATCTTCTCGGCGGTCTTCGCGGGCGTTTCCTTCGACGCGCACGACTTCGGGCTGGCGTTCTTCGGTCTGGCGTTCTCCCTGCTCATCGGCACCTACATCCACCGGATCGTCCGGCAGAGCGAGGAGCGGGCCGAGCTGATCACCGCGCTGGAGAGCAGCCGGGCGGAGGTCGCCCAGCTCTCCCACGAGGCCGGGGTGAACGCCGAGCGGGCCCGGCTGGCGGGCGAGATCCACGACACCCTCGCCCAGGGCTTCACCAGCATCATCACCCTGGTGCAGGCCGCGGAGTCCGAAGTGGACTCGGAGAAGGCCCGGCGGCTGCTCGACCTCGCGGCGCGCACGGCGCGGGAGAACCTCGCCGAGGCGCGGGCGCTGGTCGCGGAGCTGGCGCCGACCGCGCTGTCCGGCGGGTCGCTCGCCGACGCGC
>NZ_JBOHGC010000592.1:0-10026 GCF_050699995.1 Actinokineospora sp. | reverse complement strand
ATCCGGTGGCGCTGCCGAGGAAGACGTCTTCGGTGCAGAAGGTGTCGTGGCGGGTGAGCAGGTCTGGGTAGCCGTCGTGGTTCCAGTCGACGATGCCGAAGGGGGTGAAGGCGTTCCATCCGGCGGTTCCGATGGTGGTCGGTGGGCCGAGGATGCCTGACGGCATTTTCTGATAGTCGAGAAGCTGTCCTGCGGCGTTGGCGGCGTAGACGTGGGTTTCGTCCTGGTTGGTGGCGGGATTTCGGAAGTTGACTGTTCCCATGGGCCGTAGGTTCGCGCTGACCGGCGGGATGACCGTCGCGGTGCCGGTGGGGCTGGCGAAGGTCCCTGTGCTGGTTCCCGCGCCGTACTTGGCGATCCCCGCCCCGCTGATCGCCCAGAGATCGGGGTGGGTGTCGGCATTTGCGTCGTTGCTGGTGATGACGGGCGCGTTGGTCGTGTTCAGGGCACTGCTCGCGGCGTGGGCGGTGGTTTTGGTGGCGTTGGTGAACCAGTTGACGTTGACGCAGTCGACGGTGCAGTTGGTGGAGTAGAGGTCGACCTGCCCGGAAGTCTTGTCGCGGACCACAAGCGCGGGTTTGCCCGCGCGGGTAGTGCCGGCGATGGTCTTGGTGGACCAGTTGATCGAGGCGTCGAGGACGACGGCGGGCATTTGGTAATTGCCGACACCGTCAAGGTGTTCGAACCACCACAGCTGGTGGCTGCCCGCGTTGTCGACGATCGCGAACAGATCCGGGAACGCCGTGATGGTGGGGTCCCCTGCGCTGTCCTGCGGGAGGTGTCCCATGGTCACGATCTGTTTGATCGTGATGTTGTTGGCCGGTTTGACCTGGGTCCGATTTGGCGCGTAGAGCGTGTCGCGAAGCAACTTGCGCACCGACCCGGAACTGGTGGTCTCTAGAGCGGACCCGTCGCCGGGGGAAACGTAGATGCGGATGTCGCCATTGGGGAGTACGGCGATGAGGTCGTTGACGCCGGATTGGGTGAAGTATCCGTCTGCGAGAAGGGCGTTGTTCCAGTCTGCGGGCTTGCCGGAGGACGTGGACTGTCCGGTGCCGCGGATGCCGATGTTGTAGGGGGTTTTGAGTTGATTCCCGCCGTTGCCGGGCGTGAGCCACAGCCCGGGTGCGGTTCCGGCGGTGCCACCGACGGTGAGGAGGTCGGGTTTGCCGTCACCGGTGAGGTCGCCGAGTGGGTCTGGTGTGAGGAGTGGCGTGGGGATGATCGTCCAGGTCGCGGTGGGCCCGACGGTGCCGACGGAGTTGAGTGCTTGGACGGTGAGGGTGTGGCCGGTGATGCGGGTGGCGGTGATGGGCCCGGTCCATGCGCCGTTGGTGGCGTTGACGGTGACGGGAGTGCCGCCGCTGAGCTGGTAGCGGTACTTGGCCGGTGCCGGGTTCCCCACGCCGGCGGTGAAGGTGAAGTTGCCGGGGCTGCGCATCGGCTTGCCGGCGGCGGCGTTCGGGTAGTCGGTTGATGCGATGCTGGGGGCGCCTGGTTTGGACGTGTCGACGTGAAACGCGCAGGTCGCGGACGGGCTGGATGTGAGCCACCCGTCGGTTGCGGTGGCTGACCACCTGTAGTCGCCGTCGGTGATCTGGGTGTAGGGGATGACGACGACGGCGCGATTGCCGGCCGCGACCGTGGTGGTTTTGGTGATGACCTCGGCGGTGCCGACCTTGCTGACCGTGAAGACGACGTCCAAGGGCTTGCTGACGTTGTCGCTGGCGTTGGAGGTCTGCAGTGAGAGCGTCACGTCGGTCTTGCCGATGCCAGGGTAGGGAGTGGCGTTGGTGCACGGCATGATCGGTGACGTGAACGGGCCTGTCGGCGTGACCGGCGTGACATCCCAAGTCACTTCCAGGGTCGCGTTGTCCTGCTGGAACTTTTTCCACCCGTCGGTGGTGAGCTCGTCGGCGGCGCGCAGTCGGAACGTCGCCGTGTTACTCCGGTTGTTGACCGCCTCCACCACTTCGGCTTTGACGTCGTAGCTGAGACCGTTGCAGGTGTTGCGGGCGGGCAATTCCCTGATTGTGGAGGGCATGTTGTTCCAGCTCGTGGCTGAGCTGATGGCGTTGGTCCAGTCGAGGTGCACACCGCTGTTGCAATTGATCACGTAGGTCGGGGTGACGATGACTTTCGCGCTGTAGATCGCCGTGTTGTGGAATCCCTGGATGCCCCATTGGAAGTATGAGCGGACCTTGGCGATCCCGTTGCAGTCCTTGTCGGGATCCGTGCTGGTCCATCCGCAATAGCCGACCTGGGCAGGCCCGGTTTGGTGCCAGCCCTTGTAGTCGGGAATGCCGGACTGGACCTGGGTCCAGTCCGCGGCGTACTGGCTCCAGTAGTTCGGCACGAAGGTGGGGTCGATCATCACCGGGAAGACGGTCTTCGGGTCGGTGAGCATCGCTTCGTCCGGTGCGAGAGTGATCGCGTCGCGGTTCGCGGTGACGGTGACCGGGGCGGTGCGCGCGGCGAGGCCGGCGGCGGCGGCGGTGGAACGCAGCGGCTCGCCGGTGCGGGCGTCGAGCGGTGAACCGCCCGCGGCATCGACGAGTTCGGGGGAAGGGCTGGTCGCCGCGGTCGCGTCGGCCGGCGGCGGGGTGGAATCCCACATCAGTGCGGGCGGCGCGGTGTAGGCCGACCGGCCGGTGACGTCACTGAGGGTCAGACTGCTCGTTGTTCGCTCTCGTTGCCAGGCCGGGGCTCGAAACACCGATCCGCACCGACTTCAGCTGGGGATTTCTCGCGGCAGCGGCGCTTTTGACCACCAGGGTGTGCGAGAAATCGCCCTGTTTTCCGGCGTTGACCACCAGATCGACGTCGGGGAAGACGTTCGCGTAGGTGGCCGTGTGACCGGACACCGTGGGCGCGGGAAGGGGTGCCGGGAAGGTCAGGCTGACTTGCTCCGCCTTGTTCGACAAGATCGCCAGTGGTTGGTTTCCGCCGCCCGACAACGACACACCTGAGGGGGTGGCGGCCGTGGTGAGGCGCCCGTCGACTCCGCGCGACAGGGTGGCGTCGAGGTTCACCCACCCGTCGCCTCGCCGGGTACGCACCGGCCGCATAGCGTTGGTCGATGTCAGCGTGCCATTCGGATTGGCGACTGTTTGGCTGTTCGCCGTGGTCAGCGCGTCGGCCACCACGGGCTGACCGGTGGCCTTGGCTCGCGCGATTGCCGCTGCCGCACCAAGTGGTGCCACAGACCCGGTAGCCGGATTGGGCACGGTTTGTGCCTGGGCCGCTGTCGACGTTGTGGTGACCGCCGTCAGTAGGGCCGCCGCGGTCCACGCGGCCAGCGCTCTTCGGCTCTTCGGTGTGCGCATATCGGATGACTCCCCTCATCCCGTTCACGAACCACAGGCACGCGCCAGTACCGCGCACACAGCGCGGTTCATGATCGGAACGCCCCCAGGGCCTGCCGCGAACGATGCGGCCCGGCGCGGCGAACATACACACGGGATGGCCCTCTGGCTATCGGCCAGTCGGTGGCCGTGACCTGTGATGTTCACATCTAGCCGAGGCCCGCGATCTTGTGGCAGAGTTCGCCAGGTTTCGCCCGCTGGGTGCGGGCGCACGGTACCTGGGGGTCCCAAGTGGTTGTTGCACGCCTTCGCTCGCGCTCATTTGCCGCCTGGCGGTTATGGCTGCTCGGAGCCATCGTCGTCTCGTTGGGTGCGTCGTCGCTGTCGTTCGTGCCGCAGCTGCTCGACACCGCCGAAGACGACTTCATGGCCAGGATGCAGGCCCAGGCGGTCAAGACGGTCACGCCGATCACCGTGCCGGAGAGACCGGTGGCGCACGACGACGCCACATCGCAGGCAGTCCCGGCGAAGGTGACCTGGCCTGCGGGCAAGGTCGCGACGATCACCGCGACAACGGCGCGCTCCTACCTGCAGGGCAGCTCCGTATGGGTGGAATCCCAGGCCGGTGAGGTCACAAGCATGATCAGCCTCGCCGACCAGGACACCGCGGCCAAGGCCGGGGTGTCGGGCGTCGTGGTCACCGCCACGCCGCAAACGGGCGGCAAGGCGCGGGTCGGTGTCGACTACGCGGACTTCGGCGACGCCTACGGCGGCGACTACGGTGCGCGGCTGCGATTGACCCAATTGCCGCACTGCGCACTGACCACCCCCGACAAGCCCGAGTGCCGCACCCAGACCCCGCTTGACTCGACCAACGACACCGTCAAGAAAACAGTGTCGGCACCCGTGGACATGCAGCCCAACCAGCCGATGGTGCTGGCCGCCGTCGCCGCGTCCGATCCAGCCTCGGGCGGCGGTTCGTTCTCAGCGACCAGCCTGTCGGCCGAAGGCTCGTGGGCGGGTGGATCCCAGTCGGGATCGTTCACGTACGGATATCCGATCACGGTTCCGCCTGCGATGTCGGCCCTGGTGCCGCAGGTAGGCCTGTCTTACGACTCGGGTGTGGTTGACGGCAAAACCGCGTCGACGACCTCACAGGCGTCCTGGGTCGGCGACGGGTGGAACACCCCATCGTCATTCATCGAGCAGACGTTCGTACCCTGCGCCGATTCCCCAGGCGGCACCCCCTCGCCGGTCGCGACCCAGGACCTGTGCTACTCCGGTGAGATTCTGACCCTGTCGCTCAACGGTTCCAGCAGCGCACTGGTATGGGACGCGAGCAAGGGGACGTATCGCTCCACCGGTGACGACGGTGCGGTGATCACGAAGGTCGTCAATTCCGGGAACAACAACGGCACCTACAACACCTCGTACTGGAAGGTCGTCGACCGTTCGGGCTCGACTTTCCACTTCGGACTCAATCGGCTCCCGGGGTGGGTGTCGGGCAAGGCCGAGACGAACTCGGTGGCCTCGGTGCCCGTGTTCTCCTCACACCCCGGCGACCCGTGCCACAACGCCGCCGGGTTCAGTTCGTCGAAGTGCACCATGGCCTACCGGTGGAACCTCGACTACGTCACCGACATTCACAGCCACGCGATGGCGTACCACTATCTGCGCAGCGTCAACTACTACGGCCTGAACAATGGCGCGCAGAACGTCTCCTATCACCGTGACAGTTACCTGACGAAGATCGAATACGGGTTCACCAACGGGAACGCGTACAACACACCGCCCAACCAGGTCGTGTTCACCACCGGGCCGCGATGTGTATCCGGCACGTGCAGCCCGCTCTCCGCGGCCACCGCGGTGAACTGGCCAGATGTCCCATATGACCTCAACTGCGCCTCCGGCGCCACCTGCGCGACGCGGAGCCCGTCGTTCTGGTCGACCCAGCGTCTGACCACGATCACCACCAAGCAATGGACGGCGGCGACCGCCACCTACGCCACTATCGATTCGTATGCGCTGAACCTGACGATCCCGACCACCGGCAACGCCACGAAACCCACGCTGTGGTTGGCGGACATCACTCGCACCGGGCACGACACGAGTGCGGGCGGCTCGACGAACCCGATCACGCTGCCTTCGACGTCGTTCGCCAGCCTCGCCCTGCCGAACCGGGTCAATTCACCTAACGACGGTCTGGTCGCCTACACCCGGCACCGCATCAGCAACATCACCACCACGACCGGCGCAGGAATCTCAGTGGAGTACTCCCCACAAAGCGACTGCGTCGGCCCGGTCACGACCGAGCCGTCGACGAACACGTCACGCTGTTTCCCGGTGAAGTGGACACCGCCGGGGCGCACGACGCCGATCGTCGACTGGTTCCGCAAGTACGCGGTCACCGCCGTCAACCACATCGACAACACCGGTGGGAACCCGGCGGTTCGCACCACGTACGCCTACACCGGTCCCGCGTGGCGCTACGACGACAACGAGGTCGTCAAGGCCGCGGACCGCACCTGGGGCCAGTGGCGCGGCTACGCCGAGGTGGCGGTCCGCACCGGCGCCGACGGGGGACCGAAGACGCTCAGCGAGACCACCTATTACCAGGGCATGGATGGCGACACCTTGCCCGGCGGCGCGACCAGATCGGTCACCCTGACCGACTCCCAAGCCGGGCAACACCGAGATACCGACCAGTTCGCGGGCAGCCCGCTGGAAACGACCGCCTACCTCGGTGACGGCGGGCCTGTCGACAACTCGACCATCACCTCGTACTGGCTCTCCCCGGCGACCGCGACCCGTTCGCGCACCGGTTTGCCCGCGCTGACGGCGAACTACAGCGGTACGGCGACCACGTGGTCGCGGCAGGCGATCACCAGCGGCCCAGGCACGACCTGGCGGATCACCCAGACCGACCAGACCTACGATGTCAACACCGGCCTGCCGCTGTTCACCTACAGCCACGGCGACGTGACCCAAGCCGCACAAGCCACCTGCACCGCGACGACTTACGCGCCGTCGAACACCGGGTTGAACCTGGTCGGCTTGGTCGCTGAGGTCGAGGTGCTGGCCAAGCCGTGCGGCGGTCTGTCCTCCAACGGCGGCTCCGCGCCCACTCCTGCCCAAACCAACGCGCTCACCGCACCCAGCGGCGTGAACCGGCCGACCGACGTCATCACCAACAGCCGCATCTTCTACGACAACCCGACGCTGGCCCAAACCTGGCCGCAGCCAGCCAATCCGACCTGGCCACAAGCCGCCCCGACTCGCGGCGATGTGTCCGTCGTACGGGTCGCCTCGGATTACAACAGCGGATACACGTACAAGACCAGCGGCACGACGGTCTACGACAACTACGGTCGTCCGACCAGCACTTACGACGCCGCAGGCGCCAAAACCTCGACTTCGTTCACGCCCTCGACCGGCATTCCGACCACAATCCAAACCACCAACGCACTGGGCCACAAGGCAACCACCACCCTGCAGTCGCGGCGCGGTCTTGCTCTCGGTACCAGTGACGCGAACAGCATCACCACAACGGCGAAGTACGACGCTCTGGGCAGGCTCACCGAGGGCTGGCTGGCTGGGCGACCGACGACCAAACCGGCGGACGTCAAATTCAGCTACCTGTTGTCGAAGGTCGCACCCAGCGCCGTACAGAGCAACAAACTCAACGAGTCCGACGGCTACATCACCAGTTACACCATCTATGACTCGCTGATGCGCGAATCCCAGACCCAAGTGCCCTCCCCGCTGGGCGGGCGGCTGCTGACAAACACCATGTATGACAGCCACGGCTGGGCGTATGAGAAGTACAACGCCTACTGGGATTCCGACCCCAACCACTTCCCTGGCCCGGACCTGGTCAAGTCACCGATGAACCAGATCCGCAACCACTCCCGGATCACTTTCGACGGCCTCGGCCGTCCCGTCCGCACGGACTCGATGGACCGCGATGCGGTCATCACCTCGACCACCACTGTCCACAACGGTGACCGGACCACGGTGATCCCCCCGACCGGGGCCACCACCACGTCCACGATCGTCGACGGGCTTGGCCGAACCACGACATTGCAGCAGTACACAAGCGCCCCGCAACTTTCCACACCGAGCAACACGTTCACCGGCATCCACCGGATCAGCGGAGGAACGCAGCAGAGCACTCAGTTCACCTTCGACAACAAGGGTCGTCCCCACCAGCGCGTCGACAGTGCAGGCAACACGTGGACGACCAGCTACAACCTCCTCGGCCAGGTCACCGCGCAAACTGACCCGGACGCCGGTACCACCACCACGACCTATGACGGCGCAGGCCGCGTCGCGACCACCACCGACGCTCGCGGCCAGGTGCTGGCCTACGGCTACGACGCGCTCGGACGGAAAAAGTCCCAGAGCCTCGGCGACGGGACCGTCCTCGCCTCATGGAGCTATGACAGCGAAGGCGTCACCCCTGCCCTGCCCAACTCGATCGGGAAACTCACCGCCTCATCGAGTTATGTGCGGCAAAACGGCACCAGCTACGCCTACACCCACAAATCCACTCTTGGCTTCACCAACTACGGCCAACCGCTCGACAACACCACAGTGATCCCCGCGAACGAGGGATTGTTGGCCGGCACCTACACCTTCGAACACTTCTACGGCGACAGCATCAGCCTGCCGATGGGCACCGACTACCCCGCGCATGGCGGCCTGCCGTTCGAGCCCTTCGGGTTCTCCTACTCGGGAGCATTGGACCTACTCAGCGGCATCGCTGGGCTCACCGGTTATCAAAACCAGGTCCTGCATGACGCGTTCGGCCGGCCTGATGAGATCCATCTCAACGCGGCCAAGGTATCGGTGCTGCGTCAGCGCTACGACGCGCACGACAGCCGCCTGCTCGAACGGTGGTTGATGCGCGCCGAGGGCACACCGCTGGAGGTTGAACGCACCTCCTTCGGGTACGACCCCGCAGGCAACGTGACCAGAGAGACCACGTCACGACTGGCTGGGGCGACCGAAACCCAGTGCTACCGCTACGACAACCTGGTTCGGCTGCGCAGCGCGTGGACGGGGACCGATGGTTGTGCCGCGGATCCCGCGTCGAATAGTGGTGCCACGGTGGGTGGTGGTTTCGCCGAGTCCGGGGCGTACTGGACCGAATGGGACATTGATCCGATCGGCAATCGCACGAAGCAGACCCAGCACGGCGTGGGCGGCGCTGCCGACACGGTCACGACTTACGCGTATCCGCCTTCGGGTGCGGCGGCGGTGCGCCCGCACGCGTTGCAGTCGAGCACCACTACGGGCCCTGGTGCGAACACCAGCAGCTACACCTACGACAACGCGGGCAACACCCGCACGCGCGTTCTGCCCGCGGGTAACCAGGACCTGACGTGGTCGCCGACCGGGCGACTCGACACCGTGACCACGCCGGGGCAAAGCACGAACTACGTGTACGGCGCCGATGGTGATCAACTCCTGCGCCGCGATCCGGGGCAGACCACGCTGTTTCTGCACAACACCGAGCTGACCCTCAACACCAGCACCAATACTGTGACCGGACGCCGCTTCTATCACCTGTCGGGCGGCGCCCAAGCCATCCGCACCGGGTCCGGGGTCAACTACAAGTACGAACTGTCCACCCGCCACGACACCGGCGGTCTCGCCCTGGACAACACCGCGCAGACGCCGACCTGGCGGGCGAGCACCCCCTACGGCGAACCCCGCGGCACCCAACCCTCCGCGTGGCCCGACACCCACCGGTTCCTCGACAAACCTCACAGCACCACCACCGGGCTCACCGACATCGGCGCCCGCAAATACGACCAAAACACTGGCCGCTTCATCAGTGTCGACCCCATCATGGACCCCGCCGACCCACAACAATGGAACGGATACACCTACGCCAACAACAACCCCATCACCTTCAGCGACCCCACCGGACTCATCGCCGACTACGACAATCCCCACCAAGAGAAGTACCTCAACGCGACAAGCACGACGGCGAAGCAGCGCGAAATTGGCCGTGTGTACTCCAAGCTCAAGAAGAAGGTTGCCGTCAAATCCTGCGACGCGATGTGTCATGTTGGAGGATTCGCGTACGGGGTTGGGGTGACGGCGAAGAACACTGTGGTGGACCTTGGCAAGCTCGCAGGGAATGTTGGCGAGTGCATGAACTTCGCATCCCGTGTCGCATGCGCGCAGAATATGATGACGGCCGGTCAGATCGCCCAGTACGCGTGGAATGATCCGTTGGGGTTCGGCTACGCCGTTGCCGACGGGATGACCAAGGATATCCGTGAAGCATGGAAAGACGGCCGGTACGGCGAAGCGCTCGGTCGAGGATCGTTCTCGCTGGTCGAACTTGCCGTGGGAAGTCGCGGCCTCAGCAAGCTTGGGAAGCTTGGCAAAGTCGATGCGCCGTGTGTCAACAGTTTTGACGGTGACACCCCGGTCCTCATGGCCGACGGTGCCACCAAGCCGATCAGCGACATCATTCCGGGTGACCAAGTCCAGGCCGCCGACCCCGAAACGGGACGTGAAGGACCACGCGAGGTCACCGCCACATGGCCACACATGGACACGATGTATGTGCTCGTCTTTGCCGACGGCAGCACCATCGACACCACCGAAGACCACCCCTTCTGGAACGCCACCGACCAACAATGGCAACGCGCCGACGCGTTGAACCGTGGCGATCAGCTCCTAGCTCCCGACGGCCAATTCGTTG
>NZ_JBOHGC010000591.1:0-7991 GCF_050699995.1 Actinokineospora sp. | reverse complement strand
CTGCACGCCGAGCACGAAGTCGTGCTCGAAGTTCTCGATCGCCTCGACCGTGTGGTCGCCGGCCCACGCCGCGGGCTCGAGCCCGCCGCCGAGCTCGTGCACCGCCTGGTGGTGGTGGCAGTGCACGGTGAGGTGGTTGCCGACGATGCGGCCGAGCCGGCTGGCCGGCGTGATCCGCACCAGCGTGGAGCCGAACACACCCTGCGATGGCTGGTGCCCGTTGCCGCCGACCACGTCGGGCAGGTGCTGGTGCAGGGTGCCGCCGCACGCCACGTTGAGCAGCTGCATGCCACGGCAGATCGCCAGCACCGGCTTCGCCTCGTCCAGCGCCGCGCGCAGCACGGCCAGCTCCCACGCGTCGCGCTCGGGCCGGATCATCGTGAGCGGCGCGGCCGGCTGGCCGTAGTGCCCTGGGTCGACGTCCGCGCCACCGGAGAGCACGAGGCCGTCGACGGCGCTCACGGCGTCGGCCGCGCACGCCGACAGCACCGGCAGCAGCACCGGCAGACCGCCGCCGGCGCTCACGGCGTCGACATAGGTCTGGGGGAGCAGCGCGGCGGGCTCGTGCCAGGTGCCCCAGCGCGCCGTCTCCAGATAGGTGGTGACGCCGATGATCGGCCGTCCGCTCATAGCCGCTCGAACCCCCGGTAGCGCTCCCAGTCGGTGACCGCCGCGTCGAACGCCTCGGTCTCGATCCTTGCCGCGTTCAGGTAGTGCTCGACGACCTCGTCGCCGAACGCCGCGCGCGCCACCGTGCTCTTGGCGAACAGCTCGGCCGCATCGCGCAGCGTCGCAGGCACCCGCGGCCGCCCGGACGCGTACGCGTTGCCGTCGAACGCCGGCTCCAGCGGCAACGCGTGCTCGATGCCGTGCAGCCCAGCGGCCACCATCGCCGCGATCGCCAGGTACGGGTTGACGTCGCCGCCGGGCACCCGGTTCTCGACGCGCAGCGACTCGCCGTGCCCGACGACGCGCAGCGCGCAGGTGCGGTTGTCCACGCCCCAGGCGAGCGCAGTGGGCGCGAAACTGCCCGGCACGTAACGCTTGTAGGAGTTGATGTTGGGCGCGTAGAAGTAGGTGAACTCGCGCAGACAGGCCAGCTGGCCCGCGAGGAAGTGCTCCATCAGCGGGGAGAACCCGGCTGCGGACTCCCCCGCCAGCACCGCGTCGCCGTCGGTGGCGCGCAGGCTCAGGTGGATGTGGCAGGAGTTGCCTTCGCGCTGGTCGTACTTGGCCATGAAGGTCAGGCTCTTGCCCTCCTGGGCCGCGATCTCCTTCGCGCCGGTCTTGTAGATCGTGTGGTTGTCGCAAGTGGACAGCGCGTCGGTGTAGCGGAACGCGATCTCGTGCTGGCCGGGGGCGCATTCGCCCTTGGCCGACTCGACGTACATCCCGGCGCCGGTCATCGCGTTGCGGATCTTGCGCAGCAGCGGCTCGACCCGGCCGGTCCCGATCATCGAGTAGTCGACGTTGTACTGGTTCGCGGGCGTCAGATCGCGGTAGCCGCGCCGCCAGGCCTGTTCGTAGGTGTCCTCGAAGAGCACGAACTCCAGCTCGGTGCCGACGTAGGCGCCCAGGCCGCGCTCGGCGAGCCGGTCGAGCTGGCGGCGCAGCACCTGCCGCGGCGAGGGTGCGACGTCGCCACCGCCAACCCACTCGACGTCGGCGAGGACCAGCGCGGTGCCCTCCTGCCAGGGGACCAGACGCAGCGTGTCCAGGTCGGGCCGCAGCACGCAGTCGCCGTATCCCCGTTCCCACGAGGAGATCTCGAAGCCGTCGACGGTGTTCATGTCGACGTCCACCGCCAGCAGGTAGTTGCAGGCCTCGGTGGCGTGCGGGACGACCTCGGCGAGGAAGTACTCCGCCCCGCAGCGCTTGCCCTGCAGCCTGCCCTGTATGTCGGTGACCGCCACCAGCACGGTGTCGACCGTGCCCGCGTCGACCAGCGCCCGCAGCTCCGCCACGGTGAGCATGCCTTTGCGTCGGCCCATCGCCGTCCACCTCCACCCGCTCGTTTAATGGAGCATTTGTAGCCCATTAAACCTGGGGTGTCCATCACTCGTTCGTACCAAAGCGCGGTCCAGTAGTAACACTTGACAAGCACGCGCGAGCGGCGGAACCTCTAGCACACTTTAAAGGACCGCCCACGGCCCATTAGCCCATCTCGGGAGGCACCGTGTCCGTGCAACGAAACCGCGAGCACGTCGAATACAGCGAAGTCGACGCGGACTATCTGCGGCAGCGCCAGCTCAAACGGGGCGCCGCGGGGTGGTTGCTGCTGGCCGGGCTCGGGGTCTCGTATGTCATCTCCGGCGACTTCGCGGGCTGGAACTTCGGCCTCGCCAAGGGCGGCTGGGGTGGATTGCTCATCGCGACCGTGCT
This sequence comes from Actinokineospora sp., assembly GCF_050699995.1. GTDB lineage: Bacteria > Actinomycetota > Actinomycetes > Mycobacteriales > Pseudonocardiaceae > Actinokineospora. The sequence goes on along the minus strand of NZ_JBOHGC010000591.1, from coordinate 5,609 downwards.
GATGGCGGTCATGTACGGCTGCATGGTGTTCGGGCTCGCGGAGATGTCCTCCGCGCTGCCCGTGGCGGGCGCGGGCTACGGCTTCGCGCGGCGCGCGCTCGGCCCGCTCGGCGGGTTCGCCACCGGGGTGGCCATCCTGATCGAGTACTCGATAGCCCCGGCGGCCATCGCGGTGTTCATCGGCGGCTACGTCGAGGCGTTGGGGTTGTTCGGGTTGACCAACAGCTGGCCGGTCTACCTGGCCTGCTACCTGATCTTCATCGGCATCCACCTGCGCGGGGTCGGCGAGGCGCTGCGGGTGATGTTCGCGATCACCGCGGTCGCGGTCGTGGCACTGGTGGCCTTCGTGGTCGGCATGGTGCCGAAGTTCGACGCGGGCAACCTGCTTGACATCCCCGCGACGGACGCGTTCGGCGCCAGCGCTTTCCTGCCGTTCGGCGTCACCGGTGTGCTCGCCGCACTCGTGTACGGCATCTGGTTCTTCCTTGCGGTGGAAGGGGTTCCGCTCGCCGCCGAGGAGGCACGCGACCCCAAGCGGGACATGCCGCGCGGCATCATCGCCGCGATGGGTGCGCTGACCGTGTTCGCCGCGCTGATCCTGCTGGTCGCCCCCGGCGGCTCCGGCTCGGCCGCGATCGCCAACTCGAACAACCCGCTGGTGGACTCGGTGAAACTGGCCTACGGCGGGCAGAACGCGCTGAGCCAGATCATCAACTACGTCGGCCTCGCGGGCCTGGTCGCCAGCTTCTTCTCCATCATCTACGCGTACTCACGTCAGCTGTTCGCCTTGTCCCGCGCGGGTTACGTGCCGCGCTGGCTGTCGAAGACCGGCTCGCGAAAGACCCCGGTCCTCGCCCTGATCGTCCCCGGCACCATCGGTTTCGTACTGGCCACGGTACTGGCGGCGAGGGACGCGGCGGCGGCGGGCGCGCTGCTCATCAACATCGCGGTGTTCGGCGCCACGGTGTCGTATGTCCTGTTGAACCTGTCGCACATCGTGCTGCGCAAGCGGGAACCGGACCTGGAACGCCCGTACCGCACTCCCGGCGGCGCCATCACCACCGGTGTGGCCTTGGTGCTCGCGGTGGCGGCGGTGGTCGCCACGTTCCTGGTCGACCTCGTCGCCGCCGCGATCACCGGCGGGATCTTCCTGGCCGCACTCGCCTACTTCTAGTTCTACAGCCGCCATCGCCTCGTGGCGAACGCCCCGGAAGAGGAATTCGCCGCCATCAAACGCGCCGAGGCTGAACTGAGCTAGACCACTGAGCTGGACCACAGCGCCGGGCAGGCTCTTCAGCACGCTGGGGGGAGCCAGCCCGGCTCGGTCATGATCTGGTCCGGGGCCACCGTCATCTCGTTGGGGTCCTGCGGTGTCCCCACTCCGAAGCTGAACCCGACCAGCGCACCGCCGCAGGTGCGCACCTGGCTCGGTCCGCCGTCGGTCATCGCGCCCCGCCAGGCCAGTGGGTCGACGCCGACCCGCCACACCTTCCAGTACGGCCTGCCGTCGGCGTGCCCGGCGCACGGGTCTGCCCCGGTGGTGGGCAGGCCGTCGATGCGGCAGACATAGTGCGGGTCCTGGTACGCGCCGACCTGGTGGCCGGCGTGTACCGGGAATCCCGCGCGTTCGAGGGCGGTCCGCGCGTCGCCGTGATGGCCGTGGGCGCACCGAACGACGACGCCGGGGCGGCCTGCCCCGGTGAGATCGACCGCGACGGTGACTCCGTCGTTCCCGCCGCACGGTCCCGGCGTCCACGCCGGGACTGCCGTCGCCGCGGGGGTTATCGAGGCGACCGCCGACACGGCGAGGGCGAGGGCGAGGGCGGCGAGGTGACTCCGTGTGGACACGGTCCGAAGGTAGGGGTATCGCTCCCGTGGTGCAGGCCCAGCGGCGTGATCGACCGGAAAGTAGTCCAAATCACCCGATGTAGCGCCGCGAATTCAGCCTGTTTGCCTGATTCTGCCGCCAATGCCCGTTTCCGGGAACTTGCGAATGGGTTAACACAGGTCAAAGATCGGGCTCATTCTCTAGTGCGTCATCCACCTGGGTGATCACTCCGGACGGGCGTGTCGACGCTCGTCCGGGACCCCGAAAGGTTCTGAGCCGTGGCACGTCGTGGCCTCATCATCGTTCCTCTCGTGCTTGCCGCAGCACTGGTCACCGCCACCGGCGGGGCCGCGCACTCGCGGGAGCCAACCCAAAGCCCGATCGACGTCACCTTCGACGCGATCCGATTCGATCCCGCCCAGCCGAAGCTGTCGGTCTCCTACGGGCGCACCGATGTGGAGCTGGAGTACGTCCGCAAGGACCTGTCCAGCCCGACCGGATGCGCGACCCGCCACGCCGAGGAGACCGAGGAGGCCGCGGTCGAGCCGGGCTCCGGGCACGTGACGCTGGCAGGCGTGCGGTACGACCTGGTCCAGTTCCACTTCCACACGCCCGCGGAGCACCGGGTCGGCGGTCGGGCGGACCCGCTGGAGATGCACCTGGTCCACCGCGCCGCCGACGGCGGGCTGCTGGTGATCGGCGTGCCGCTGCGCGCGGGCGCTCGGTCCACTGTGGACACCGTGCTGGACCGGCTGGCCCCGGAGTGCGGCGAACCGGTCGCCGTGCCCGACATCGATCTGGACACCCTGCTGCCCGCCAACCGCCTCATGGTGACCTACAACGGTTCCCTCACGACCGCGCCGTTCACCGAGGGCGTGCGGTGGCTCCTGACCCCGGGTATGACCGTGTCGCGGGCGACGATCACGCGCTTTCAGGGGATGTTCGCCGGGGGCAACGCCCGGGCGGTCCAGCCGCTCAACGGCAGGACACTGGTCGTGACCCCGCGAATCGGCGATTGACCAAGCCGTTTCGCCGACGCGGTCCGCGTTCGGCCGATAGGGTCGGCTCCGCGTCGATGCCGCCCTGTCGGTCGCTGGGGATGACACGCGTGTGGCCCGGGAAGCCGGGGAAATCTCCGCGTCCGATCACCTGATTGGAGTTGTTCGTGGGTTTTCCCCGATCCGCGTTGTCCCTGGCCGTGCTCGCCTCGACGGTGCTCGCGGCGGGCTGCCAGAGCGGCGGTGACACCGGGACAGCCGCCCCGGGGGCCCCGTCGGAGCGGTCCGCGGAGCAGACCGCAGGGAAGCCCGCTGAGCCGACCGCGGACATCGAGGTCGTCGACACGGGTGCGGCGACCGCCCGGATGTTCGCCGTCGTGCGCAACAACGAGTCCCGCGTGGTCGTGGCCAGGGTCAAGTTCCACCCGGTCGACGCGGCGGGTGCCCCCGTGAAGGCGATGGGCGAATCCACGACCGTGGTGCTGCCCCCGTCGAGCACGATGCCGGTCGCCATGGACGTCGGCAAGAAGCTGCCCACGAAGGTCACCGTCGACCTCGAACCGGTCGACGCCAAGGTCAAGCCCGCCGGGGACGGCGACTTCACCGGCAAGTCGGCCACGCTCAGCGGCGACGGCACCATGACAGACTGGCGGGTGAAGACCTCGTTCACGAATGGCTACGCCGAGGCCGTCGACAAAAACATCGCCACGTTGATCTGCCGAGACGCGGCGAACAAGGTCGTCGTCGCGGTGACCTGGGGCTTTTCCGCGGCGCCTGGTGAAACGGTCACCGAGGACCACGATTTCCCGTCCTTCGAGGAAATCAAGGGGACGCCCACGAAATGCGAGGTGTTCCCCCGGCTCGCCGCCGACTTCGGGTGACCCACCCGCGCGTCACGTGGTTTCGGTCGCCCGCCACACGCTGGGGGCGTGGCCGTGCCTGCGTTTGAACGCGCGGCTGAACGCCTCCTCCGACTCGTAGCCGACGCGCCGGGCGATCGCCACCACCCCGAGGTCGGACCCGGCGAGCAGGTCCTTCGGCGACGTGCATCCGCCAGCCGGTGAGGTACCGGATCGGGGCGACGCCGAGGACCTCGCGGAAGCGCTCGTCGAGCACGGTGGCCGACACCCTGGCGATCCGGGCCAGGTCGGCGACCGTCCACTTGAGCTGGGGCGACTCGTGGATCGCGGCCAGCGTCGGCGCGAGCACCGGGTCGCGTAGGGCCGCCATCCAGCCGGTCGGCGCAGCGGGCGCGCCCGCCAGGTGCAGTTTGAGCACCTCGCGCAGCAACACCTCGGGCAACTCCGGCGGTGACGCTATGCGGTGCGTCGTGACCGGGGAGGTCTGGTCGGCGGCGTACTCGATGCTCGCCCGCACCCAGTCCCGCGCCCGCCCGTCCGGCGGGCGGACCACGAACACCGAGGGAAACGCACGCAGCCGCGGGTCGAAGAGCGGGTCGTCGCAGGCGAGGTAGCCGCATACCAGGTCGGTGCGCTCACCGCCGCGCCCGTGCCGGATCACCGGCATGCTCGCCCACGGCGGCGGGTCGATCAGCGTGAGCACCGAGACCGGCTCGGCCTCGCTGGCCCCGCCCATCCGGTGCGCGTCGCCGTAGGGCAGCACGATCACGTCGCCCGCCTCGGCCCAGTGCCGCTCCTGGCCGGTCCCGATCCAGCACCGCCCGCGGGCGACGACGTGGAACAGGATGACCGCCCAGCTCGCCTCGGCCTTCGGCACCTCGTCAGTAGTCCTGTTCGGGCCGGTCGCCGACGACGCGAGCCCGCACCGCACGCATCACGGCACGGGCCCGCGGTAAAGATCGGACCTGACGAGCGTCCGGGCGGTCAGGCCGGGGTCATTCCAGGCCGCGCACGATCGTGGGCTCGAAGTCCTCTTCCTCGCGCGGGCTGGGGATATCGGGGGCCTCGGCCTCCCCGGAACGGCCGATTCATGCGAGGTTTATCCCCGGTCGCGCCGGGAAGGCTCCGACGCATCCCGTGGTTGTCCGAGCGGCGGTTCGTCCTGCTGTGGGACGAGGAGCACGGCTGCACACGTCGCGGTCAGCCGAGTTCAGTGCGGCGCCGCCGGAGTTCGTCGACGGTGGCGTCAACCGTGTCGCGGTGCTGCTCAAGTCGCGCGATGACCTTGTCGATCTCGGCGCGCGCCTGCTCGACGTCGTCGGGCCCGATCTCCATGCGGTCAGGGTGGAGCCGGATGCGCTCGCCGACCACCAGCGGCCGGTCCACGCGGGGCACCCCCGCGATCCTGTTGTTGATGAAGTCGTTCAGCTCGGCCAGGCTGTCATTGAGCCGCTCCGTCCACGACAGCCGCCGGAGGGCCTCCTTCCCCGGGTCACGGTCGTTCCAGGACGCGCCCGCCATGGTCCGGGTCAGCGCCTCGTCGGTGGCGCGGAAGTTCAGGATCAAGCCGGTGATGGCGTGCCGAACCGACTCCACGTCCGGCGGATCCGCCTCCGGTCGCCGCGCGGCGGGCCAGGACCGCTGCCCTCCGCGCCGTTTGTAGTGTTGCTGCATAGCCTGTTTGGAGCGTTCGCCGTAGACCGAACCCAACTGCTCCCACGTCCAACCGCTGTCCATGACCGACTCGATCAGCACCCGCTCGGCGTGGTCGACGGCCTCATGGGCCCAGGGCATCATCCGCAACGCGCTCAAGGATTCATCCACCATGTCAACGTATTCGTTGACGGGATCGCACGTCAACCGATGCGTTGACGATGCACCGGGGTCGGCGGTGGACGCCGACCCCGGAGACCGCTTACGGGC
>NZ_JBOHGC010000590.1:0-5567 GCF_050699995.1 Actinokineospora sp. | reverse complement strand
CGGGTGCTCGGCGGTCTCGCCGCCCAGCAGCGCGCAGCCCGCGAGGACACAGCCCTCGGAGATGCCCTTGACCAGCGCGGCGATGCGGTCGGGGATGACCTTGCCGACGGCGATGTAGTCCTGCATGAACAGCGGCTCGGCGCCGCAGACCACCAGGTCGTCGACGACCATGGCGACCAGGTCGATGCCCACGGTGTCGTGGATGTCGAGCGCCTGGGCGACCGCGATCTTGGTGCCGACACCGTCGGTGGAGGAGGCGAGGACCGGCTCCTTCCAGCGGTCGAGCTTGAGCTTGAACAGCCCGGCGAAACCGCCGATGCCGCCCATCACCTCGGGGCGGATCGCCTTCTCCGCCCACGGCTTGAGCTTCTCGATGGCCTCATCACCGGCCTCGATGCTCACCCCCGCGGCGGCGTAGGTGGCGCTGGACGAGACAGGCTGGGACTCGCTGGTGTCAGTCATAACTCGAATCACTGTTTGTAGGAACGCGAGATCAGGGACGGCGCAAAGCGTCCTCGGCACCGTACCCGGTGGTGAGGACCGGGGCAGCGGAACCCGCGACGCCCTTCTCGATCCCCTCGAGGAGGTGCTTGCCGATGTGGATGTCCTCGGGCAGCGGGATCGGGTACTTGCCGTCGAAGCAGGCCGAGCAGAGCCTGCTCTTGGGCTGCTCGGTCGCCGCGACCAGCGCTTCGAGCGAGACGTAGCCCAACGAGTCCGCGCCGATGGAGCGGCGGATGCCGTCGAGGTCGAGGCCGTTGGCCACGAGTTCGGCACGGGAGGCGAAGTCGATGCCGTAGAAGCAGGGCCAGCGCACGGGCGGCGACGCGATCCGGACGTGCACCTCCAGGGCGCCCGCTTCGCGAAGCATCCGCACCAGCGCGCGCTGGGTGTTGCCGCGGACCACCGAGTCGTCGACGACGACGAGCCGCTTGCCGCGGATGACGTCGCGCAGCGGGTTGAGCTTGAGTCGGATGCCGAGCTGGCGGATGGTCTGCGACGGCTGGATGAAGGTTCGGCCGACGTAGGCGTTCTTGACCAGGCCGGAGCCGTACGGGATGCCGCTGGCCTGGGCGTAGCCGATCGCGGCCGGGGTGCCGGACTCCGGGACCGGGATGACCAGGTCGGCGTCGGCCGGGAACTCGGCGGCGAGCTTGCGGCCGATCTCGACCCGGGTGGCGTGCACGCCGCGGCCGGAGATCGTGGTGTCCGGGCGGGCGAGGTAGACGTACTCGAAGATGCAGCCCTTGGGCTCCGGGGTGGCGAAGCGGGAGGACCGCAGGCCCTCGGCGTCGATCGCGATCAGCTCGCCGGGCTCGACCTCGCGGACGAACGAGGCGCCGACGATGTCGAGGGCGGCGGTCTCACTGGCCACGACCCAGCCGCGCTCGAGGCGGCCGAGCACGAGCGGGCGGACACCGTGCGGGTCGCGGGCGGCGTAGAGGGTGGACTCGTCGGAGAAGACCAGGCAGTAGGCGCCGCGCACGGTCGGCAGCAGCTCCATGGCGGCCTGCTCGATGCCCTTGTCGGCGGCAGCGGCGGCCAGCAGACCGGTCAGCAGGTCGGAGTCGGTCGTCGCGCCGTTGCGGGTGGCGACACCGAGCTCGGCAGCGCGGTCGCGCAGTTCGGCGGTGTTGACCAGGTTGCCGTTGTGCCCGAGGGACAGGCCACTGCCGATGGCGGTGGTGCGGAACGTCGGCTGGGCGTTCTCCCACGTGGTCGACCCGGTGGTCGAGTAGCGGCAGTGCCCGACGGCGACGTGGCCGCGCAGGGAGGACAGGACCTGCTCGTCGAAGACCTGGCTGACCAGCCCCAGGTCCTTGAACACGACGATCTGGCTGCCGTCGGCGACGGAGATGCCCGCCGCTTCCTGCCCGCGGTGCTGCAGCGCGTACAGGCCGTAATAGGTGAGTTTCGCGACTTCCTCACCAGGCGCCCAGACGCCGAAGACACCGCATTCTTCGCGGGGCTCAGGTTCCGGTTGGTCGATGTTGGCGTCGGGTTTGACTGGGCCAGTCGAGAACTGGTCGGTGACCACCGGAGCGCTCCCTGTGGATGGAGTGAGGCTGCACCCAAGTGTAAGTGCTCGATCGTGTGATGCCGACAATCGGACGGTGGCCCGCGTCACTTCCCGAGGATGCGACCGGGGGGGGAGGACGCGGGAGCGCGGGCACGTCAAGCGCCAAGCATGCCCTGTGTGGTCGGGCGGCTCATCTTTGTCACCAGGTTCTGTCGGTGGGGATCGTTATGTTGATCGGCATGTCCCGGTTTCGTCTCCAGCCGACCCCCGCCCAAGAGTCGGCGCTGTTGGAACACTGTGGACATGCCCGGTGCGTATGGAATCTCGCGGTTGAGCAGCACGCCCACTGGAGCGCGGGGCGAAAGGCGGCGCCGCGGTTCGTCGAGCAGTGCCGCCAGTTGACGCAGGCGCGAGCAGCGAACCCGTGGTTGGCGGCCGGATCGGTGACCGTGCAGCAGCAGGCACTGCGGGATTTCGCCCAGGCGATGGCCAACTTCTTCGGCCGCACGCACCGGCGGCCGATCTGGCGCCGACGCGGCCAAGGCGAGGGTTTTCGGATCGTGGGGGTCGACCCTGGTGACGTGCGCCGAGTGTCGCGCAAGGTCGGTGAGGTCAGGGTGCCCAAGATCGGGTGGGTGCGGTTCCGCTGGTCCCGCGCCGTCGCCGACGGTGTGAAGTCCTTCCGCATCACCCGGGGTCGGGCGGGCCGCTGGCACGTGGCGTTCCCGGTCGTGCCCGAACCGATCGCAGGCCCGGGTGCGGGCGCTGTCGTGGGCGTGGACCGGGGTGTCGTGGTCTCGGCGGCGCTGTCCACAGGGGAGCTGCTGTCTGTGCCCACGTTGCGGAGAACCGAGAAGGCCCGACTGCTGCGGCTGCAACGCAAGCTCGCGAGGGCCCAACGCGGCTCAAACCGGCGTAGCAAGGTCAAGGCAGCGATCGCGAGGCTCAAGGCTCGCGAAACCGACCGGCGCAAGGACTGGGTGGAGAAAACCAGCACCGGCCTGGCCCAGAATTTCGACATGATCGCGGTGGAAGACCTCAAGATCAGCAACATGGTCCGGTCGGCGAAGGGCACAGTCGACACCCCTGGCCGGGGAGTCTCGCAGAAGGCAGGACTGAACCGGGGAATCCTGGCCAACGGGTGGGGTCTGCTCGTCACGCGCTTGGAACAGAAGGCCCCAGGGCGGGTAGTGAGAGTGGACCCGCGGTTCACAAGTCAGCGTTGTTCGGCGTGCGGGGTCGTGGATCGGGAGGCGCGCGAGAGCCAAGCCGTCTTCCGATGCCGATCCTGCGGTTTCGCCTGCAACGCTGATGTGAACGCGGCGCTGAATATTCGATTCGCGGCAGGGCATGCCGTGACCGCACGGGGAGGCCCGCCGTTGGGCGGGCCAGCGAACCGTGAACCTCAACGCGACCTCCTCCTTGTGCGGTAGTCGCCGTTGGAATCCCCCGCTTTCGAGCGGGTGAGGCAGTCAAGTGTTCACCATTGCCATTACGGTGTGTCCGGTGTCCGGACGAAAAGCACTGATCATCGCCCTTGTGGGCCTCGCCGCCTTGGTGGTGGCGGGGTCGCTGGCGCCCGTGCCCAGTCCGGCGGAAGTCCGCACGTGGGCGGCGGCCGCGGGGTGGGCGACACCGGTGCTGTTCCTGGCGGTGTACGCCGTCCTGACCGTGGTGCCGATCCCGCGGACCGTGTTCAACCTCTCGGCCGGCCTGCTCCTGGGTGAGGCCCTCGGTGTCGCGGTGGCGATGCTCGGCACGGCGTTGGCGGCGTGGGCGGCGTTCCTGCTGGCCCGCGGTCTCGGCAGGCGGTGGATGGAGGCGCACCTGGAACGCGACGCGGTGCGCACGGTGAACGCGCGGCTCAGTGGCGGCGGGGTCGCCGGGGTGATCTCGCTGCGGCTGATCCCGATGATCCTGTTCGCGCCGATGAACTACTGCTGCGGCATCTCGTCGATCAGGCTGGGCCCATTCCTGGCGGGGACGGTGATCGGCAGCCTGCCCGGCACCATCGCCGTGGTCGTCCTGGGTGATGCCCTCACCGGCACGACTCCGCCCGCGCTGTTGGCCGTTTACGCGGGCCTGGCGCTGGCCGGGGCGGCGGGGCTGTATGTGGTCCTGCGCCGCCGGCGACTCGTGGACTAAGCCTCTTCGAGGCGCAGCAGCGGCAGCAGGGCTGACAAGTCGGCGCGGGCCCCGGATGCGGTGACCCGACCGGTCGACACGGCATCGGCCCACGACAGGTCGCCGGTCGCGAGGGCGAGCCAGGTTTTCGGATCGGTCTCGATCACGTTCGGCGGTGTCCCTCGGGTGTGCCTCGGGCCTTCGACGCACTGCACGGCCGCGAAGGGCGGCACACGCACCTCGACGCTGCGGCCCGGTGCGATGTCTTCGAGGGTGCGCAGCGTCAGGCGGACGGCGGCCGCGAGAACGGGCCGGGGCGGTTGGGCGCCCGCGTTCCGCCAAGCCCGCACCGCGGTGCGGAGCTCGGCGGGATCGACACGTTTGCGGCCCGGCAACTCAGGACTCGGTGGCCCGCATCGCCTCGGCCAGCATCTCGTCCACCAGGTGCACGAGCTTGCGGGTGTCGGCGGGCGAGATCGTGGTCCAGAAGTTGCCGTCCGACGACGACTTGCGGACCTGGACGTAGCGGCCGTCAGGGGTGTCGAAGAACGACACGACCCGGGCGGCGCGCCGGCGGCGGCCGAGGCGGTCGCGGACGGCTGCGCCGAAGTTCCCGGTGCCCTGGACGTCGCCGATCATCATGGCGAGGGCCCGGGCGTCGTCGGAGCGGACGCCGCGGCCCAGCAGGGCCGCCTCGAAGCTCTTCTGCGTCCCGTCGGTGGCCTTGGCCGCCGATTCGAAGTCGTCGGTGCGCAGCGTCACCGACTGGCCGGGACCGGCCTGCCAGGTCGGCAGCACGCCGACCGCGGCGGGCGCGATGGACTCCGGGGAGATCCGGCTCAGGGTGATCTGCTCGTCCCGCAGCACGGCAAGCGCCGCCTGGGGGCCGACCACACCGGTCATCAGCCGCACACCGCGCCCGGCCCACGCCCGGCCGTCGACCTCGCGGTCGGGGCGGGCGATGATGCCGAACAGGTGCTCGATCTCCGGGTGCACATCGACCTTGCGGCCGAGGCCTCGGGCGTCGAGGTCAGCCCAGACGCGCTCCTCGATGGCGGCGCGTTCCTCGTAGGTCTTGCCCGGGGAGGGCACCTTGACGACCAGCGGCATGGCGCCTGGCGACAGGTGCTCCCACAGGACGTCGAATTCGAGGGTGGAGAGCGAGACGGGCTCGCTCTCCACCTCGATCATGGCTCCGAACGGCATCACTTCTCGCTGGTCTCGCCGATGACGGTGGGGGCGACCATGCGGTCGTCGCCGAAGACGTCCTCGGTTTCCACGAGGTAGTCCGCCAACTCGTACTCTTCGTCTTCCTCGCCCTGGGCTCCACGGGCGCCGCCCATGCCGCCACCCATGCCCTTGCCCGCACCGCCTGCGCCGCCGCGGCCACCGCCCGGACCACCGGGACCGGCCTGGCCGAAGC
>NZ_JBOHGC010000589.1:0-3648 GCF_050699995.1 Actinokineospora sp. | reverse complement strand
GCCCGGTGGTTCATCGGCCGCGTTTCCTTCCCCCTCCGCGAGTCCAACACCCACAACAACGAGTCCAACACCCACGACAACGAGTCCAACACCCACGACAACGAGTTCAACGTTCGCGACAACGAGTTCAACGTTCGCGACAACGAGTTCACAACCGTTGGCTAATTCGCGACGGTGGCGAGACCTGCTATCGGGTGCGGCGGAAGTTGCGGGCGGCGATGACGGCGCCCGCCGTGGCCGTGGCGGCCACCAGTCCGATGGCGGCCGCCAGTGCCCATCCCACCGGCTTTCCCAGGCACAGGGCCCTGATCGCGTCGATCGCGTAGGTCACCGGGTTGACCGTGGAGACCACCTTGATCCACCCGGGCATCGCGTCCACCGGCATGTAAGCGCTGGAGGCGAACATGAGCGGGAACATCACGATGAACGAGATGGCCTGCATGGTCTCCGGCTTTCCCTGCCATGTAGCCAAAGCGACGAAGACCCAGCCCATGCCCCAGCCGAACACGATGGTCAGCGCCACCGCCGCGACCACTCCGCCGGTTCCGGCCGGGGTGAAGTCCAGGACCGCCACCGCCACCGCGATCGCCACGACGACCTGAACAGCCAACCGGACCGCGTCCGACAGCGTCCTGGCTACCAGGACGGAGAAGAGGCTGATCGGCATTGTCCGCAGCCTGCCGATGAAGCCGGTGTAGATCTCCGTCAGCATCCCGATGCCCGAGCTCATCGCGGTCGTCATGGCGATGTTCACCAGGGTGGCGGGCATCAGGTAGTTGATGTAGCCCTGGTACTCCACAACCCCGGGCAGGCTGCCGATGCCGCTGAAGACCTGGCTGAACAGCAGCAGCATGACAACCGGCTGCAACAGGCCGAAGAACACCAACCGGTAGTCGCCGAAGGCGGTGCGCAGGGAGCGCAGGGTCAGGACACGGATCTGGGTGGACACAGTGCTTCCCGCCCAGCCGACCCGCCTGCCCAGGTAGAGCTGGACGGTGTCGTCGTCGCGGCCCCTGGTGCGCAGGGCGTGGCGGCTCATGCGGGGGTCCGGGCGGCGCGGTGGAGGGCGATGTAGACGTCGTCCAAGGTGGGTTCGGTGACGGTCAGGTCCAGGGGGATGACCGACCAGGTGTCCAAGGCCCGCACCAGTGCCGAGATCTCGCGGCCGGTGGCGACCGGGACCGTGACGGCGCACAGCGGTTCGTCGGCGAGTGGGGCCATGCCCGCGAACATCAAGGCGTCGGCGGCGCGGCGGGTGATGAAGGGGTCGGCGAAGGTGACCTTGGCGGTGCGGGTGCCGACCCTGGACTTGAGTTCCGCGGGCGTTCCCCTGGCGACGATGTGCCCGCCCGCCAACACGATGATGTCGCGGGCCAGCCGGTCGGCCTCGTCGAGGTACTGGGTGGTCAGCACGACCGAGGTGCCATTGGCGGCGAGCTGCTCGACGAACGTCCACAGCTCGCTGCGGCTGATCGGGTCCAGGCCAGTGGTGGGCTCGTCGAGAAACAGCACGTCGGGCTTGCCCAGCAGGCTCGCCGCCAGATCCAGTCTTCGCTTCATGCCGCCGGAATAGGTGGCGGCCTTGCGGTTCGCGGCCTGGACGAGGTCGAACATCTCGATCAGCTCATCGGCCCGCGCCGCGGCCCGGCGGCCGCCCGCGCCCAGGAGGCGGGCGATGAGGATCAGGTTGGCGCGGCCGCTCAACGTCTCGTCCACGGCCACGAACTGGCCGGACATGCCGATGCACTTGCGCACCAGGTGGCCCGCCTCGACGACGTCGAAGCCGCACACCGTGGCCGTGCCGGTCGTCGGGAGGGCGCGGGTGGCCAGGATGTCGACCAAGGTCGTCTTCCCGGCGCCGTTGTGGCCGAGGATCCCGAGGATGGTGCCCGGGCCGACCGCGAGGTTCACATCGACCAGCGCGATCACCGGGCCGTAGGACTTGCCCAGGCCGACGACACTGATGCGCGGTCGTTGCATCCCTGATCCCGTTCGCCTCGACGCCCCATTCCCAACCGTCAACATACCGAGCGAATCCGCTGCTCAGACCGCACAAAGCAATTTGGAAACCGATCACCGCGCGGTTACTGCGGGCCGGGTGGACTGCCGTTCGAAGAGTTATCCGGAAATGACAACTCACGCCGAACGCGGATCCGGCAGCGGTGCGTAGTACTCACGGGAGCGGCCGTCGGCGTCGAACGCGCCCATGATCCGCTGGGCCGGGACCTCGATCATCCAGTAGCTCAGGTACGCCACCGGAACGGTCACCCCGAGCAGCAGCGCGGCGGTGACGAGAAAGGCGGTCGGCCCGGGCGCCGGGGTGGGCAGCAGACCGGCGCTGTCGAGCACCCGCAGCAGCGGCTCGTGCCAGATGTAGAGGCTGTAGCTGACCATGCTCAGCGACAACATCGGCGGCCACCGCAGCCAGTACGGGCCCGGTCCGGTGCTCAACGCGGTCGCCGCGATGAGCAGCATGATGCCCGTGCCGAAGAACGTGTGGCTGAACGTGTCCGGCAGGTGCGCGTACCGCAGCCACACGCCCACTGCGACGACCGCGCCGCCGCTGAGCCCGACCAGGGTGCGCACGGCGGCGTGGGGCCCCACCGCACACCCGCCGCGGACGCCACCGCCAGCAGCAGGCCGACCGCGAAGATGTCGAGCTTCGCCACCGGGTTGAACCAGATCGACCAGCTCTCGACCGGGAAACCGCGCACATAAACCGCCCAGCACTTGTACAGCAGGCTGACCGCGATCAGACCCGACGGTACCGCCACCATCACGGCGATCCGCTCGCGGCGCGACGCAACGGGCGCCAGGTACCGCTGGCCGAGCGAACCCAACAGGGCCAACAAGAGGTAGAAGTGCGCCTCGACGCCGAGGGTCCACGCGGGCCCGTCGGTGTAGAAGATCTTCTCGTCGCTCCACACGTGGGTGAAGGTCAAGTGCAGCAACAGATCCCGCCAGTCGCCCGGCAGCACCGGATTGCTGATCGACCACACGACCAGCACCACGATCATGTACAGCGGGATCAGCCGGACCGCCCGCCGCAGCAGGAAAGCCCGTGCGGGCCTCGGTTTGCCGACGCCGAGCACCGCCTTGGCGTAGGGCAGTCCGAGCAGGAACCCGGACAGGATGAAGAACATGTCCACCAACATGTCCGCGTTCATCAGCACGTCGTGCCACAGCGTGCCCTGCAGCGGCCACGTCCAGTCCGCGCCGTACCTGTTGTGCTGGTAGGCATGGAAGATGATCACCACGAGCGCGGCGAGCGCCCGATAGCCCTCCAGGTCGAACTTGCGCTGCGTGGGCTCGGTCATGTCGACCGCTCGCGGGGCGTGACGATCCACTGGCGCTCACCCATCAGCTCCTTGAGGTGCGCGACGCGGCTGATCAGGTTCTTCAGCTCCGTGTAGAACAGCGTCGACGCCACCAGGTACGCGACGAACCAACGCCGTCTGCGCCGGATCTCCGGCGCGGCCAGCCGCCACGCGAACAGCACCATGACCGGCCCGGCCGTCAGCGTGTACAGCGACGTGAGCACGAAGGTCGGGATCGCCCAGTCGAGGTTGCCCGGCCCGCCCGCGCGCCACGCCAGGAACGCGATGACCGGCACCATCTGCAGCGACAGCCACGGGTACACCTCGCGCC
>NZ_JBOHGC010000588.1:0-17165 GCF_050699995.1 Actinokineospora sp. | reverse complement strand
CGGTCAGTCCGTTCGTGAACCGGCCGGACTACGACATCGTGCACATCAACGCCGAGTTCGCAGACCAGGCCAGCGACCACGACCCGCAGGTCGTGCGGTTCCACCCGACCAGCATCCCCTGGCCGAGCAACTAGCGGTTCGACCACAGCGGGCCCGCGTCACGGTGACGCGGGCCCGCTGTGCTTTGGTGGTCTTAAAGCGACAAGCAGAGAAGTTGAGCAGATGAGCGACCGCCCGGCTCGGCGTGATCCGTCGAAGTTGGTGGAAGCCGCAGGTTTCCGTGACTACGTCCGTGACGACTGGGGTCCGGCCGACCGCCGGGTCCGCGTGGTTCCCGGCGCGGCGGAGGCCACCGCCGCCCACCGTGCGCGGCTGTCCGCCGCCTTCCCCGGCAAACGCATCGCCGTGGGCGCGGGTCGCGCGCCCGTGCGATCCAACGACACGGACTACGAGTTCCGCGCCGACAGTGACTTCGCCTGGCTCACCGGCTGCTACGCCGAAGGCGCCGTGCTCGTCATGCATCCGGTCGGCGACGGCCACGACGCCGTCCTGCACCTGCGTGAACCCGCGGGACCGGCCGAGGCGGACTTCTTCGCCAACGCCCGCGACGGCGAGCTGTGGATCGGTGCCGCCCCCGGCCTCGCCGAGTGGGCCGAGGCGCTCGGAATCGCCTGCCGCCCGCTGGAGGAGTTGCCGAAGGTCCTGCGCGGGCAGCTGCCCGAGGTGCTGGCCGCGAAGGGTGTGGAGCCGCTGCTCGACGCGCTCGTCGGCGCGCACAGCTCCGAACTGCGCACCACCCTCGCCGAGCTGCGCCGGATCAAGGACGACTG
Source organism: Actinokineospora sp. (assembly GCF_050699995.1). Lineage (GTDB taxonomy): Bacteria > Actinomycetota > Actinomycetes > Mycobacteriales > Pseudonocardiaceae > Actinokineospora. The sequence goes on along the minus strand of NZ_JBOHGC010000588.1, from coordinate 16,335 downwards.
GGAGATCGGGCAGCTCCAGGCGGCCGTCGACGCGACCGTGCTCGGCTTCGCCGACGTCGCCCGCGAACTCCCCGAAGCCGTGCGCGGCGGCGGTGAGCGCTGGCTGCAGGGCACCTTCGACCGGCGCGCCCGCACCCTGGGCAACGGTCCTGGCTACGCCTCGATCGTGGCCGCGGGCGAGCACGCGCCGGTGCTGCACTGGACCCGCTGCGACGGTCCGGTCGCCGAGGACGGCGTGCTGCTGCTCGACGCGGGCGTCGAGATGGGCACCCTCTACACCGCCGACGTCACCCGGACGTTCCCCGTGTCCGGCGAATTCAGCGACGCGCAGGCGCGGGTTTACGACTTGGTCTACGAAGCGCACCTCGCCGCGATGGCGGAGGTTCGCCCGGGTCGCGAATACAAGGCGTTCCACGACGCGGCCATGCGGGTGCTCGCCGAGGGCCTGCATGACTGGGGCCTGCTGCCGGGGTCGGTCGACAAGTCGCTCGACCCGCAAGGGCAGCACCACCGGCGCTACATCGTCTGCGGGGTCGGGCACATGCTCGGTCTTGACGTGCACGATTGCGCGCGCGCGAGCGCCGAGTCGTACCACGAAGGTGTGCTCGAACCGGGCATGGCGCTGACCGTCGAGCCCGGCCTGTACTTCCACCCGAACGACCTCACCGTGCCACCGGAGCTGCGTGGAATCGGCGTGCGGATCGAAGACGACCTGGTCGTCACCGCCACCGGAAACCAGGTCATCTCCGACGCGCTGCCCATCACCCGTCACGGGATTTCCGAGTGGGTCCGGGCCCGCGCAGGTAGCCTCGGCTCCTAAGTGGAGTACACAGTCAGGGGAGCGAAGGAGGGCGTCGTGTCGAACACAGACCACGACACTCGCACGGAGAACGAGGTCAAGGCCGGTAAGCACGCCGCCCCGGATGGGGCCGAGCGGCATCCGCTGATCGATCTGTCCAGGGACCCGAACCCGGGTCGGGCCGATCACGCCGCGCCGGACGACGAAGCCTGATCTACCAGGCGAAACGCAGGTCATCCCACGGGATGGCCTGCGTTTGTCGTACCGGGGGTGCACGATGGCCCCATGCGAACACATGATCGAGAGACGCGGGGGTCGGTCGCGGTGCTCGCGGCCCGGCTGACCGAGGCCGCCGCGGTGCGGTCGCGGGGCGCACCCCGCGCCGCCTCGGCTTATGTCCGCGACGTGGCCGCGAACGGGCCGGAGCAGGCGGGCGCCGCCGCCGCGTCCGCCCTGGAGCACACGGTCGAGCTGCTCTGGCGGCGCGGCTGGCTGCCCGCCGATGTCGTGGCGGCGACACCGCGTGGTCTCTCGTCACTGCTCGTCGACACCGTCGCCGCCCAGACCGCGCGATACCGGCAGCTGCACCCGCGCTGGCGTCAGCAGCTCACGGAGATCGGGGCGGAGATCTGGTGGACCGGCGTCCACCTGCCGCAGTGGTCCCGCAGCAAACGCTTGCCGCTGGTCGACGCCCTGACCAAGGTGGTCGACTTGATCGCGGCGCTGATGGTGCTGCCACAGCTGCCCCACCTGGTCCCGGAGCCAGGCGAGCCCTTCGTCCGCGAGACCACGCCCTCGGGGGTGGACGCCCGGGTGCTGATCAAGGTCCGGGGGCTGCTCGCGAAGGCCGAGTCGACGGCGTTCCCCGAGGAAGCGGAGGCGCTCTCGGCCAAGGCGCAGGAGCTGATGGCCCGCTACGCCTTCGAGCAGGCCGTGGTCGAGGGCATCGACGACCGCCCGCAGGACGCCGCGGCCCACCGCTTATGGCTCGACGCCCCCTACCAGGGTCCGAAGGCACAGCTGGTCGATGTGGTCGCCGGGGCCAACCGGTGCCGCGCGGTGTTCTATCCGAAGCTCGGGTGCGTGGTGCTGGTCGGCCACGAGACCGACGTGGAGATCGTCACCATGCTCACCCGGTCGCTGCAGGTCCAGGCCGAACACGCGCTGGCGGGCTCGCCGTCACGCGGGCGTGCCTACCGCCACTCGTTCCTGGTCGCCTACGCGCACCGCATCCGCGAGCGGCTCGCGGCCGCGGGCGCGCAGGCCGCCTCCGGCGACACCAGGCTCGTCCCGGTCCTCGCCCGCCGCGACGCGGCGGTCACGGCCAGATTCGAGGCGATGTTCCCCGGGGTTCGCGTCCGGCGGTCGTCGGTCAGCAGCGCCGCGGGCTGGGGTGCGGGCCTGCTGGCCGCCGACCGCGCCGACCTGCAGCCGGGCCGACGGCGGATCGCGGGCTGAACAAAGCGGAAAGACCCGCCGAGTGTCTCGACGGGCCTCTCCGGGACACCTGGATCAGGCGGGGATGGTGAGCACCTGGCCCGGGTGGATCAGGTCCGGGTTGGCGATGCCGCTCGCCTGGGCGATCTTCATGTACTGGTTCGCGTCGCCGTAGAAGCGCTTCGAGATGGCGGACAGCGTGTCGCCGGACACGACCGTGTAGGTCTGGTGCGACGGCGCGGCCGGGGCGGCGGGCGCGGCCTCCGGCACCGGAGCGGGCTCCGGTGCCGGGGTGGCCTCGGCGGTGCCCGAGGACCACAGGTTGCTGCCGCCGTTGCCCATGGTCAGGCCGCGGTCGTTGCCGAGCAGCAGGCGGGCGCCGCTGTTGCCACTGGTCTCAGTGGACCAGACAGCCTCGCCGCTTTCCTTGTACAGCACGAAGTTACCGTCGGCCTGCATGTCCGCGCGGTTCGCGCCGGAGCCGTCGGTCTCGGTCGACCACACGGCGGTGCCGCCGGTCGAGAGCACCAGGTTGCCGTCGCTCTGCATGGAGAGTGTGTGCTTGCCATCGGCCGAGGAAAGCTGCTGGCCCGCAGCCAGGCTCGATCCCGATTCGAGTGCGTCCGCCACTTGATGTCCTTATCGTTCGAGGCCAGAGAAAGCGGCTCCCAGAGGCCGCGCGGCTGAGGCTATGGCGGGCCCACCCAGCCCGCCTGTCGGACGATTTCGGACGGTTGACCCGGACGGGTGCACTTTTCGGTGTGCCCCAACGGGTCTGGCGTGATGTTCACCGGTTGGTCGCGCGAGAGTTTCACCCAGCCGAGGGGTTTCCGGTGAACATCCGATGCCGGCTCGCGCGGCCAGGCGGGTGGCGGAACTTTCACCGCACGACCTCCCGTTTTGGGTGGCCAAACCCCACTGCGGTACCCTCTTGCGCGTTGGAGGATTCGCATAGTGGCCTAGTGCGCACGATTGGAAATCGTGTTGGGTGTAAAAGCCCTCAGGGGTTCAAATCCCCTATCCTCCGCACCGCGAGAGCCGGTCACCAGTGGTGGCCGGCTCTTCGCTTTGGTCGGACAGGGTCTTCGGCGTGCTGCCGTGGCGGCCCGGTACACTCGTCCATGGACCCCGTGCGGTGTTCATCTCGCGAACCTCCCCAGGGCCGGAAGGCAGCAAGGATAAGCGGGCTCTGGCAGGTGCACGGGGTCCCCTTTTGCCCAGGGGTCCTATTCGCGCCCCTTGGCCACCATCTCGTAGCTGCGCACCCGGTCGGCGTGGTCGTACACGTTCGTGGTGATCATCAGCTCGTCGGCCTGGGTCGCCTCGAGCAGGTCGGCGATCCCCTTCCGGACGGTGTCCGGGCCGCCGATGATCTGTGAGTCCAGCCGGTCGTCGATCAACAGCCGGTCCATGTCCGTGTACGGGTAGGCCGCGGCTTCCGCCTGGGTCGGCATCCGGCCCGGCTTGCCCTTGCGCAGCTGGAGGAACTGCAGCGCGCCCGGTTGGGCCAGCTCACGGGCTGTCTCATCGTCATCGGCGCAGATCACCGACGCCGCCACCATCGCGTACGGCTTGTCCAGCGTCGCCGACGGCTGGAACCGCTCGCGGTAGAGGGCCAGCGCGGGCAGGGTGTTCTCCGAACTGAAGTGATGGGCGAAGGCGAACGGCAGGCCGAGCAGTCCGGCGACCTGCGCGCTGTAGCCGCTGGACCCGAGCAGCCAGATCGCCGGCTGGTTGCCCAGCGCGGGCACGGCCGTGATGCCGTTGGAGTCCCGGCCGGTGAAGTAGTTGGACAGCTCGGCGAGCTGCTCGGGGAAGTCGGCCGCCGAGAGCGGGCCGGTCGAGCGGCGCAGCGCCCGCGCGGTCACCTGGTCGGTGCCGGGCGCGCGGCCGATGCCCAGGTCGACCCGGCCGGGGTGCAGCGCCTCCAACATCCCGAACTGCTCGGCGACCACGAGCGGCGGGTGATTGGGCAACATCACACCGCCCGACCCGATCCGCAGCGTCGACGTGGCCATCGCGATGTGCGCGAGCAGCACGGCGGGCGCGGAGCTGGCGATGCCCGGCATGTTGTGGTGCTCGGCCACCCAGTACCGGTGGTAGCCGAGGCGCTCGGTGCGCTGAGCGAGGTCGAGGCTGTTGCGGAGGGCGGCGGTCTCGGTGGAGTCGCCGGCGACGGGCGCCAAGTCGAGCACGGAGAGGGGGACGTCGGTGGGCACGTCAGGTCGCAACGCCGGGGAGCTGCCGGTGCTTCCCGGACGCGGCCATGTCGGTCGGGCCAGGTAGGGTCGGGCCCGTGGCGCTTGCCCTTTATCGGAAGTACCGACCGGCGACCTTTGCCGAGGTCGTCGGCCAGGAACACGTCACCGACCCCCTTCGTGTCGCGCTGTCGGCAGGGCGGGTCAACCACGCCTACCTCTTCTCCGGCCCGCGTGGCTGCGGGAAGACGTCCAGCGCGCGCATCCTCGCCCGGTCGCTGAACTGTGAGCAGGGCCCGACGGATGAGCCCTGCGGCACCTGCGACTCGTGTGTCGGCCTCGCGCCGAACGGGCCGGGCACCGTCGATGTCGTCGAGCTCGACGCGGCCAGCCACGGCGGTGTCGACGACGCCCGCGAGCTGCGTGACCGCGCGTTCTACGCCCCGGCCCAGTCGCGCTACCGCGTCTTCATCGTCGATGAGGCGCACATGGTCACCACTCAGGGCTTCAACGCGCTCCTCAAGATCGTCGAGGAGCCGCCGGAGCACCTGGTCTTCATTTTCGCCACGACCGAGCCGGACAAGGTCCTCGCGACCATCCGCTCCCGCACCCACCACTATCCGTTCCGGCTGATCCCGCCCGGCGCGATGCGTGAGCTGCTGGAACGCAACTGCGCCGCCGAGGGCGCCACCGTCGAACCGGCCGTGTTCCCGCTGGTCATCCGCGCGGGCGGCGGCTCGGCGCGCGACACCCAGTCGGTGCTCGACCAGCTGCTCGCGGGCGCGGGCCCCGAAGGCGTCACCTACGAGCGCGCGGTAGCCCTGCTCGGCGTCACCGACGTGGCCCTGATCGACGACATGGTCGACGGCCTCAGCGCGGGCGACGCCGCCGCCGCCTACGGCACGGTCGACCGGTTGGTCGAAGCGGGCCACGACCCCCGGCGTTTCGCGTCCGACCTGCTCGACCGACTGCGCGACCTGGTGCTGCTGCGGGCCGTGCCGGACGCGGGTACCCGCGGGCTGGTCAGCGCACCCGCCGACGAGATCGACCGGATGGTCGGCCAGGCCGAGCGCATCGGCCCCGGCACCCTGACGCGCTACGCCGAGATCGTCCACACAGGACTCATCGACATGCGCGGCGCCACGGCGCCTCGGCTGCTGCTGGAACTGCTGTGCGCGCGGATGCTGCTTCCCGGCGCGGTGTCGGCGGACGCGGCCGCGGACTCCGCGGTGCTGCAACGGTTGGAGCAGATGGAAAGGCGCGTCACGGCGGGTGGCGCCGCGCCCGCTGCCGCCGCGCCCGCCGCAGATGCCCCGTCCCGGCCGGTGATCACTCGCCCCTCGCAGCGCCAGGCAGAACAGCCCGCACCCACCCGAACCGTCGCGACCCCGGTCGCCGCACCCAGCCGAACCACCGCGAGCCCAGCCGCCGCGAGTCCGGCCGCGCCCGAAGCAGGCGCACCGCATGCTCATGCAGGCACCCCGGCGGCCGCCACCGACCTGAGCGCTCCGGCAAATGCGCCCGCCCGGCCGCCCGCCGCCGCGGCGGGCGCACCCGCTTCGGACTGGCCGACGCCGAGCACCCCCGCGAACGGGGCCGCTCCGCAGAGCGCGCCCGCCGCGCCCACCCCGTCGGCGCCGGGGGCCTTGGACGCCACCGCCATCCGCCGCGTGTGGTCCGAACTGCTCGGCGCGGTGCGCAAAGCCAGCCGCAGCACCGAAGCCATGCTCACCAACGCGACTGTGCAGTCCGTCGAGGGCACCACGGTCGTCATCGCGCACACCGCCGCTCCCTTGGCGCGCAGGCTCGGCGAACCGCGCAACGTCGAGGCGATCGCGCAGGCGCTCAACGCCGTCCTCGGTGGCAGCTGGCAGGTCCGGTGTGTCCACGCGGAGCCGGGCAGTACCCCGACAAGCGCGGCCCCGGCCCGCCCGCCGACGCAGGCGCCGCAGCGCACATACGAGCCGCCCAGCCGGGTGATCAACAACCGCCCGCCCGCCGAGGACGCGCCGCCTCCGCCGCCGGAGCCGGACCTCCCGCCGGAGCCGGAAGACGAAGAAGAGCTGATGGCGCAGGCCGCCCACGCCCCGGAACCCGGCGCGGAAGGCTCCCGGCAGGACCCGGAAGAGGCCATGCTCAGGCTGCTCGCCGAGAAACTCGGCGCCAAACCGCTGAAGTCGTGAACGTGCGCCCTCCCATCGGGCACCCCGGCACCGTCATCGGCTTCACCTCAGTGAGAACCGCCATCGTCGACCAAATCGGTACACCCCCAACCAACTAACCCGGAGGGGTCAAGGGGTGATGGGGCGGATGCGGGCGGAGTCGGCGGCGACGAGGGCGGCGTCGCCGGATTCCGTTGTCACGGCGACCGTGCGGGATGAGGGGGACCAGACGACACCGTCCGGGCGCACCGGGGTGGGCAGGTCGGCGGAGCGGAGAAATCGGCCGTTCTCGGTCTGGTGGAACGAGATCCGCGGGCCATCCACCACCGCGATGCGCCTGCCGTCCGGGGCCAGCCTGGCCTGGGAGCCTGCGGGCAGCGACGGGACCAGCGGCTCCCACTCCTCCGCGCCGACCTTGTACCGCACGATCCGCGCCTCTTCGCCCTGGTAGTCCGTGGCGACCAGGCGCGTCGAGTCGGGGAGCCAGCGCAGGTTCCGCCTGCCCGCACCGGCGGGTTCGGGGGAGATGAGCCGGACGTGGTCGTCCTCGGTGACCGGCATCGTGTCGACCAGCAACAGCTTGCGGGGCAGCCGAATCGCGATGTAGCGGCTGTTCGGGCTGACCGCGGCCTCCTCGACGGCGCCGCCGCGGTCGTAGACGGCCTGTTCCTCGCCGACCAGCACGTTGCGGATGACCACGGTGAACAGCAGCCGGTGCCGCCGGTTGGCCCGGTAGACGATGCGGCCGGGGAGCACGCCGAGCAGTTCGGTGTCGTAGTCGGTCGAGCCGAGCAGCGGGGCGATGTCCCCGCCGACTCGCAGCAGCGACAGCCGCGCCGGTTTCCCGTGCTCCACAACGATTTTGCGGTCGCCAGGGAGGTACTTCGCGGCGCGCAGGTCGGTCACCGTCGCCAGATTCCGGCGCACGCCTTTGGCATCAATCTCGACCAGGCGTGCCTGGTCGCCTTCGGTCACCGAGATCAGCAACCGTTCGCGCTCGTCGACATCGAGCACCCGCATCCCCGACATGATCTCCACCCTGTCACAACACAGGTCATCCAAGGAATCCGAGGATCCCGTTGGCAATCCCTTCGGCGTAACGCTGCCTGCCCGCCGGGCTCGACAGCGTCGCGGCCTCGGCGGCGTCACGCATGTTGCCGCACTCGACCAGCACGGTCGGCCGCTCGGTCAGGTTCAGCCCGGCGAGGTCGTCGCGGGCGGACAGTCCTTCCTTGCCCGCGTAGTTCGACGTCGGGAAACCCGCGGCCACCAGCTTGTCGCGCACCGCCTTGGCCAGCCGCAGCGACGGCTCGCCCTGCGCGGCGTTGAGCGGCGGCGACGAGTACGCCAGGTGGAAGCCGTGGGCTCCGGCCGCGGTCGAGCCGTCGGCGTGCAGCGACACCACGGCCGCCGCGCCCGACTCGTTGCCGATGGCGGCGCGCCGGTCGACGCAGGGTCCGACGCCCGCGTTGTCGGCCCTGGTCATGATGACTCTGACCCCGCGCGCGGTGAGGATCTCGCGCAGCCGGACCGCGAGGTCCCAGGCGAAGGCGTGCTCCGGGTAGCCGGTCTGGGTGGCCGTCCCGGTGGTGTTGCACGGCTTGGTCCGCCCGCGCCCGGCCGGGACCTGCCGGTTGATCTCGGCGGTGTGTGTTGCGTTGCCGCCGTTGTGGCCGGGGTCGATCACCACGACACGCCCGGTCGCGGGCACCGCTTTCGTCGTGGTCGGCGCCGGGGCCGCGCTCGACGAGGTCGTCGGCGTGGTGGTCACGGGCCCGTCCGACGTGGCCGACGCCGTGGGGGGCACCGTCGAAGGCGTGGTCGACGGGGAGGTCGAGGTCGTGGCCCCGAGCGTCTGGCCGACCGGCTTGGCCTGCGGGCCGCCGCAGGCGGACATCGCCGCGGCGAGGGCGCAGGCGGCGGCGAGCGCGGCCGTGTGTCGTCTCAGCACCGCGCCCACGATGCCACAGGTGGGTGCCCTCTAAGCTGGTGGCGACACCGACGTAGACCGTCGGGTCGTTCCCGGACGAGAGGGGCCGCGGTGTTTCCCGGTGGCGGTGCGCCCGACATGCAGGCGATCATGCAGCAGGCACAGAAGATGCAGGAACAGCTGCTCAACGCGCAGCAGGAGCTTGCCGAAGCCGAGGTCCAGGGCTCCGCGGGCGGCGGCCTGGTCACCGCGACGGTGTCCGGCGCGGGCGAGCTGAAGGCGCTGGAGATCGACCCGAAGGTGGTCGACCCGGACGACACCGAGACGCTGGCCGACCTGATCGTCGCCGCCGTGCGCGACGCGGGCGCCCAGGCGCAGAAGCTGGCGGAGACCAAGATGGGCCCACTCGCGGGCGGACTGGGCGGCGGGCTCGGCCTGCCGGGTATGTGAGCGCACTATGTACGAGGGCCCGGTCCAGGATCTGATCGACGAGCTCGGCAGGCTGCCGGGGGTCGGGCCCAAGAGCGCGCAGCGCATCGCCTTCCACCTGCTCGGCGCCGAACCCGCCGACGTCACCCGGCTGCAGGAGGTCCTGCAGAAGGTGAAGGAGGGCGTCGTGTTCTGCGACGTCTGCGGCAACGTCTCGGCTGAGACGACGTGCCGAATCTGTTCCGACGCCCGCCGCGACCCGTCGGCGGTGTGTGTGGTCGAGGAGCCCAAGGACGTCCTCGCCATCGAGCGGACCCGTGAGTTCAAGGGCCGCTACCACGTCCTCGGCGGCGCTCTCGACCCGTTGTCCGGCGTCGGCCCGGAGCAGCTGCGCATCCGCCAGCTGCTCACCCGGATCGGGTCGGAGGAGATCACCGAGGTGATCCTGGCGATGGACCCGAACACCGAGGGCGAAGCGACCGCCACCTATCTCATCCGGATGCTGCGCGACTTCCCCGGCTTGACCGTCACCCGGTTGGCGTCGGGGCTGCCGATGGGCGGCGACCTGGAGTTCGCCGATGAGCTGACCCTGGGTCGCGCGATGTCCGGCCGCCGCACGGTGTGAGCCTCGCAGGCGACATCCTGGCCGCGCCCGCCCGTCTGGGCGCTGTCCGGCTGGTCGCCGTGGACGGTCCGACGGGTGCGGGCAAGTCCACCCTCGCGGCCCGGCTGGCCGACGACCTGCGAACACGCAGCGTGGCCACGGCCGTGGTGCCGACCGACCACTTCGCCACCTGGGACGACCCGGTCGCGTGGTGGCCCCGGCTCGTCGAAGGTGTGCTGAATCCGCTTGAAAACGGTGTTCCCGGCGCCTACCAGCGCACTGAATGGCCTGGTGGGGCGCCCTCTCCGGGGGCGTGGATCACCGTCGGTGTGCCTGAGGTGCTCATCGTCGAAGGTGTGTCCTCCGGCAGGCGCTCCGCGCACCCCCGGCTCTCCCGGTTGATCTGGGTCGAGTTCGGCGATTTCGCGACCCGCCTGCAGCGCTCGGTGGCCCGTGACGGCGAGTCGAGTCGCGCTGAACTGGTGCGCTGGCAGGCTTTCGAGTCCGGGTGGTTCACCGTCGACGACACACGGGCGCGCGCTTGCGTGCGTGTCCGTTCCTGACCATTTGACGCAGTCGGGTGTCCGCTGAACGGACGAACGATCTAGAAACCTCACGCATCGTAGGCAATCCGTTGCGTAACGGTGATTCTCCGTATACCAGTTGGCCGGATCGTGACCTGCCGTAGCTGAGGGATGTAGTTATGAGCGGCTATGGTCGGCGACCACACGGTGAGATCCCGTGCACAGTTTTGAGCTGAATACGAGGAGTGCGTGATGGCTTACCAGCGATCCGCGCGACTTGGCCGACAGGCGTACACGCCTCGGCTCGTCGCGCAGTCGCCTCGGCACGGGCGGTTCGTCGGATGACGCCGCCGCTCGAAGTGACCGAGTCGACCGCTGCGGCGCCGCCGGAGGTCACCCTCACCGGGATGAGCAAGAAGGCGATCCAGGGCCGGTCGCTGAGCCAGATCGCGTGGCTGCGCCTCAAGCGCGACAAGGTCGCCATCGCGGGCGCGGGCGTGATCATCCTGTTGATCATCGCCGCTGTCGCCGCGCTGGTCTTGGACCGCTTCTTCAACGTGATCGGTCCCAACGAGTTCCACCAGGACCTGATCGACACCGAGGGCGGCACGCTCGCCCCCAAGGGCGCCTTCGGCGGGATGAGCCTGGACCACCCGCTCGGCATCGAGCCGGTCAACGGCCGTGACCTGCTGGCCCGCATCTTCGCGGGCTCCTGGATCTCGCTGCTGATCGCGTTCCTCGCCACCGTGCTGTCGGTCTTGATCGGCACCGTGATGGGCGTGATCGCCGGGTTCTTCGGCGGCTGGGTCGACACCATCATCAGCCGCGCGATGGACGTCTTCCTGGCGTTCCCGCTGCTGGTCTTCGCGATGGCGCTGGTCGGCGTCATGCCGGACACGATCTTCGGCCTCGGCTCGGAGACGGTCCGCATCGGCATGCTGACCTTCATCATCGGGTTCTTCAACTGGCCCTACATCGGGCGCATCGTCCGCGGTCAGACCCTGTCGCTGCGCGAACGCGAGTTCGTCGACGCGGCCCGGAGCCTCGGCGCGCGCGGCCCGTACATCCTGTTCCGGGAACTGCTGCCCAACCTGGTCGCCCCGATCCTCGTGTACGCCACGCTGCTGATCCCGACCAACATCCTCTTCGAATCGGCACTGTCCTTCCTCGGGGTCGGCATCAACGCGCCGACCGCGACCTGGGGCGGCATGCTTTCGGAGGCATCGCGCTACTACACGATGCCGCACTTCATGCTCTGGCCCGGTCTGGCGATCTTCGTGACCGTGCTGGCCTTCAACCTGTTCGGAGACGGGCTGCGTGACGCCCTCGATCCGCGGGCTCGATAGGTGATTGGTTCCGGTAATCCCATTGCTCCGGGAAAGAAAGGGTGCAACCGCAAGATGAACAACAAGCGCTTGGTTACCGCGGTGGCCGCGGGCGCGGTTGTCGTCATGGGCCTCTCGGCCTGTGGTGGCAACGGCACCGATGGCAAGAATGGCGGCGGCGGTGGCACCAAAACCCCCGCCTTCAATGCGGCGTTGACGGAAACGTTCAACCCTTCGGACAAGAAGGGGGGGATCGTCAAGATCGCCAACGCGGGCACGTGGGACTCCCTGGACCCGGGTGAGACCTACTATGGCTACTCCTGGAACTTCCTGCGGCTCTACGGCCGTTCGCTGCTGATGTTCAAGCCCGCCCCCGGCGGCGCGAGCAACGAGCTGGTCCCGGACCTCGCCGAGAGCCTGGGCACGCCCAGCGAAGGCGGCAAGACCTGGACCTACAAGCTGCGTGAGGGCATCAAGTACGAGGACGGCACCCCCGTCACCTCGAAGGATGTCAAGCACGCGGTGCTGCGGTCGACGGACAAGGAGACCTTCCCCAACGGTCCCGCGTACTTCGAGGGCTACCTCAACCTGCCCGAGGGCTACAAGGGCCCGTACAAGACCAAGGACATGGACACCAATTCGGCGATCGAGACGCCGGATGACCGCACCATCGTCTTCCACTTGAAGCAGGCCTTCGGTGGCTTCGACTACTTCGCGCACCTGCCGCAGACCGTTCCGGTCCCCGAGGCCAAGGACACCGGCGCGAAGTACCGCGAGCACGTGATCTCCACGGGCCCGTACAAGTTCGACAAGAACGAGATCGACAAGCAGTTCAACCTCGTTCGCAACGCGGAGTGGAAGCCGGAGTCCGACCCGAACCGCAAGGCGCTGCCGGACGGCTACGAGGTCACGATGAACGTCAACGCCGACGACATCGACAACCGGGTCATCTCGGGCGACATCCACATCGACATCACGGGCACGGGCGTGCAGCCCGCGTCCCTGAGCCGCGTCCTCAGCGACCCGGCGATCAAGGCGAACGCGGACAACCCGACGATCGCGCGTCTCTGGTACACCTCGGTCAACCCGACCGTCGCTCCGCTGGACAACAAGGAATGCCGCAAGGCCGTCCTGTACGCCGTGGACCGCACCGGTTACCAGACCGCGTACGGCGGCTCGTTCTCCGGTGGCGAAATCGCGAGCACGCTGATGCCGTCGCAGATCCCCGGCGCCGAGAAGTTCGACCTCTACCCGGCGGGTCCGGACAACAAGGGTGACGTGGCCAAGGCCAAGGAGGCCCTGACGGCCTGCGGTCAGCCGAACGGCTTCGAGACCAACATCGCCTACCGCTCCGAGCGGCCGAAGGAGAAGGCCGCCGCGGAGTCCATGCAGCAGGCGCTGGCCCGGGTCGGCATCAAGCTGACGCTGCGCCCGTTCCCGCAGGGTGACTACTTCTCGCAGTTCGCGGGCAACCCGCCGTACGTCGTGGCCAACAAGCTCGGCCTCGCGCTCAACGGTTGGGGCGCCGACTGGAACGACGGCTTCGGCTTCCTGTCGCAGATCGTCGACAGCCGCGTGATCCGTGAGACCGGTGGTTCGTCCAACACCTCCGTGCGCATCCCCGAGGTCGACAAGATGCTCGACGAGGCCATCGGCGAGACCGACACGGCCAAGCGCGAGAAGATGTGGGGCGCGATCGACAAGCGCGTCATGGAGGAAGCGGTCATCCTCCCGGGTGTCCACAGCAAGAGCTTGATCCTGCGTGGCAAGGGACTGACCAACGTGTTCGTCTCCGACGCCTACGGCATGTACGACTACCTCGCCATGGGTCTCGAATAACCACCACGTCCCCTCGGTAAATCCACGATAGGCAGGTGAAGGCAGCAGGTGGCAGGTCTGGGTGACCCCCGGGCCTGCCACCGGTGCCGGCCACGGTGATCACATACATCCTCCGGCGGCTCTTCGCAGCGGTCGTTCTCCTCTTCATCGTGAGCGCGGTGACGTTCTCGATCTTCTTCGTCATGCCCAGGCTCGTCGGCGGCACACCGGAGACCCTGGCCACCCGCTACGTGGGCCGGGCCGCGACCGCCGAAACCGTCAAGATCACCGCGGAGAAGCTCGGCTTCTACGACCCGGTGGTCGTGCAGTACGGCAACTGGGTCAAGGGCGTCGTCGTCGGCGCCGACTTCGACTACGGCGCCGGTGTGGAGCACTGCCCCGCGCCGTGCCTCGGTTATTCCTTCCGCACCAAGCAACCGGTCTGGCCGGAGCTGCTCGACCGGGCGCCGGTGACAATGTCGCTGGCCGTGGGCGCGGCGACGCTGTGGCTGGTCGGCGGGGTCGCGGTGGGCACGCTCTCCGCGCTGCGCCGCGGCACCTTCTTCGACCGCGCGGCCATGGGCGTCGCCCTGGCCGGTGTGTCGCTCCCCATCTTCTTCACCGGGCTGATCTCGCTGTCGTTCTTCAGTTATTCACTGGGCTGGGCAGCACCAGGAGGCGCGTACACACCGTTCCTGGAGAATCCGGGGGAGTGGGCTTACAACCTGCTCCTGCCCTGGATCACGCTCGCGTTCCTGTTCTCCGCCCAGTACGCGCGCCAGACTCGCGCGGGCATGCTCGACACGATGAATGAGGACTTCATCCGCACCGCGCGGGCGAAAGGTCTGCCCGAACGCACCGTGGTGGTCAAACACGGACTGCGCGGCGCGCTCACCCCGATCCTCACGATCTTCGGTCTCGACGTCGGTCTGCTGCTCGGCGGCGCCGTCCTGACCGAGAGTGCGTTCTCGCTGCAGGGCCTGGGCAAGTACGCCATCGAGGGCATCACCAACTACGACCTGCCCAAGGTCATGGGTGTCACGATGTTGGCGGCGTTCTTCATCGTGGTCGCCAGCCTGGTCGTGGACCTCCTTTACGCCGTCGTCGACCCGAGGGTGCGCACCAAGTGACCGAGTTTTCCGAAGACAGCCTCGATGGCGGCGCCGTGATCCGGCCTGAGCCGTCGACGAACCCGGACGCGTTCCTCGAGGTGCGCGGCCTGCGGGTGCACTTCCCCACCGACGACGGTGTCGTCAAGTCGGTCGACGACCTGTCGTTCAGCGTCGCGCGCGGCAAGACACTGGGGATCGTGGGCGAGTCCGGTTCCGGCAAGAGCGTGACCAGCCTGTCGGTCATGGGTCTGCACAAGGCGGGCACGGCCAACATCACCGGTGAGATCCTGCTCGACGGCGAGAATCTCGTCGGCATGAGCGCTGAGAAGGTGCGCGCGCTGCGGGGCAGGCGGATGGCGATGATCTTCCAGGATCCGCTGTCGGCGATGCACCCTTATTACACGGTGGGCAACCAGATCATCGAGGCCTACCGGGTGCACAACAAGGTCACCAAGGCGGTGGCCCGCAAGCACGCGATCGACATGCTCGACCGGGTCGGCATCCCCAACCCGAAGGGCCGGGTCGACGACTACCCGCACCAGTTCTCCGGCGGCATGCGGCAGCGCGCCATGATCGCGATGGCGCTGTCGTGCGACCCGGAGCTGCTGATCGCCGACGAGCCGACGACCGCCCTGGACGTGACGGTGCAGGCGCAGATCCTCGACCTGATCCGGGATCTGCAGCAGGAGTTCAACTCAGCGGTCGTCATCATCACCCACGACCTCGGCGTGGTCGCCGAGTTGGCCGACGACATCATGGTGATGTACGCGGGCCGGGCCGTGGAGTACAGCACCGCCGAGGAGATCTTCAACTCGCCGCAGCACCCGTACACCTGGGGTCTGCTCGGTTCGATGCCTCGGCTCGACCGGGACCGCACCGAGCGGCTGCAGCCGATCCCGGGCACCCCGCCGAGTTTGATCAACGTGCCCGACGGCTGCCCGTTCAACCCGCGCTGCGCCTACGCCAACCTCAACGGCGATCTCAGCATGACCGAGCGGCCCGAGTTCCGTGACATCGGCGGCGACCACCACATCGCCTGCCACCTTTCCGCCGAGAACCGGGTCCGCATCTGGGACACCGAGATCAGGCCGAAGCTGTGAGTATCGAAAACGGGGACGCCGTGAGCGCACAGACCGAAACCCAGCCCGCCGAGGCGAAGCGGACCGGCGAGGCGCTGCTGTCCGTCGACGGACTGACGAAGCACTTCCCGATCCGCAAGGGCCTGCTTCAGCGCCAGGTCGGCGCCGTGCAGGCGGTCGACGGACTGACTTTCGACGTGAAGAAGGGCGAGACGCTCTCGCTGGTCGGCGAGTCCGGCTGCGGCAAGACGACGACCGGCAGGCTGCTGACCAGGCTGCTGGAGCCGACCGCGGGCAAGATCGTCTTCGACGGCAGGGACATCTCGCACCTGTCAGTAGGCAAGATGCGCCCGCTGCGCCGCGACATCCAGATGATCTTCCAGGACCCGTACTCGTCGCTGAACCCGCGGCACACGGTCGGCACGATCGTCGGGGCGCCGTTCAAGCTGCAGAACGTCAAGACCGAACACGGCACCAAGCGGGCCGTGCAGGACTTGTTGGCACTGGTGGGTTTGAGCCCGGAGCACTACAACCGGTACCCGCACGAGTTCTCCGGCGGCCAGCGCCAGCGCATCGGCGTCGCTCGCGCCCTGGCCCTGGAGCCCGACCTGCTGGTGCTCGACGAACCGGTGTCGGCCCTCGACGTGTCGATCCAGGCTCAGATCCTCAACCTGCTGCGCGAGCTGCAGCGCGAGCTCGGGATCACCCTGGTGTTCATCGCCCACGACCTCTCTGTGGTGCGTCACATCTCCGACCGCGTCGCCGTGATGTACCTGGGCAAGATCGTCGAGGAGGGCGACCGCAAGGCGATCTACGAGAAGCCCGGCCACCCCTACACCCAGGCGCTGCTGTCGGCGATCCCGCTGCCCGACCCGCGTCGCGAAAAGGCCCGCGCGCGCATCCTCCTCACCGGTGACG
>NZ_JBOHGC010000587.1:0-6548 GCF_050699995.1 Actinokineospora sp. | reverse complement strand
CCGTCGGCCACCGCGTCGACGAACCCTCGCACCAGGGTGTGCGCGTCGGGCAGCTCCAGCGGGGTGCGCCCGGGGACGGGGATCGCGCGGGCGGCAGCAGGCATGGCGGTGGCCAGTTCGCGGATGCGTTCCGTGTCGGCGGGGTCGAGCGGGCCCGCCCGCCAGGCGTCGAAGCCGTTCTCGGTGACACCGGGCATGATCCGCCCGCGGGCCACCAGCTGCAGGCCCACCAGGACGGCCGCGCCCCAGAACGCGGCCGCCGGGTGGGCGTCGGATCCGCGCCGGGCGCGGGTGAGCACCGGCACGGCGTCGGCGACGGAAAGCCGCACGACGGGCACCGTCACCGTCTCGCCTTGCGGCTCGGCGATCTCCAGCTCACCCGGCGCGCCGACCCCGTCGGGCAGGTCGCCGTGGAAGGCCACGAACCCGGTCCGGGCGGGTTCGCCCGGTTCGAAAACCGCCGCGCACCGGGCGAGGCGGGTTGCGGCGTCAGCCGCGATCATCCCCATGGGTGGTGATTGTCCCTTCGTCGGTGGTCGGTCGCGCATTACGCCGGGCGTTCGCCCACCCACTGCACGAGCTGCACGGTGAGCCCATTGGGGTCGGTGACCTGGCACAGGCGCTCGCCCCACTCCTCGTCCTGGATCGGGACGGTGATCGTGACGCCCTCGGCTTCGAGGCGGGCGACCTCGGCCTCGATGTCCTCGACCTCCAGCGCCAGGACGACGCCCGCGGCGTGCGGGCCTTCGCCGAAGGTGCCGGTCTTGATCAGGCACAGCTCGTAGGCCGGGTCGTCGTGCAGGAGCTTCGCGATGAAGTCCTCGGCCACGATCGCCCGGAACCCGAAGTGCCGGACGTGGAACTCCGTCCCCGCGACCACGTCGTCGACGGTGACGGCCACGGTGAAACGGTTGATTCGCATGCGCTCTCCTAGACTGGCGGTACAGCGTACGATCTGCTTTCGTACACCGTATCGTACAGCATACGGAAGGCGTTACGCACGTGGCGGACAAAGTTGAGCGAAGAGAACCGGCGAGGACGATGGCGCTGCTCTGGCGCTCACCCGGGGACACCGGCCGGGGCCGCAGGCCCGACCTGACCGTGGACGCGGTCGTGGCCGCGGGCATCGAGCTCGCCGACCGCGACGGGCTGGCCGATCTGTCGATGCGCCGGGTCGCGGAGAAGCTCGGCGTGGGCACGATGTCGCTCTACACCTATGTCCCCGGCAAGGCCGATCTGGTCGCCGCGATGCGCGACCAGGTGTCGGGCGAGTTGCCGGTGCCGGACCCGGCGGCGGGCTGGCGGGTCGCGTTCGAGGGGTACGCACGGGAACTGTGGGCGGCCTACCACCGCCACCCGTGGCTGCTGATGGCGCCGCTCGCGCACGAGTTGCCCGGGCCCAACGAGACGGCGCGGATGGACGCGCTGCTCGCCGTGGCGGAGTCCGCGGGCCTCGGGCCCAACGACATGCTCGGCGTGTACCTGCTGCTGGACAGCTATGTGCGTGGGCTCGCGTTCGTGTCGGTCGACGCGCAGAAGGCGTCGGCGCGCAGCGGGCTGACCGAGGTGGAGTGGTTGGCCGAGCGTGAGCCGGTGCTCAACGCCTACGTCACCGTGGCGAAGTTCCCGGCGATGACGAAGGTCGCCGCGGCGGGCGCGTTCGACACCGACGGGTTCGAGTTCGGGCTGGCCCGTACGCTCGACGGGATCGAGTTGCTGATCCAGTCCTCATCCTGACCGGTCCAGCCACGCCACGGCGTCCTCGACCGTCGACACCTGCTCGACGTCGGGGGTCGGCGGCCTGCGCACGATCACGACCGGGAGGCCGAGGTCGCGGGCGGCGTCGAGCTTGGCGACGGTGAGGGCGCCGCCGCTGTCCTTGGTGACGAGGACGTCGATGCGGTGTTCGGTCATCAGGGCGCGTTCGCCGTCGACGGTGTAGGGGCCGCGGTCGAGCAGCAGGCGCATCTCGGCGGGGGTGGGCGGTTCCGGTGCGTCCACGCAGCGAACCAGGAACCAGCCTGGGCAGTCGGCGAACTCGGCGAGGCCCTGGCGGCCGGTGGTGAGGAACACCCGGTCGCCGAACTCGCCCAGCCGCCGCGCCGCTTCCGGCAGGTCGTCCACCCAGTGCCAGTCGTCGCCGGGCCGGGCCGACCACCCAGGACGACGCAGCATCACCAGCGGAGTGCCCGCGCGCTTGGCGGCCTCGGCGGCGGAGGCACTGATCCGCCGCGCGAACGGGTGCGTGGCGTCGACCACGGCGTCGACGCGCTCGGCTGTCAACCAGTCCGCGAGCCCGTCCGGTCCGCCGAATCCGCCGACCCGCACGTCACCGACCGGCAGCTTCGGGTTCCGGACCCGCCCGGCCAGCGACGACACGACCTCCGTGTCCGTGCGCTCGACCAGCGCGGCGGCCAGGGACCGTGCCTCCCCTGTGCCGCCCAGGATCAGGACCTTCACCACGCCACCCCCGGTGGCATCGGGCCGAGCCGACCAGGCACCCTGGTGGCATGACCGAGGAACGGCGCACGCCGGAAGGGCTGCGCTACGGCTGGACGACGGGCGCGTGCGCCACGGCGGCGACGACGGCCGCCTACACCGCGCTGCTCACCGGCGAGTTTCCCGACCCGGTCACCATCACCCTCCCCAAAGGACAGACGCCGGCGTTCGCCCTGGCCGTGGAGGACCTCGATCCGGGCAGCGCAATGGCAGGCGTGGTCAAGGACGCGGGCGACGACCCGGACGTCACACACGGGGCTCTGATCCGCTCGACCGTGCGGCATGGGCCGGCGGGTAGTGGAGTGACGTTCGTCGCCGGGCCGGGCGTCGGCACGGTCACCAAGGCCGGTCTGCCGCTGGCCGTCGGTGAGCCCGCGATCAACCCGGTGCCACGCACGCTGATGCGCGACCACGTCGCCGTCGTGGCGGCGCTGCATGGCGGGACCGGTGATGTCGTGGTCGAGATCTCGGTGGACCGGGGCGAGGAACTGGCGCGCAAGACGTGGAACCCGCGGCTGGGGATCCTTGGCGGCCTGTCCATCCTGGGCACCACAGGTGTCGTCGTCCCGTATTCGTGCTCGGCGTGGATCGACAGCATCCGCCGCGGCATCGACGTCGCCCGCGCGGCTGGGTATCAGCATGTGGCCGGGTGCACCGGTTCCACCTCGGAGCGCACGGTCATGGACCTCTACGGCCTGCCCGAGGACGCCCTGCTCGACATGGGCGACTTCGCCGGCGCGGTGCTGAAGTACCTGCGGCGCCACCCGGTGCCGAAGCTGACGATCGCGGGCGGCTTCGCGAAGCTGTCGAAACTGGCGGACGGACACCTCGACCTGCACTCGGCCCGCTCGCAGGTCAACCTCGCCGCACTGGCCCGCGCGGCGGTGGAGGCGGGCGGGGACAGCGAACTGGCCGACCGCATCCTCGGTGCCAACACCGCGCTCGAAGCCCTCACCTTGTCCCAGGCCAAGGGAATCCCACTGGGAGACGCCGTTGCGGCAGGCGCCCGCCGCACCGCCCTGGAAGTGTTGCGGGGCGCGGAGGTGGCGGTGGATGTGGTGGCGATCGACCGGGCGGGAACGATCGTGGGCCGCGCTCACTGACGGTCGCGGGCGGCCGAGTACAGGTGGCTGTCGCAGAAGCCCTCCGCCGCCAGCACCTTGCCCACGATGATCACCGCCGTGCGCTTGATCCCCGCTTCCTTCACCCGGACGGCGATGTCGGACAGCGTGCCGCGCAGAATCACCTCGTCCGCGCGGGACGCGTAGGCCACGACCGCGACCGGACACAGTGGACCGTAGTTCGGCACCAGTTCCGCCACGACCTCGTCGATCCGTTGCACCGCAAGGTGCAGCACCATCGTCGCCTGGCCGCGGCCCAGGGTGTCGAGGTCCTCTCCTTGCGGCATCGGGGTGGCGCGGGCCGACGTGCGGGTCAGCACGACGGTCTGGCCGACCCCGGGCACAGTCAGCTCCGTGCGCAGCGACGCCGCCGCGGCGGCGAAGGCGGGGACGCCGGGGGTGATGTCGTACGGGATCCCGACCGCGTCGAGTCGGCGGGCCTGCTCGGCCACCGCGCTGAACACCGACGGGTCGCCGGAGTGCAGACGGGCCACGTCATGGCCCTCAGCATGCGCGGCCGTGATCTCGGCGATGATCTCGTCAAGCGTCAGGTTCGCCGTGTCGACCTTGCGCGCGCCCGGCGGGCACAGGGCGAGCAGTTCGTCGGGCACCAGCGCGCCCGCGTACAGGCAGACCGGCGACTCGGCGATGATCCGCTGTCCGCGCACGGTGATCAGGTCAGCCGCACCCGGGCCGGCCCCGATGAAGTGCACGGTCATGTGTCCTCCTTCTGCACGGTCCACTGTGTGACCGGCAACGTCGGCCGCCAGGCGGTGAACCCGCCCAGCGGCGCGGCCCGGCTGACCGCCAGCCGGATCAGCTCACCGCCGAGGTCGGCCCGCCACCGGGTGACGAGCGCCTCGGATTCCAACGTCACCGCGTTGACCACCAGCCGCCCGCCCGGCTTCAGCGCCGCCCAGCCCGCCGCGATCACACCTTCGACCGTCACCCCGCCGCCGACGAACACCGCGTCCGGCTCGGGCAGATCGGCCAGCGCGTCCGGCGCGAAGCCCGACACGACCCGCAGGTCGGGGACGCCGAGCCTGCTCGCGTTGCGGGAGATACGCGCCGCGCGGTCCTCGTTCGGCTCGACGGCGATGGCCCGGCACAACGGGTGGCTGCGCATCCACTCGATGCCGATGCTGCCCGACCCGCCGCCGATGTCCCACAGCAGCTGCCCCGGCTCCGGGCCCAGCGCGGCGATGGTGACCGCGCGGATCTCCCGCTTGGTGATCTGCCCGTCGTGCTCGTAGACGTCGTCAGGCAGGCCCGGGCACCTCGGCAGCCGCCGGGCGTCGGCACCGGCCACACACTCCACGGCGACGACGTTCAGCGCGCCCACCTCGGCCGACCAGCCGTCGGCGATGCCGGTGTCGACCCGCTCCCCCGGCCCACCCAGGTCGGTCAACACGGTCATGACGCTCTCCCCGAACCCCCGCGCGGTCAGCAGGGACGCGACGGCGGCCGGAGTCGACGCGTTCTCGCTGAGCACCAGCACACGTGCACCCGGGTGGACCACCGCGTGCAGCCGGGCGACCGGCCGGGCCACCGCGCTGACGATCTCCACGTCCTGCAGCGCCCAGCCCAGCCGCGCGCACGCCAGCGACGCCGACGACGGGTGCGGCAGGACGCGGACCTCGGTGAACCGGCTCAGCGTGGTCCCGATCCCGTAGAACACCGGGTCGCCGCTGGCCAGCACGCAGACATCTCGGCCGCGGTGGGTGTCGAGGAAGCCGGGGATCGCGGGCAGCAACGGCGAGGGCCACTCGACCAGCTCGGCCTTGACCTCCTCGGGCAGCAGCCCGAGCTGGCGCGCGCCGCCGACGATCACGTCGGCCCTGGCCAACGCGTCGCGGGCCGGGTCGGTCAACCCCGCCCAGCCGTCCGCTCCGATGCCCACCACTGTCACCACAAGCGAAGACGTTAACCGACGGGTAGTCGAGATCCACGCCACGTGGCTTGGCCCCCGCATCCCCATCTGCGACGATGTGACCGACCAAGCAGGGTGAGCGAGGAAACCGGTGCGAATCCGGTGCGGTCCCGCCACTGTCACCGGGGAGCGCCACTCCCCCGCGCGCCACCGGGGCACCCGCCCTGGGAAGGCCGGAGCGGCGCGGCGATCCGGGAGCCAGGACACTCCACCCCTGCCAAGACCGACCCGGGCGCGGACCCGGAGTGAGGATCATGGCGTGCTGCCAGCCATCTCTGTCTTTCCCGTGAGCCGATGAGCGGCTACCCGTTCTCCGCCGTCGTCGGACACGACGATCTCCGTCTCGCTCTCCTGCTCAACTCGGTGCACCCCGGAATCGGCGGCGTGCTGGTCCGGGGCGAGAAGGGCACCGCGAAGTCGACGATCGTGCGCGCGCTGGCCGCCCTGCTGCCGGAGGCGTCGGTCGTGGCGGGCTGCCGGTTCAGCTGCGACCCCGAGCGGCCCGACCCGCACTGCCCCGACGGCCCGCATGTCGACGCGGACGATGACACCCGGCCCGCGCGGCTGGTCGAGCTGCCAGTCGGCGCGACCGAAGACCGACTCATCGGCTCCCTCGACCTGGAGCGCGCGCTGACCGAGGGCGTCCGCGCCTACCAGCCGGGTCTGCTCGCCGCCGCGCACCGCGGTGTCCTTTACGTCGACGAGGTCAACCTGCTGCACGACCACCTGGTCGACCTGCTGCTCGACGCTGCCGCCATGGGCCGCGCCCACGTCGAGCGCGAGGGCGTGTCGGTCTCGCACGCGGCGTCGTTCCTGCTGGTCGGGACCATGAACCCGGAGGAAGGCGAGCTGCGCCCGCAGCTGCTCGACCGGTTCGGGCTGGCCGTGGAGGTGCGGGCCGCACGCGACGTGGACACCCGGGTGGAGGTGGTGCGCCGCCGGCTCGCCTTCGAGGACGACCCGGCCGGCTTCGCCGCGGCCTGGAGCGTCGAGGAGGC
>NZ_JBOHGC010000586.1:0-1202 GCF_050699995.1 Actinokineospora sp. | reverse complement strand
TCGCTGTCCCGTCGGGTGCCACCGATTCCCGCCGACCCGACTCGCTGGCATGCGATGGGTCCGGAGGAGGTCCTGGAGCGGCTGCAGACATCCGCGGCCGGGCTGTCGGAGCGTACTGCGAGCCGACGGCTGAGCACCCGGGACAAGGACGAAGACTCGACCGAGGGCGGCATCGCGACCGCTGCGGCGCGAGAGTTGGACAACCCGCTGACGGCGGTGCTCGGCGCGGGTGCGGGGGTCTCCGCCGCTGTGGGTTCGGTCCTGGACGCGGCGCTCATCGGCACTGTGCTCGGGGTCAATGCCGTGATCGGCGGCGCGGAGAGGGTGGCGGCCGACCGCTCGCTGCGCAAACTGTCGGGCGACTCCGCCGACCGCATCATGGTGCGGCGCGACGGTGTCGAGCACGAGACAACCGTCGGCGAGTTGGTTCCGGGCGACGTGATCACCCTCGCGGCCGGCGATTCCGTACCGGCGGACTGTCGGTTGCTGGACACCAGGGGCCTGGAGGTCGACGAGTCGAGTCTGACCGGCGAATCCCAGTTGGTCGCAAAGAATCCTTCGGCGACGCCGGCCCGGGCAGTGGCGGAGCGGACGTCGATGCTGTACGCGGGCACGACCGTTGCCGCAGGCGACGCGACTGCGGTGGTCGTCGCGACTGGTGTCCGGACCGAGAGCAGTCGGGCCGCCCGCCTGGACCTGGGCAAGGCGGTTCCGAGCGGGGTGGCGGCCCGCCTGGAGGCACTGGGCCGCGTGATCGTACCGGCATCGGTGGGGGCCGGTGCGCTGCTGCTGGTAGGGCAGGTGCTGAGCGGTCGGCCGTTCGGGCAGGCGCTCGGTCAGGCCGTTGGCCTGTCGGTGGCCGCCGTACCGGAAGGTCTGCCGTTCGTCGCGACGGTCGCGGAACTCGCCGCGTCACGACGGCTCTCCACCCGTGGCGCGCTGGTCCGCAATCCGTCCACCATCGAGGCCCTCGGCCGGGTGGACATGCTGTGCTTCGACAAGACGGGGACGCTCACCGAAGGCAGGATCGCGCTGCGACTTGTGTCCGATGGCGTCACCACATGGTCGTTGGACAGTGGCACGCCAGCAGTTCACGAGGTGGTCGCCGCCGCTCTCCGGGCCGGACCGGCACCGGCGGAGCAGCTTCCGCACCCGACCGATCAGGCGGTTGTCCAAGCAGCCGCGGCCGCGGGAGTCGACGC
>NZ_JBOHGC010000585.1:0-25774 GCF_050699995.1 Actinokineospora sp. | reverse complement strand
GATCAGCATGTGCTCGGCCAACCAACCCTCGTCGCGCGCCATCACCGACGCGATTCGCAACGAGTAGCACTTCTTGCCGAGCAGCGCGTTACCGCCGTAACCCGATCCGAACGACCAGATCGCGCGCTCCTCGGGGAACTGCGTGATGTACTTCGTCTCGTTGCACGGCCACGGCACATCCGCCTCGCCGGGCTCGAGCGGCCGGCCGGCCGAGTGCAGGCAGGGCACGAAGTCGGCGTCGTTGCCGAACTTCTCGAGCGCCTTGTCGCCCATCCTCGTCATGACCCGCATCGACACCGCCACGTACTCGGAGTCGGTGATCTCGACGCCGAGCATCGGGCTCTCCGCGTCGAGCGGACCCATGCAGAACGGGATGACGTACATCGTGCGGCCGCGCATCGAGCCCCGGTAGAGCTCGGTCATCACGGCCTTCATCTCGGCCGGGTCCATCCAGTTGTTCGTGGGACCGCAGTCGGCCTCATCCTGCGAGCAGATGTAGGTCCGCTCCTCGACGCGCGCGACGTCGTTGGGGTCGGAGGCCGCGTAGAACGAGTTCGGTTTTTTCGCCAGGCGGGTGAAGGTGCCTGCCTCCACCAGCTTGTCCGTAAGCCGGGTCCACTCCTCTTCGGAGCCATCGACCCAGACCACCTGGTCGGGAACGGTCAGCTCTGCCACCTCGCGCACCCACGCCAGGAGTCGCTGGTGCGTCGTCGGTGCCTGGTCAACGCCAGGGATTGTCACTGCCGTCATCTCGCCTCGTCTCCTGACTGAACGCCGAAATGCCGATCAGGACGCCATCTGTCCTGGAGGGACCGACGGCGTCCTCATCGAATGGCTGCGCGCCCGCTCGGGATCGAGCGGGTCCGTGCCATGAAGGAATGCATTGAGGCTAGCGAAGTGACTGCCAGGTAACCGAGACCTGTCCTGTCGGTTCTCTCACAGGAACGATAAGGGAATCGATTCAGTACACGGATGCGTAGTCACAAATCGGACATCCACCTGTCCGATCTGCGAACCCGGGGGCTGAAACGTGAGTCTTCCCACGTCAGAGGTGTCGATCAAGAAAAGATCCCGGCACACAGTGGCGTGCCGGGATCTCTTGTGCTTACCGTGCGCTACTTGATCAGCCGTTCCAGGCGGAGTCGGAGGCGCTGGTCTTCTCCGCGGAGCCCTCGGACTCGTAGGTGCCGTCCGAGTTGATGTGACCGGTCTCGACGGTGGTCCACTCGTCCTCGCCGGTGTGCTCGGAGATGGTGACGTCGCCGTCGGCCTCGACCACGATCGCCTGGTCGGCTTCGCCGTCGCCGTCCGAGTCGGTGAACGCGTAGGTGTTGCCGTCCTCGTCGGTGACGACCGCGGTGTCGTTGGTGCCGTCGCCGTCGGCGTCGTACTCCGCCTTGCCCGCGGACTGGTCGCCGTCCTTGGTGTCGACGGTGATCTCCTCGCCGCCGGAACCCTTCGAGTCCTTCGAGTCGTCCTCGGCGTTGTCGTCCTTCGACGAGGTCGACGTGGCGTCGGTGCCCTTGTCGTCCTTGTCGTCGTCCTTCGAGGAGGCGCCACCCTCGTCAGCGCCGTCCCCCGAGGGCGCTTCGACGGAGTCGGGGTCGGCTTCGGTCCACTCGCCGGAGGACTCGTCGTACTCGGCGGCGCCGGTGACGTTGCCTTCCTCGTCGAGCTGGACCATCGTGTCCGCGGTGCCGTCGCCGTCGGTGTCCGTGAACGCCATGTAGCCGTCCTCGGTCTGCACGACGGCGGTGTCGTTGGACCCGTCCTTGTCGTAGTCGTAGTTCTCTTCGACCTCGTACTCTTCGCCCCCGACCTCGACGGTCAGCTCGTCCTGGCTCGACGTGTCGTCGGCGGTGGTGTCGTCGGCGCCGGTCTCGTCCACGTACACGTGGAACCCCCTTACTGAATCCCTTTCGGGATTGTCCGTCTTTGTGTTGGGTATGACTGACGCCCCGTCGGTCCGGTTCCCGGCGTTACCAAAGAACTTCGGTACCGCTGATCGGGTCAACTCTTGTCGCGCACGGAGCGAATGCTCGCGAGGAGCTTCTCCGCGCGGTCGCGTCCGGCGACTACGTCGGTCAGGCGCTTGTTTACCACGGTCACCAGCTTTTGGCGCTCGCTCACGTCAAGTCGTAACGCCTTGTCGACCTCGCGGAGTTGTTCTTCGATTCCGGCGATCCGCTTGCCCAATGCCTCGTCGAGCGCGAGCGAGAGCTGCGACTCCGCGTCGATGAGTTGTTCGGACACCAACTGGTCCAACGTGGAGCGTGAATCGGCGATGGACTCGTTGAGCCAGAGCTTCATGTGCTGTTTATCGGCGGAATGCTTGCGCGTGCGCGCGATCCACCAGCCCGCACCGAGTCCGATGATGATGGTGGGCACCAACAAGATCGGCGCGGCCACGGCGCCCGCGATCGGCAGCACCGCCATCTTGCCCGCGCCGAAGCCGCCGGAGATGCCCATGAAGACAAGGAGCTTGTCCTCCGCGGTCGGCATCCGCTTCTCGGCGGCGCGCAGGACCACTTGGGACTGACCGGAACGGGCGAACTGCGAGCGGATGACTTCGAGCTCGTCGGGGCTGAACAGCTCGCTGAGCACGGTGTCGGCGACCTGGTTGAGCCGGGTGCTGACCGACAGGCTGATCCGACCGGACACCATCTGCATGGCGGCGTCGACCTGGCCGGGCAGCGCGGCGAGCTTCTCCCGGTCGGCGGTGTCGATGGCCTGGCGGAACCACGACTGCAGGTCGCGCATCTGGCGGCTGACCTCGTGCGCGTTCTCCAGCCGGGCGCGCTGGATCTCGCTGCGCAGCTTGACCTGCCAGCCCTTGGTCGAGGAGCGGCGTTCCGACGTCAGCTCCTCCTTGCGGGCGCGCAGCGTCTCGGCCTCGGCCTCGCCGGTGGTGAGGGCACGGCGTTCGTTGTCCAGCTTCACCTTCAGCTCGCCGAGCGCGGAGGACAGCGCGCGCAGCGTGTTCGCCTCCGACAGCATCGCCGACCGGCCGACGAGGAGGGTCTGCAGCGCCTGCTGCAGCTCGACGACACCGGACTTCTCCTTGAGCATCGTGGCGGCCTCGGGGCTGGGCGCCTTGCCCGCCATCTCGAACATCCGCGACGACACCGGGTGGAAGGTCGCGCCTGCGAACCGGGGCGCGTGCGCGGTCAGCAGCGCCTGGTTGGCTTCGAGCACTTGGCGCCAGCCGCGGTACTGGTCCACTTTGGACAGCGCGAAGACGACCGTCTCGACCCGCTCGCCGATGTTGGCGAGGAAGTTCAGCTCGCCCAGGGTGAACGGGGCGGAGGCGTCGACGACGAAGAGCAGCGCGGTCGCCGAGGCGGCGGCCTCGATAGCCAGTTCGCCGTGCACGGAGTCGAGCCCGCCGACGCCTGGGGTGTCGACGAGGACGAGCTTTTCCAGCAGCGGCACGGGTCCGTCGACCTCGACGTAGCGCGGCGGCAGCTCGCCGTCGGGCAGGTCGTGCGCGGCGGAGACCCAGTTGATCAGCTTGCCGAGGTCGACCGGGACCGGCGCGAGCTGGCCTGGGTAGCAGGCCCGGGCTTCCCACTCGTCGGCGTGGCCGAAGATCAGGTAGGTCGCGGTGGCCACATCGGCGTCCACAGGGGACAGACCGGGCGTCTCGATCAGGGCGTTGACCAGCGAGCTCTTGCCGCGGTTGGTCTCGCCGACGACCACGACCGACGGCTTCTTCTTGCGCCGAGACCGGATCTCCTCGACCCACTGCGCGGACTCCGGCTCGGCTTCGCGCAGCAGGGCGAGCAGCTTCTCCCTGGTCAGCGCGACCTGCTTGGGCAGCGAAAGCGGCTGCGGCTGGGTCATGCGGTGGTCGCCTTGCTGGTGTAGACGGTCACGATCGGCGGGCGCAGCACCTGCCCGCGGTCGCTGAAGCCCACGACCTCGGTCTCGGCGACCGTGCCGTCGAGCGCCTCGTCCTCGGTGCCCGTGGTGCCGCCCGCCTCGTGCACCGACGGGTCGAACTTGGCGCCGTCGGGCCGGACCGCCTCGACGCCGACAGCGGCGAGCCCTTCCTCGATGCGTTCGGCCACACCGGAACTGCGGGCGCGGTCGTGCGCGTAGAGGCACATCGTCACCAGCGCGCGGCGCTCGTCGAGCGCCTGGTCGTAGAGCTCCGGCGCGATGCTGACCAGTGCGGGTTCGACCCGGAAATCGTCCACCAGCTCCACCGGCGCGGCGGCGTCCGCGTTCTCGATCACCTGCGCTTCGACCTGGATGGTCGAGTCCTCGTTGCCGCCGTCTTTGCTCTTGCCCTTGAACCAGGAAGCCACGGTTCCGGAGAGTACAGGCAGCGCACTCAGACGGGAGTCGATTCCAGCACGCACAGCGGGGAGGCCGTCTCGACCACCCGGTCGAGCCGGAAGCCCGCGCGGGCCAGGAACTCCCGGAACTCGCCCTCCGTGCGTTCCCGCCCGCCGACGATCACCAGCATCTCCGGGTCGATCAGCTTCGCGGGATGGGGGCCGTTGCCCTCCGGCACGACGAACTCGACCGGCAGCAGCTTCCCCGCCGGATCGATCGCTTCCCGGATGTCGCGCAGGATCGCCAGGGCTTTGTCGTCGGCCCAGCCATGGATGATGTTCTTCAGGATGTAGGCGTCGCCGCCCGCCGGGACGGTCTCGAAGAACGACCCGGACTCGACCGCGCACCGGTCTTGGACGCCGTTCGCGCGCAGCACGTCGTCCGCCCCCGAGGTCACCGACGGCAGGTCGAACAGCACGCCCTTCGAGTCCGGCGACCGCCGCAGGATCGCGAGCCGCGCCGGCGGAACCTTCGCGTCGCCTGCCATGGCGTTTCTCCAGGGGGTGATCAGCCCGGATGGGCGCCGCCGGTGTCCTGGGCCTTGAGCTGCTGCCAGATAAGAAAGTACGCGCGGTGCACGACGTGGGCGACCCGGCTCTGCGCCGGGGTGGCGCCGAAGGAGGCGAACGACCGCCACCAGCCCGCGCGTTCCAGGGCGTAGGCCGACAGCTCCTTGTGCGGCCTGCCCTTCATCCCCAGCTGCTCGGGAACGTCCGGGCTGCTGCCGACCCGGAGCACCTCTTCGGCGAGGTCGTCGGGCATCGACACGGCACCCGAGGTGACCAGGGTGAGGGCTTCGAGCAGGCGCAACTGGTGGGCCTCGGGCTTGGCGAGGAGCACCTCGATCGCGTCGTGGACGCGTTGGCGCTCACCCGGGTCGCCGGAGGCGTGGGCCAGGGCGGTGACGGAGGCGAGCGCGGCGGCGGCCTTGATGCCGTCGGCCCGGGCGCGGAACACCGCGTCGAGCCTGCTGCGCAGCCCGGCGAGGCCGGAGGCGTCGAGGAGCTTGCGGCGCAGCGCGCCCGCGGTGAGGTCGGGCTCGGCGCGCAGGGTGTCGACGGCGGTGCGGATGCCGTAGAGGTCGAGCTTCTCCAGCAGCTTCACCCGGGTGCCCGCGGCGACGTCGCAGTCCCAGGTGGTGAAGATGTCCGCCGACATCAGCATGGTTTCCCAGGTGGCGTCGTCGAGCTTGGACAGCGCGCGCAGGGCGTCGGCGTCGGCGGAGGTGAAGCCGCCGGACTCGGCGGACTCCGCGAGCAGGCCGATGACCGGGATGACGTCGGCGACGCGCGGCTTGAGAGTGGCGGCCTGCTTCTCGGCGAGCAGGGTGGCGGCCTTCCACACATCACCGTCGCTGCCGGTCACCGATTCGGGGGTGATGGTGTCGGCCTTGTTGAGGACGGCGATCGCGTTGACCGGTCCGGCCTCGCGGCTGGCGGTGGCGGCGGTGAACGCGGCCAGGGCCTGCTGGTCGTCGGCGCGCACGCCCTGGGTGACCACGTAGAGGACGGCTTCGGCTCCGGCGACCGCGTTGCGCGAGGTGTCGTCAAGCTCGCCGTCGCCGGATTCCTCTTCTTCCTCCTGCTGCCGCGCGGCGCCTAGGAGCTGTTCGGTGCGCTTGACCGAAGCGAGGTCGAGCGAGCCGAGACCCGGGGTGTCGATCACGGTGAGGTCGCGCAGGACGGCGTTGGTCAGGTACGCCTCGAGGTGCGAGACCTTGTCGAAGTCGACGTCGAGGTCGTTGGGGATCATGCCGCCGACGTCGAAGGGCAGCACCTGCTTGGCGCCGTCGAAGAAGATCAGCTCGACTCGGTCGACCGTGCCGTACTGGAACCGGGTGACCAACCGGGTGCACTCGCCCACGTCGGTGGGCGCGATCCGGCGGCCGATCAACGCGTTGACCAGCGTCGACTTGCCGGATTTGATCCGGCCTGCGACGGCGACCTGCAACGGGGCCGAGAGTCTGCGCAGCACCTCGCGGAAGCCTGCCGCCGTCCGCGCGGACACCTGCGGCTGCAGGCGCTGGCACAGGTTGGCGACCGCCGCCGACAGCGGCCCGGCGAGATGCTGCTGCTCGGTCGCGGTTGTCAAAGCCCGATTCCTCCCTCGGTCGTGAGGAATCGTGCCATGAGCGCGGTGGCCGCGTGCCCAGACCGTCGGATCCGCCCCCAGGAGGAGACCGAGTGCGACGGCAGGTTGACGCGCGCGCGTCGCGAACCTGCCTACGCTCATCCAGTGCGACGGCTGAGCTTGTGGATGAAGAAGCACCCGATGGCGGGCGACATCGTCATCGCGACCTTCCTCGTCCTGCTGGAACTGCTGTCGCTGTTCGACATGCCCAGGGGTGTCGAACCCTGGGCATTCTGGGTCGTGGGCGCCGCGCTGGTGGGTCCGCTGGTCATCCGCCGCCGCGATCCGCTGCTCTCGGCCTACCTCATCTTGTTCGGCGCGTTCGTCCAACTGCTCACGCACGGGGTCCCGGACGTCGTCGGAACCGACGCGCGCGTGCGGCTTGCCGACTTCGCGCTCGGTATCTCGCTCTACACACTGGTCACCTATGTCGGGCGCAAGCAAGCCGCGCTGTACGCGGTCTGGCTGGCCATCGGCACCGCGGCTTGGGCGATCTGGCGGATCGGCTATCCCGGGGCGATCCTGCCGACCCTCGTGATCGTGGTGATCTTCGCGCTGTGCTGGGTGCTGGGGGAGTTCACCGGGGCCCGCAAGGCCTACCACCTGGAGGTCGAGCGCAGGCTGGCGCTGCTGGAGACCGAGCGCGACCAGCAGGCCCGCCTGGCGGTCGGCGAGGAGCGGGCCCGCATCGCCCGCGAACTGCACGACGTGGTGGCGCACGCGGTGAGCGTGATCGTCGTCCACGCCGACGGCGCCGCCTACGCGGTGCGCACCCAGCCGGAACTGGCGGAGCGGGCGATCAACACGATCTCCGCCACCGGCCGCGAAGCCCTGACCGAACTCCGACGGCTCCTGGGCGTCCTCCGCAGCGACGGCGACGAGTCCGAACTGGTGCCCCAGCCGAGCACCCAGTCCCTCGCCGAACTGGCCGAACGCGTCCGCACGATCGGCGTCCCGGTACGCCTGGACCTGTCGGGCGACTTGGACGACCTGCCCGCGGGCGTCGGCCTGGGGATCTACCGGATCGTCCAGGAAGCGCTGACCAACACCATCAAACACGCGGGCAGCGGCGCGTCGGCGGAGGTGCGGGTCGCCCGGATCGGCGACCGGGTCGAGCTCGACATCGCCGACCGGGGCTCGGGCAAGGCGCTGGCCAATGTCGTCGGCGGCAACGGCCTCATCGGGATGAGGGAACGCGCGAACGTGTTCGGCGGCACCCTCCAGGCGGGCCCGGAACCCACCGGCGGCTGGCGGGTCCACGCGGTTCTGCCGGTGTCGACAGCGTGAGGGGGCTACCTTGGGGCGCGTGATCAGGGTGGTGCTCGTCGACGACCAGGAACTCATGCGTGTCGGTTTCCGCATGGTCCTCGGCGCACAGGAGGACATGGAGATCGTCGGCGAGGCGGGCGACGGCCGAGCGGCCATCGACCTCGCGGAACAACTGCGCCCCGACGTGGTGCTGATGGACGTCCGCATGCCCATCCTCGACGGCGTGGAGGCGACTCGCGTCATCACCGAGAAGGGAACGTCGAAGGTCCTGGTGATGACCACCTTCGACCTCGACGAATACGCCCTGTCGGCACTGCGCAACGGCGCCAGCGGCTTCCTGCTGAAGGACACGCCGCCTGCGCAGTTGGTGTCGGCGCTGCGCTCGGTCGCCAGCGGGGACGCCGTCGTCTCACCCAGCGTCACCCGCAGGCTGTTGGACCGATTCCTCGGCCCCGGCGGTGGCGAACCCCGCGACGCGACGGTCCTGGACGTGCTGACCGAGCGCGAGCGCGAGGTCCTGGTCCTGATCGCCCAGGGCCTGTCGAACACCGAGATCGCCAGGAAACTGTTCCTCTCGGAGGCGACGGTGAAGACCCACGTCGGCCGCGTGCTCGCGAAACTCGAACTACGCGACCGCGTGCAGGCAGTGGTCCTCGCCTACGAAACAGGCCTAGTCCGCCCCGGCGACGCCTGAGCGCGGTTCCGAAGGTCGGTCTCCACAACCGAGATCGCCTTGTCCACAGTCGGTTGAGGCAGTTCCGTTGTGTTGTGAGACCCGTTGTCGAGTCATGATCTCACTGCGTACGCTGGGCGTATACCTCTCGCCGAGGTTGCACTCCGCCGATCGACGGGCAGGGATTCTCGGCGGCAGGCACCTCGGCGAAGGTGGGGGGTCAATGGTGGATGCACCCGAAGCGCTGCCATTCGGAAAGCGGCTGAAGCGTCACCGCGAACGGGTGGGGATGTCTCGTCCCGTACTCGGCGGCCTTGTTGGCAAGAGTGCGGACTGGGTTAAGTCGGTCGAGACCGGCCGTCTTCACATACCGAGGCTGCCGGTGCTGCTCCAACTTGCCCAAGTCCTGAACATCGCCGATCTGGCCGACCTTGTCGGAGACGAGCGGATCACGACCGCCACGTTCGGGAAGGCCTCGCACCCGAGTCTGCCCGCCATCGCGGACGAACTTGCCCGGCACCCCCTGAGACCTGTTGACGGCCCGGCCGACGTACCCGTGTTGACTGCCCGCGTCGAGCAGGCATGGGGCCTCTGGCATGGCTCTCGGAGCCACCGCAGTGTCATCGCGACTCTCCTGCCCGATCTGCTGCGCGAAGCACGCGCGACCGTCCTGCGGTCCGCCGGCCACGACCGTCGCAAGGCGTCGGTCGCGTTGGCGCAGACCTACCACCTGGCGCAGCTGTACTTGAGCTTCCAGCCCTCTCCTGACCTCGTGACGCTCACGGGTGACAGGGCGATGATGGCAGCGCAGGACGCCGATGCCCCTGTGGCGATCGCCGCGGCGGCGTGGTACGTCAACCACGTCTTTCGTGATGCCGGGCAGGCAGCTGAGGCGCGCACTCAACTCGCGCACGACGCGATCAGCCTGCTCACCCCGGAACGCGAGGCGGACCGGGCGCTGTGGGGGTTGCTCCACCTCGCGATAGCCCTGTCGCACGCCAAGATCGGCCAAGAAGGCCAGGCCTGGCACCACTGGGACAAGGCGGACGAGGCGGTGAACGCGCTGCCAGGGAACTACGTGCACCCGTGGCTCATGTTCGGCCGCGCCATGGTCGACACCTACGCCATCACCATCCTGGTCGACCTGATGCGTGGCGGTGAAGCCGCGCGCCGCGCCGACCAGGTCGATCTTGGCGGGATGCCCTCGGCCACCCGCCGCAGCTACCTGTACTTGGAGACGGCCCGCGCCTACCACCAATCGCACGAGAACGTCGCGGTGATGCACCTGCTTGGCCGGGCACACGATGAGGCGTCAGAAACGGCGCGGTACAACCTTTTCGCGCGGGCGACCGTGGCGGACTTGGCCTCGCAGGGTGGCGGCATCGTGCGCCGTGACGCAGTCGCGTTGGCCGACACGATGGGGGTCAACATCTGATCCAGCATCGGGGACAGTTTGTCCCCGGTCAGACTGGACTCGATGTCCCAGTAGCGGTGACCGCTAACTCATAGCGTCGCCTCCGGCGAATCTCGTCCTGCCGGCCAACAAGCTCGACGCGCTTTCAGCGCGCGCTCGACAGCACGCGCAAGGCGTTGTCCTGGAGTGGACGACTTCCGAGAACGCCGACCGACTCGCTGCTGTGCTGGAGGAAACGGCGTGTCACGTTCGCGCTTGCCGCACTTCGGTCATCGTCGAACAGGTGGCCGCGACCGGCTGACCGGTGCCGCCAGGACAACCGCGTCCAACGGGTTGCCGGTTCAGCTCATCTCGGTCGCGGACATCGCACCTTTGGCCTGAAGCCAGCGGACGAGGTCGGCGGCGTTCTCTCGCGCCGCGGCGTCGAGCGGTGTGAGGTGCTCCCACGGTGGGATCCAGTTCAGCTCGGCCCCGTGGTCGAGTAGGTACACCGCCACCTGCTGCCGCCCGCCGTGACACGCGCCCCAGAAGGCGCGATTGACCTCGTCCGGCGTTGGTGCGGCGGTGGTGAAGCACTCCTCGACGCGATCGGCCAGCCCGAGCGTCGCAACATCGGCGAGGGTGGTCCGGGCGCCGCGCTCGATCAGACGCGTCGCCACCGCCCACTGCTTGAACGCCCTCGCGTCGGCCAGCGGGGTGCCGCCGCCGATCACCGCGCCGGGCGCGTCGATGTCGGCGCCGGCGTCGAGCAGCGCGTCGAGCACCTCGACATCGTTGCTGCTCGCCGCCCAGTGCAGCGGGGTTTCCTCATGCGGTCCACGGAACCGGGCGTTGACGTCGGCGCCTGCCTCGACCAATGCCGCGACGGTGGCCGCGCCGTTGGGAAAATGCCCGGGCCAATCGGTCACGACATGCAGCAGTGTGCGCGACATCCCCTTGGGGTCGTCATCACCGAGCCTCGCGGTCGCCAGCCAGGGATGCTCGGCCAGCAACCGCCGCAGGGTTGCCAGGTCACCAGCGTGAATGGCGGCGACCGTTTCCGCTGCGACCGTGTCCTCGCCGCTGATCGTCATCCATGCAGCCTACGTTCAGCACCCTTGCCCGAGTCCTTGATGTGTCCGACATGAGGATCGCCAACCCTGAACGTGGCCGGTCACCGATATCCAGCAGGGTCGACAGTGGCCCGATCCACAGCCGCGGCGACCACGTCGTCGTACCAGCGACCCCAGTCCGGCTGCGACTCGTCCACGTCCGTGAAGCCGTACTCACGCATCAGAGTCCAGCTCGCCAACGTCTTCCCCGCGAAGCGCGACACCTCCGGGTCGGCGGCGAGCGCGGCGACGGCCCGGCCGAGGTAGCGCGGGGTCTCCGAAATCGCGTAGTCGGGGTTCTCCGCCTCGCGCCAGGTGTCCTCGGTGACGCCGAAGGTCTCCAACATCATCTCCGAACGCAGGAAACCTGGGGTCACGGCCATCCCGGTGCACCCCCGCGCCGCCAGTTCGGCGCCCAGGGCCCGGCCGATGGAGCGAATGCCCGACTTCACCAGGTGGTACGGAATCCCCACCGGGCCGGGATAGTTGTCGTCGTCGCCGTCGGTCACCTCGATCACCAGCCCGCCGGGCCGTGACACGACGAGCGGCAGCAGTGTGTGCAGCGCGATCAAATGCGTGTCGAGCCCGTTGCGCACGACCCCTAGCGCCTTCTCCAGATCCGATTCCCAGAACGGCGTCCCGAACTCGACGAACTTGTCCCCGCCCCACACGTCGTCCACGAGCACATCGATCCGCCCATGATCACCCGAGACGCGATCCCGCAAGGCGTCCACATCGGACACAACGGTGAAGTCGCACCGAACCGGAATCCCCATACCGCCCGCCGCCGACACCAGTTCAGCGGTCTCCTCGATCGTCTCTTCGCGCTCCATCGGCGATTGGCGGTCGCGCGTCGTCCGCCCGGTCACGTAGACCGTCGCCCCAGCCGCACCCAGCTCGGTCGCGATACCCCGGCCGCACCCCCGGGTCGCGCCGGTCACCAAAGCCACTTTGCCCGCAAGAGTCATCGTCATCCCCTCCATCCGTCGAGAACCGCGTCCACGTCCGCGGCCAGCCGGTCTTCCAACCGCCCTTTCGGCCGAATCGACCAGTCCATCGACACGCCGTTCACCACCGCCAGCAACACCTGCGCCGCTCGCGAAGCACTCGGCGCGCGCGGCAGCTCGGCCGCCGCCGCCCGAAACGCGCGCCGGAGTTCGCTCTCCATCGCCGCGTAGTGCTCGCCCAGCAACTCGCGCAGCACAGGGTCGACAAGGTCCACACCCAGCTGCCCCAGGTGGTTCGCCGCCGTCTTCGCGTCGCCGAGTCCGACATGCGTGACGACCGCGGCCGCCCGCAAGCCGTCCACTGCGGACTTCGCGGACTCCGCCGCCGCCCGCATGGTGACGGCCACCTCACCGGTGAAGTGGGCGGTCAGCGCGCGCAGCAACCCACTCTTCGACCCGAACCGCTGCGCGACCGTCCCCACGGACACCCCGGCCTCGGCGGCGACATGGGCCAGGGTGAACCCGGGCCCATGTCGGCCGATCACATCGCCCGTGGCGACGAGCAACCGCTGGTCAGTGATGGTCTGGGGTCTGGCCACGCAGTTATTGAACCAGCATTCATTAACTATGTCACCCCGATGGGGCCCCTCGGACGAATCAGGGTCCGCTCAGGGTCGTCACGGATTGGATCAGACCTAAGGCTGATGGACCGTAGTCCCACAAGGTGACCCGCACGCGAGACCTCAGCACGACGCGGGATCTGGCCCGCGCGCCGCAGGCTGTTTGACGTGGGGGAGCCGACGCGGAAGAGCGCACCGGCACCGAAGGCAAAGGGAGAAATCATGATCGAGGCAGTGGGCCTCACCAAGCGGTACGGGAAGACGCTCGCCGTGGACAACCTGTCGTTCACCGTCCCGACCGGCCGGGTCACCGGCTTCCTCGGGCCGAACGGCGCGGGCAAGTCGACGACGATGCGGATGATTCTCGGCCTCGACGCGCCGACCGGGGGTTCGGCGCTGATCGACGGCAAGCACTACCGCGACCTGCACCAGCCGCTACGCACGGTCGGTGCGCTGCTCGACGCCAAGTGGGTTCACCCGAACCGCTCCGCTCGCGCGCACCTGCAGTGGATGGCCAAGTCCAACAAGATCAACGCCAAGCGCGTCGACGAGGTGCTCGACATCGTCGGCCTGACCTCGGTCGCGGGCAAGCGCGCGGGCGGCTTCTCACTCGGCATGTCGCAGCGCCTCGGCATCGCCGCCGCACTGCTCGGCGACCCGCAGGTGCTCCTCTTCGACGAGCCGGTGAACGGCCTCGACCCCGAGGGCATCCTGTGGATCCGCAAGTTCATGCACCGCCTGGCCGACGAGGGTCGCACGGTCTTCGTCTCCAGCCACCTGCTCTCCGAGATGGCGCTGACCGCGCAGGAACTCGTCGTCATCGGCCGCGGCAAGCTGATCTCCCAGAGCTCCACCGAGGACTTCGTGGCCCAGGCCACCGAGAACATCGTGCGGGTCCGCAGCCCGCACCTGTCCGCCCTGCGCACCGCGCTCGGCCGCACCGGCGTGGCGCTGCGCGACGAGGGCGACAGCCTGGTCGTGAGCGGGATGGACTGCGCCGAGATCGGCGAGCTGGCCGCGTCGACCGGCGCGGTGCTGCACGAGCTCAGCCCGCAGCGCGGCTCGCTGGAAGAGGCGTT
The DNA here is from genome assembly GCF_050699995.1 of Actinokineospora sp. Classification (GTDB taxonomy): domain Bacteria; phylum Actinomycetota; class Actinomycetes; order Mycobacteriales; family Pseudonocardiaceae; genus Actinokineospora. Next base: position 12,210 of record NZ_JBOHGC010000585.1, on the reverse strand, counting down.
CATGCAGCTCACCGGCGACTCCGTGGAGTACCACGCGGGTCTGGCCGAGACCATCGACCTCGTCGCGGCGGGGAAGTGACGTCATGACACTCCTCGCTGTCGAACGCATCAAGCTGTTCACCACCCGCTCGCCGTGGTGGTGCACGCTGATCGCCCTCGGCGTCACGGTCGGGTTCGCCGCGCTGATGGCGGGCACCGCCGAGGTCGAGGTCCCGATGACGATCAGCGCCTCCCAGTTCGGCTACGGCTTCGGCATGGTCGTCGTGATGGTCATGGCGGCGCTGGCGGTCACCACCGAGTACCGCTTCTCCACCATCCGCGCCACCTTCCAGGCCGTCCCGAACCGCACGGCCGCGCTCCTGGCCAAGACCGTCGTGGTCGCCCTGCTCGCCGGGGTAATCGGCCTGGTGGCCGCCTTCGGGTCCTGGGGCATCGCCGCGGCGATGACGCCGAACGCCGACCTGGCGATCAACACCGCCTACGAGTGGCGCGCCGTCGCGGGCGTCGGCCTGATCTACGCCGTCGCCGCGGTCATCTCCGTGGCCGTGGGCATCCTGGTCCGGCACTCGGCGGGCGCGATCTCGCTGCTGCTGATCTACATGAACCTGGTCGAGAACCTGGTCACGCTCATCCCGACGATCGGCCCGAAGATCCACCAGTGGCTGCCGTTCAACCTGGCCCACCACTTCCTGACCGGGAGCCCGGACCCGACCGGCAGGCCCGTCGAGTTCGGTCCCGGCCTGTCCGACGCCACCGTCGGGCCGTGGCCCGCGCTGGCGATCTTCGCCGGGTTCGGGCTGCTCATGCTCGCGATCTCGCTGGTCGTGGCGAACCGGAGGGACGCCTGATGACGCTGCTCGCTGTCGAACGCATCAAGCTGTTCACCACCCGCTCGCCGTGGTGGTGCCTGCTGACCGCTCTCGCGGTGACCGTCGGGTTCGCCGCACTGACCACCGGGACCAAGCCGGACGACTTCCCGCTGACGCTGGGGATGACCCAGTTCGGCCGGATGTTCGGGCTGATGGTGGTCATGGTGATGGCCGCGCTCGCGATCACCACCGAGTACCGCTTCTCCACCATCCGGGCCACCTTCCAGGCGATCCCGAACCGCACGGCCGCGCTGCTGGCGAAGACCCTGGTCGTCGCCCTGCTCGCGCTGGTCATCGGCGAGGTCGCGGCGTTCGGGTCCTTCGGCATCGCCACGCTCATCGACCCCGGGGCCAACCTGTCGATCACCTCGGCCGACGACTGGCGGATGATCGCGGGCACCGGCCTGGTCTACGGACTCGCGGCGGTCCTCGCCGTGGCCGTGGGCGTGCTGCTGCGGCAGTCGGCGGGCGCGATCTCGGTGCTGCTGATCTGGCCGCTGCTGGTCGAGACGCTGGTCCCGGTGATCCCGCGGGTCGGCGACGACATCGGGCGGTGGCTGCCGTTCACCGCGGCCGACCAGTTCCTCGCCGGACCGAGCGGCAACCCGCCGCTGAGCCCGTGGGGATCGCTGGCCTACTTCGCGGGCATCTGCGTGGCGATGCTGATCGCCGCGTTGGTGACGGCGAACAAGCGGGACGCCTAGAGAGACGTGGTCGCCCGTCGTCGGGGGATGGCGGCGACCATTCGGGAAAGCGGGCCCGGGTCACCTTTCGGGGGGGGTGGCCCGGGTCCTTCGCGTTCACTGGATCGAACCGACGAGGGCCTTTGGCCTCTGTCGTCCATCTGGCCCGGTTACTTACAACAAGCACGCGGATTAAGACCACGTTAAGTAGCTGTGATGTTCGCCACAGATCCCAGACAGGGGTCCCCTGTTCGAGGTCTGATCAAAGTCCCTTCCCGTCTCGGGCGAGCCCTTGGAGGTGGACCTTGACGGTGGTTGATTCGAGCGCACCGCAGCGCACCCAGTCCGTCGACCGCGCTGTGAGCCGCGGTCTCCATGTCGAGCCCATGATCAGCCTGGAATGGGCCGAGGCACTGGAGCAGCCCAGCCACGGGCAGGCGTCCGCACCGGCCGACGCGCGGCTGTCGTGGGTGCACCGCGCACCCGACCGACAGGTGCTCGCCCTCTACCGCGCCGCACGCGCGGCCGACCCCGGCGTGTCCGCGCCATGGTGGCTGCGGGCGATGGCCGCGGGCCTGCTGGGCAGCAGACTCGAGGGCTTCCGCGTGGAGGACCGCGTGGCCAAGCTCCTCGACGCGCGCCCGGGCTGGGTGTTCGTGCCGTGGGGCGAGGAAGGCGAGCCGGGGTACTGGGAGTACATGCCTTCGGAGCGCGCGCTGAGCACACCGGGCATGCCGACCACCCTCGCGCACACCGACCGCCACCGCGGCTGGATCGACGTCGTCGCCGTGCACGCCGGCCCGGCGCCGCACCCGATCGCCGTCGCGGGCCCGGCCGACCTGCGCTCGAACCTCGCCCGGATGGAATCGCTGACGCCCTGACCTGGCAGGCTGTCCGGGTGACACCGACAGAGCAGGAGCCCCGCAAGCGCAGCATCGTCAGCTTCGTGCACCGCGGCGGCCGGATGACGGTCGGTCAGGCGAAGGCCTGGGAGCGGCGCTGGGACGAGCTGGGCAACCAGGTCCCACAGCTGCCGCCGGGGCCGATCGAGCTCGACTCCTGGTTCGGCAGGCACGCACCCGTGCTGCTGGAGATCGGCTCCGGCATGGGCGAGACCACCTCGCAGTTGGCCAAGGCCGCGCCGGAGCTGAACTACCTGGCAGTGGAGGTTTACCAGCCCGGGCTCGCCCAGCTGATGCTTCGCGCCGAGGCGCTGGAGCTGACCAACCTGCGGCTGCTGCGCGGCGACGCCGTCGTGCTGCTCGGCGAGCACATCCCGCCGGGCTCGTTGGCGGGCGTGCGGATCTTCTTCCCCGACCCGTGGCCGAAGAAGAAGCACCACAAGCGCAGGCTGGTCCAGCCGGACTTCATCGCGCTGGTCGCCTCGCGGCTGGCGCCAGGCGCCACGGTGCACCTGGCGACCGACTGGGAGAACTACGCGGAGCAGATGATGGAGGTCCTCTCCGCCGAACCCACGCTGCGCAACCGCTATGCGGATGAGCCCGGTGGCTGGGCCCCGCGACCGGAGTGGCGCCCCGTCACCAAGTTCGAGTCCCGGGCCCGCGAAGAGGGACGAATCAGCCGCGACTTGATCTTCGAACGGGTGAACACCTGACGGACTGTAACAGGGTTGCGGCAGAAACCACACGTCCGAGTAGTCGAGTCGGGGAGCTGAAGTACCGATATCAGTGATGTGACCGCACTGCGCGACGACATCACCCCGCTGCCGGCCCGTGCCGAACTGCGCCACGCCGCCGAAGCGTTCCTCGGACAGTTCCACGCCGCACGGCCCAAGGCGGGCCCGGTCGAGCCGAGGCTGGCGAAGGTCCGCGCGGAGATCGCCGCCACTGGAACCTACCGCCACACCCCCGCCGAACTGGCCTTCGGCGCGCGTGTCGCGCTCAAGGAAAGCGGCTGGTGCCCCGAGGGCGTGCCGTGGCGCGGGCTGCTGGTGCGCGACCTGCGCGACGTCCGCGACTCGGCCCAGGTGGCCGCCGAATGCGGGCACCACCTGCGCATGGCCCTGGGCGACGGCGCGATCCGCCCGGTGGTGAGCGTGTTCGCGCCGGACACCCCGTGGCGACGCGGCCCGCGCATCCGCAACGACCAACTCGTCCGCTACGCCGGATACCGCGGCGACCCGTCGGGCGCAGTCCTCGGCGACCGGCGCTACGTCGACTTCACCACCGGCGTCTGCAGGCTGGGCTGGCGCCCGCCGCAGCAGCGCGGCGCGTTCGACCGGCTGCCGCTGGTGATCGAGACCGAGGGCGAGGGCGTCCGGCTGCACATGATCCCGCGTGAGGTCATCCGCGAGGTGCCGCTGACCCACCCGGCGCTGCCGTGGTTCGCCGAGCTCGGGCTGCGCTGGCACGCGGTGCCGGTGATCAGCAACCAGCGGCTGCACATCGGCGGCATCGACTACCCAGCGGCGCCCTACAACGGCGTCTACATCTGTCGGGCCATCGGCGAGGACGTGCTCGCCGACGAGGGCGCCTACGGGCTGGCCCGGGTCGTCGCCGCCCGGCTGGGCCTCGACACGTCGAGCGAGCGGACGCTGTGGCGCGACCGGGTCGCCGTCGAGTGCAACCGGGCCGTCCTGCACTCGTTCGACCAGGCCGGGGTGACGATCGAGCACTCGGCCGACGTCTACGCCCCCGCCACCGACTACCCCGGACACCCGGCGTTCCTGCGTGGCCACTGAGAGCGCGTCCCAGACGCGCTCTGAGGGTCGAGTGGCAGGATTGTCGGCTATGAGCCTGCGTCTGCGCGCCCCGATCGTCCTGCCCTGCGATGCCGCGTGCTCAGTGCTGCGCGACGCCGTGGTCGACATCGACGACAGCGGTCGGATCGTCCACTGTGGACCCTTCGTCGACGCGCCCGCGTCCGACGCCCCGGTGCGCGAGCTGACCGGCATCCTGCTGCCCGGGTTGGTCAACACCCACGCGCACAGCCCGATGACCGTCCTGCGCGGCATGGGCGACAACCTGCCGCTGATCCGCTGGCTCACCGAGGCCATCTGGCCCGCCGAGGGCAAGATGACCCGCCAGGACGTGCACGACGGCATGGTCCTGGGCTCGATCGAGATGCTCCGCGCCGGAGTGACGACCAGCGCCGAGATGTACTTCCACGGCGAGGAGGTCGCCCAGGCGGCGCTCGACACGGGCGCGCGGGTCGTCCTGGCGCCCGCGATCCTCGACGGGCTGGGGATGGACTGGCGCAAGATGCTCGCCGACATCTCGGCGTGGATCGACGCCGACGGCGTCCGCTTCGGCCCCGGCGAGCGGGTGGAACTGGGCTACGGGCCGCACTCGGCGTACACGCTGCCGCCGTCGGCACTCACCGAGGTCGGCGCCGCCGCCCGCGAGCGCGGCGCCCTGATCCAGATCCACGTCGCGGAGTCCACGCAGGAGGACGAGGTCCAGCGGGCGAACCACGGTTCGGTTCCCGCGCTGCTGGCGTCTTCGGGCTTGCTCGGCGGCCGGGTGCTGGCGGCGCACGCGGTGCACCTGTCCGACGAGGACATCGCACTGTTCGCAACGAACCGCGTCGGCGTCGCGCACTGCCCCGGCTCGAACATGAAGCTGGCCTCAGGCATCGCCCGCCTCCGCGACCTGCGCGCCGCGCAGGTGCCGGTGGGCGTCGGCACGGACGGCCCCGCCAGCAACGACGACCTCGACCTCTGGGAAGACGTACGCCTGGCCGCCATGCTGTCCCGAGTGTCCACAATGGACTCAACCGCCATGGGCGCAGCCGACGCCCTGCTCCTGGCCACCCGCTGCGGCGCGGAAGCCTTGCACCGCGACGACATCGGAGCCTTGGAGCCGGGTCGGTGGGCGGACCTGGTGCATGTGGGTTTGGACGACCCAGTGTTCTCCGCGGGCTTGGACGTGCCGGACACCCACCTGCTGGCCAACCTCGTCTGGGCCGCGGGCTCCCGCACGGTGCGAGACGTGTGGGTCGCGGGCGAGCAGGTGGTCGCCGACGGCGAGACCACCCGCGTGGACCGCCGCGAGGCCCAGGCGACTGCCGGAAAGGTCACCAAGCGCCTGCTGGGCTGACTTGTACCCAAATACGCACCCCGACTTGCTGTTCAGCGAACCGGGCGGGAGCGGATCACCAGGTCGGTCGGGTGCGCGTCCGGTGTCGCCGTGATCGCGGTTCGGACCAGTTCGGCGACTGATTCCGGGGTCAGGTAGCGCTCCGGTTCGAAGTCGCCGCCCTCGTCGGCGCGGACGACTCGCTGCATGTCCGTGGCGGTGCGGCCCGGGTAGACCGAGGTGACGCGCAGTCCCGCGGATTCCTCCTCTGCGCGCAGGACGTCGGCGAAGGCGCGGAGGGCGAACTTGCTTGCGGCGTAAGGGCCCCAGTTGGCGTTGGCGTTCTGGCCCGCGCCGGAGTTGATCAGGACCACGTGCCCCTTGGCGGCGCGCAGGGCGGGGAGCAGGAGACGGGTGAGTTCGGCGACGGCGACGACGTTGACCTCGTAGGTCGAGCGCCACAGGTCGGCCGAGGACTCGCTGAGCGGGCTGACTCGGGCCACGCCCGCCGAGTGGACCAGGACGTCGAGTTCACTGATGTCGGAGACGGCCGCCGCGAGGGCGGTCGCGTCGGTCAGTTCGACCGGCCACGGGCGGGCGTCCGGAAGGTTCTCGGCCACGGCTTTGAGCGCATCGGTGTCGCGGCCGCCCAGCAGCAGCGAGTGGGTGCTCCCCAGGGCGAGGGCGATGGCGGCGCCGATGCCGCGGGAAGCGCCGGTGATCAGGGCCAGAGGTCGCTCGGTCATGGTGCAAACCTACGACAACGCACCCGCCGCGAGCTGGGCGGCGGGTGCGTTGTCCAGGGTCAGGAACCGATGCGGTGGCCGGGCTTCCAGACCGCCACGACGGCCGACCGCGGCTGGCTGGTGCCACCGTCGGGCCAGTGGGCGAGCGGGTTGTCGGCGCTCGCGTTGTCCAGCTCTCCAGGGTGCTGCACCGACACCAGGACGAACTTGTCCTCGATCACCGGGCCACAGGTCTCCGCACCCGTCGAGACGGTGAGGAACTGCTTGAGGTGACCGCGCTCCGGGCCGCTGGTCGCGGTGGCGAACAGGCCGTCGTTGGAGCCGAGCTGGTTGCCGTCGGTCGAGATCCACAGGTTGCCGTGCCGGTCGAACGCCAGGTTGTCCGGGCAGGAGATCGGGCTGACCTGGGTCTTGTCGTACCCGCCGAAGTAGGTGTCGGCCGCGTTCGGGTCGCCGCAGACCAGCAGGAGGCGCCAGGAGAAGGTGAGCGCGGTGTTGTCGCCACCCGCCTCCTCCCACTCCAGCACGTGGCCGTGCCGGTTGAGGCCACGCGGGTTGATCTCCGTGGGGCCTTCCTTGCCGGGCTTGCCGCGGTCGGTGTTGTTGGTCAGCGCCGCGTAGACCAGGCCGGTGCGCGGGTTGGCCTCGACGTCCTCGGGGCGGTCCATCTTGGTGGCGCCCGCCTTGTCGGCGGCCAGACGCGTGAAGACGTAGACCTCTTCGGCGGTGAAGCCGTCCACAAAGGACTTGTCGCCTGCCGCGAGGGGGATCCACTTGCCGACGCCGTCGTAGGCCCCGTCCGCGGGAAGCACACCCGCGGTGAAGTCCGGGCTGTTGCCGGTGAACTGCGCGACATACAGCGTGCCGTCGCTGAGGAGCGTCTTGTTGTGGGCGCGCGCGTACCGGCTGTTGCCTGGACGCATCCGCTCCTTGGAGACGAACTTGTAGATGTAGTCGAAGCGCTCGTCGTCACCCATGTACGCGACCACGCGGCCGTCGCGGGCGACATGGATGTTGGCGCCCTCGTGCTTGAACCGGCCGAGCGCGGTGTGCTTGACCGGGTTCTCGCTGGGCTCCAGCGGGTCGATCTCGACGATCCAGCCGAACCGGTTGACCTCGTTGGGCTCCTTGACGACGTCGAACCGGTCGTCGAGGCGCTCCCACTTGCGCCCGCTGGGACCGCTCGCGAGGCCGTAGCGGGCCAGGCGCGCCTTGGTGACCGGGTCGGTGACGTCCTTGCCGTTGCCGAAGTACTGGTTGAAGTTCTCCTCGCCGGAGAGAACCGTGCCCCACGGGGTGACGCCGCCCGCGCAGTTGTTCAGCGTGCCGAACACCGTGCGACCGGTCGGGTCGGCCTTGGTCTTGAGGAAGTCGCTGCCCGCAGCGGGACCGTCGACGTCGAACGTCGAGGTCGTCGTGATCCGGCGGTTGTAGCGGCGGTCCATCTTCGGCGTGATCTTGCCGGTGCGCCGGTCGCGCTCCACCACGACGACGGACATGCCGTGCGCCGCCCAGCCGATCTTGACCTGCTCCTCGGTCGGTTCGGCCGACGAGTAGCCCTTGAACATGAACGACTCGGTGCTGTACTCGTGGTTCGAGACCATCAGGTACTGGTCGCGCCACAGCGGGACGAGTCCGCAGAAGTCACTGTTGAAGCCGAACTGCTTCGCCTGCGCGGCGGCCGACTGGTTGTCGAAGTCGAACGCGGGCGCGCCCGGCAGCACCGCGTCGCCCCACCCGATGACGACCGAGGAGACGTAGCCCTCCGGCACCGTGATCTGGTCGGCGGTGTTCGGCGCGACCGGGGTGAAGTCCATGCCGCGGGGGCGGCGGTGGCGGTCACCGTTCTCAGCCTGCTCAGCGCTGTCGTCCGCGGCGGCGACTCCGCCCACGACGGCCGCGCCCGCGCCCGCGACGGCGAGCACGGCGCCCGCCTTGAGCATGCCGCGGCGGCTGACGATCGAACGGACGACGTCACCGAAGTACGCGTTGCCCGAAGTGTTGGGCGCGTCGTGCGAGCAGGCGTTGCCGCAGCGGTACTCGCAGGTCACCGACTGTCGGCCGAGCGGGTGGTTCGTGGTTAACAGCGGCAGATCGATGCGGCCGTCAGGCACGGGAGCCTCCTACGGTCTGCCCAATGTGGACAGCCAAAAGCGGTTGGTGGGAACGGCGTGACGGTAAGAGTTCGAAACCAGCCACAGAGGTCATCCAAATGAACGGGAAGCGAACAGGTCAACCCCTAAAGCCTGGCGCCAGTTTCACCGGACCCCTGCCCCGAACGAGAAACGGCCGCCACCGGCAATCCCGGTGGTGGCCGTTGCGCCGAATGGGTCAGCGCGAACTACGACTCCAGCAAGGTCGCGGGATCGAACTTCATCGGGAACGGAGTCTCGGTCTCGAAAGTCATTCCGCCCAGAGCCTTCGCGTGCGGCACGTATCGACCACCGTCGAGCCTCAGCAGTTCGACGTGGGCGTCGAACTCGCCGATCTCGACCCGCAGGTAAAACGGGACACCGGCCTCAGCACACATCTTCGGCTTGTCGATCCGGTCCCGCCGCTTGCTCGACGGCGACACGAACTCCCCGACAACAAGCACGTTGTCGACCGGCACCCAGATCAAACCCTTGATCGGCTCACGGACGACGGTGAGATCCGGCTGAATCCACGTCTGCGGGGAAAACCTGACATTCACGGTGGGGTACACGCGATGCCCGGCCGCGTGAGCGGGCTGCTTGATCAACGTCGCGAGCTCAAGCATCGCGTATCCGTTGGCGCTGCCCTCGTACGGACTCATGATCAGGTAACCGTCCACACATTCGAATGATGTTCCCGCCGACGCCCCCGGGATGGGCAGGTACGCCTCGGCAAGCTCAGTCGTCCACTGCCCATACAGCTCGGACAGCGGGTCGAAGTCGCGTGTGATCATTTCGACTACCACCGCTCCATCGTCTCGAACAAGTGAGCGAAAAGCCACCACCGGGAGATCACTTCACCCGATGGTGGCTTCCACCATATCTGCCTCAGCGTTCGACGTCGCCCCTGATGAAGGCCTCGACCGCCTCGTAGGCGTCGTCGTCGGAGTACTGCTCCGGAGGCGACTTCATGAAGTACGAGGACGCCGACAGGATCGGGCCGCCGATGCCGCGGTCGAGCGCGATCTTCGCGGCGCGGACCGCGTCGATGATGACGCCCGCGGAGTTCGGCGAGTCCCACACCTCGAGCTTGTACTCAAGGTTCAGGGGGGTGTCACCGAAGGAACGGCCTTCGAGGCGCACGTACGCCCACTTGCGGTCGTCGAGCCACGGCACGTGGTCCGACGGGCCGATGTGCACGTCGGCCTTGGCCATCTCGTGCGGGATCTGCGAGGTGACCGACTGCGTCTTGGAGATCTTCTTGGACTGCAGGCGCTTGCGCTCCAGCATGTTCATGAAGTCCATGTTGCCGCCGAAGTTCAGCTGGTAGGTCCGCTGCAGCTCGACGCCGCGGTCCTCGAACAGCTTCGCCATGACCCGGTGCGTGATCGTCGCGCCCACCTGGGACTTGATGTCGTCGCCGACGATCGGGACGCCCGCCTCGGTGAATTTCGCCGCCCACTCCGGGTCCGACGCGATGAACACCGGCAGGGCGTTGACGAACGCGACACCCGCGTCGATCGCGCACTGCGCGTAGAAGCGGTCGGCGTCCTCGGAGCCCACCGGCAGGTACGACACGAGCACGTCGACCTTCGCCTCGCGCAGCGTCGCGACCACATCGGCCGGGTCCTCGTCGGACTCGGTGATGATTTCGCGGTAGAACTCGCCCAGACCGTCGAGGGTGTGGCCGCGCTGGACCGTCACCCCGGTCGGCGGGACGTCACAGATCTTGATCGTGTTGTTCTCGCTGGCCACGATGGCCTCGGACAGGTCGCGCCCGACCTTCTTGGCGTCGACGTCGAACGCGGCGACGAATTCGATGTCGCGGACGTGGTAGTCCCCGAACTGCACGTGCATAAGTCCTGGCACGCGGGCGGCAGGGTCTGCGTCACGGTAGTAGTGCACGCCTTGGACCAGCGACGCCGCACAGTTGCCGACGCCGACGATGGCCACCCGCACGCTCTGGCGGTTCTCGCCCATGCCGGTTCTCCTTCTCGTTTCACGCCGCACCCTGTCCGGCGCGGATCTCGGGACAGGCCGATGCCTGTCTGGAAGTTCAGTCGGAGCCGCGCTGTTCCTGCTGCTCATGCGCGATCAACTCGTTGAGCCAACGCACCTCGCGTTCGCTCGATTCCAGCCCGAGCCGGTGCAGCTCCCTGGTGTACCTATCGATCTGCTCGCCCGCGCGGGCCATCGATGAGCGCAAACCTTCCCTGCGCTCCTCGACCCGGCGGCGCCTGCCCTCCAGGATTCGCATCCTGACCTCGGCCGGAGTCCGCGAGAAGAACGCCATGTGGACGCCGAATCCCTCGTCGTCCCAGGTCTGCGGACCCGCGTCGGCAAGCAGCGTGGCGAACCGCTCCTTGCCTTCGGCGGTGAGCTTGTAGACCCGCTTGGCGCGCCTGTTCCACGTCCGCACGGCGTCGTCGTCCGGTGTCTCCTCGGCGATCAGCCCGGCCCGCAGCAACCGCCGCAGGGTCGGGTAGAGCGAGCCGTAGGAGAACGTGCGCAACGTGCCGAGCAGGTCGTACAGCCGCTTGCGGAGCTCATATCCGTGCATCGGCGCCTCGTGGAGAAGCCCGAGAATCGCGAACTCGAGCATGCGGCGCCCCCTTCCGGAAACTGAGCGTGTCCTACTGAACCACTATATCGTGCCGATACATCCGACGCCGGACAACTCGGCGGCCTGTGTCTATCGACACGTCAACGCCGCAGGTGGCGGGCGGTTTTCCGAAATCGGGTGGTCAGCGGGCCCGGAGATCACAAATCCGACGCGCGAGGCATGTCCGCTGCGCTGAACGGAGCACCCCCGTGATAACGGGCCCGCGTACGCTGTCCCCGTGCGAACGCAACGGCAGGTAGTCGACTACGCATTGCAGCGCCGCGCGCTGCTCGCGGGAGTCCACTCGGGTCGTGTCGGCACCTACGAGGTGTGCGAGGCGAACCCGTACCTGCTGCGCGCCGCCAAGTTCCACGGCGTACCGACCGAGGTGACCTGCCCGGTCTGCCGCAAAGAACAGCTGACCCACGTCAACTGGGTCTACGGCGAGGAACTGAAACACGCGTCCGGCTCGGCGCGGGCCCCGGAGGAACTGGTCAGGATGTCGACCATGTTCGAGGAGTTCAGCGTCTACACGGTCGAAGTTTGCCGCACCTGTTCTTGGAACCACCTGGTGCAGTCATACGTCCTGGGTACGGGGGGCGTGCGCGCGCCCAAACCCCGTAGGAGGACGGCAGCGGAGTGAACTGGTTGCGAACCGGTGAGTCTCGACCGAGGCTGCCCTGGAATCCCGCTGCGGATGACCACCGAACGACGCCCCAGATCGGGGCGCCGGTTGGGGAGGCTTTTTCGTGAACGACCACAGTGACCACCGCCGCCGCGAGCCCGAGTGGCCCTCCGGAGACGAACCGGACCGCGGCTCAGGCGCCGAACAGTCCGTCGAACGCACCGGCTTCTGGAGCCCGCTGTGGGAAGAAGAGGATGAAGCGGGCCGCCCCCGTGGCGACGCCGCGGGCAGGCCGCCCACACCCCCCGGTGGCAGGCCCGGCGCCTACCCGGGCCCCGGCGACGACTTCCCGGGCCGCCCGGCGCCTGAGGACTTCAATGCCCCCGGAATGCGCCCGCGCGACGACTTCGGCGCACCTGGCCGCGGCCCCGGCGACTTCGCCGGTGAGCGCGGCCGTGGACCGGGCGGCCCCGGCGACCGGCGAGGCCCTGGTGCACCCGACGGCCAGGGGAGGCC
>NZ_JBOHGC010000584.1:0-1725 GCF_050699995.1 Actinokineospora sp. | reverse complement strand
TTCGCCGACTTCACGAACTGGAACACCCCGATCGACCAGCCCTGGTTCCACCCGCGCAGCGCGAGGCCGAACGCGGCGGTCGACTTGCCTTTCATCTCGCCGGTGTGGACCACGACCAGCGGCCGGTTGCGGCGCTGCCGGGTGGTCCGGCCGTCCTCGGGGACGACTTCGGGTTTGCCTTGTGGCATCGGTGTTTCTCCCCCTCTACGCGGCGCGGGCGGCGCGAACCACGCCCGCGACCGAGTCCGCCGACAGTTCTTCCAGACGAAGGCCGGTGCCGCCGAGCGCGGCGGTCAGCTTGCCCGCCAGGCCAAGCCGGACCGGGCCGCTCTCGCAGTCCACGACCACACTTGCCGTGCCTTCGGCGGCGATCATCGCCGCCGCCCGCATCGCGTCGCCGACAGCGTCGCGGGAGACCGCCACGGTGGCCCGGCCGTCAGTCACCACGACCAGGAGCGCGCGCCTGCGCGGGTCGCGGAGACGTTCCACGGCAAGGGTTTTCCGGGCGCGGAGCAGGCCGTCGGCCAGCGGGGTGCGCCCGCCGGTGCGCAGGTCGCGCAGCCGGGCGACGGCCGCCTCCACCGACGAGGTCGGGGGCAGTGCCAGCTCCGCGGAGGACCCGCGGAAGGTGACGAGTCCGACCTTGTCGCGGCGCTGGTAGGCGTCGCGCAGCAGGGAGACGACGGCACCGGTCACGGCGGACATCCGCTTGCGGGCGGCCATCGAACCGGACGCGTCGACCAGGAACAGGACCAGGTTGCTCTCCCGGCCCTCGCGGACGGCTTTGCGCACGTCGCCGGACCGCACGATCAGCCCGGCACCGGTCCGGCCGCGATCTCGCTGATACGGGGCCGCGGCGGTCAGGGTGCCGACCAGGTGGATTCCGGAGCCCTGTGAGGTCGATGCCCGCAGCGCCCGGCCGGACCCGGCGCGCGATCGGGATCGGCGGCCTGGCGCGCCTTCGCCGACACCGGCGATCTCCAGCTGCCGGGCCCGGAACGCCGGGTCCGGGGTGGCCGGGGCCTGACCGCCGGAGGGCGTTGGCGGCGCTTCGGCGTTCTGCGGCCCCTGCACGGGCCCGGTCGGTCCGTCGCCGGGCTCGGGAGCACCCCCACCGGGACCATCGGGTCCGGGGTCCGGGTCGGGTTCGCGATCAGCCTCGTCGGCAGCGTCTTTGAGAGCTTGATCAAGCTGGTCCTGCTCGATGCCGGGCTCGTCGAACGGGTCGCGCCTGCGCCGGTGGGGCAGCGCCAGCCGGGCGGCCACCTCCACGTCGGACTCCTCGACCCGCTCCGCGCCCCGCCACGCGGCGTGCGCCACGGCGGTGCGGGCCAGCACGAGGTCGGCACGCATGCCGTCGACGTCGAACGCGGCGCAGACCGCGGCGATGCGGCGCAGCTCGGAATCGGGCAGCGACACCTCGGGCAGCGCCTTGCGGGCCGCGACGATCCGGGTCGCCAGCTCGGCGTCGGCGTCGGACCAGCGCTCGGCGAACCCGGCCGGGTCGGCCTCGAAGGCGAGCCTGCGGCGGATGACCTCGGTGCGCGTCGGCACGTCCCGCGAGGCGCGCACCTCGACGGTGAGCCCGAACCGGTCGAGCAGCTGCGGCCGCAGCTCACCTTCCTCGGGATTCATGGTGCCCACCAACAGGAACGACGCCGCGTGCGACACCGACACCCCGTCGCGCTCGACGTGCGCGCGGCCCATCGCCGCGGCGTCCAGCAG
>NZ_JBOHGC010000583.1:0-28197 GCF_050699995.1 Actinokineospora sp. | reverse complement strand
GGTGAATCCCGCTCCCACGTCTTCGGGCTGGACCCGGCCGCGGGCCTCGACCCGGACCGCGCCGATGCCCGCGGCGGCCAGCAGGCACGCGGTCGCGACGGCGAGTCTGCCGTCGCCGTGCACCGACACCGCGGACTCCGCGCGGGCACTCGGATGGCTCACGGCGCGGTGGACCGTGGCCGCGGTCAGGTCGCCGGCGAGCCTGCGGGGGAGCGGAACACTCCGGCCCGCGGCGTCCTCGACGAGCCCGCGGTCGGTCAGCCCGGTGATCAAGTCACGCAGTTGATCTCGGTGTCGCGGGCCGACACGGTGGAGCAGCTCCGCTGTCGTGCGGGCGCCGGTGAGGGCCGCCGCGGCGTCGGCGATGGTCGTCGGCAGGCCCGAGACGATCATGGCGCGGCGTGGATCAAGGCCGATCTGGATCTCGTCGGCGCGTCTGCGCAGGACAGCGAGGCCGGGGCGGAGCCGGGGGCGGTCCGGGTAGCTCAGATGGATCATGGTGGCCAGCGTGCCCGATTCCGCCGAATGGTGGATCCGTTTATCCACAGGCGAAAAGGTCACACTCCCGCGATGTCGGTGCCGCCCTTTACGGTGGTGTCTGTGGCCGAACCCAGTGTCGAGGTGCGTCGCAGCAAGCGCAGAACCCGCACCGTCACCGCCTACCGCGAAGGTGACACGCTGATAGTGCAGATCCCCGCCCGGCTCTCCAAGAAAGAGGAGGCCCACTGGGTGGCGGAGATGCAGCGCAGGCTCCTGCGCACCGAAACGCGCAGGCGCTCGCCCGCGCGAACATCCGACGCCGCCCTCCTCGAGCGGTGCGGCGAACTCTCCGACCGCTACTTCGACGGCCGGTGCCACCCCTCGGGGGTGCGGTGGGTCCCACCCATGCGCACCCGCTGGGCGTCGTGCACACCGGTCGACCGCACCATCCGGGTCAGCGAACGGCTCCGGGAAGTGCCTGCCTGGGTGTTGGACTACGTGCTGGTGCACGAGTTGGCGCACCTGCTGGAGTCCGACCATGGGCCGGAGTTCTGGGAGCTGGTGCGCGCCTACCCGAAGACGGACCGCGCGATCGGGTTCCTGGAGGGCCTCTCCGCCGCCGCGGGCTGGGGAATCACCTCCGAGGACTAGCGCGAGGTCAGTCGTCCTTCTTGTCCTCACCCTGGTTCTCTTCGAGCTTGGCGATCATGTCGTCGACGTCGGACTTCGTGCCCAGGCGTTCGGCGAAGTCCATCGGGTCGTCGAGGTCGTCCGCCGTGGGCATGAGGTCTGGGTGGCCCCAGAGGCCGTCGCGGGTTTCGATGCCGTGCTGGTCTGTGACCAGTCGCCAGAGGGCGGCCGCCGCGCGGAGTTTGCGGGGGCGTAGTTCGAGGCCGACGAGGGTCGCGAAAGTCTGTTCCGCCGGGCCGCCGGACGCGCGGCGGCGGCGGAGGGTTTCGCGCAGGGCGTCGGCGCCGGGGAGGCGGTCGGTGACGGCTTCGCCGACGACGATGTCCACCCAGCCCTCCACCAGGGCCAACAAAGTCTCCAGGCGGGCGAGCGCGGCCTTCTGCTCCGGGGTGGCCTGCGGTTCGAGCATGCCCGACTGCATGGCCTTCTCGATCGTCTCCGGGTTCGCCGGGTCGACCTGGCTCGCCAGTTCCTGCAGCGCGGTCGTGTCGACCTTGATGCCGTTGGCGAACTCCTCGACCGTCGCGAGGAGGCGCTGGCGCAGCCACGGGACGTGCGTGAACAGCCGCTGGTGGGCGGCCTCGCGCGCGGCCAGGAACACCATGACCTCACTGGAGGGCCGCTCCAGACCCTTGGTGAACTCCTCGATGTTCGCCGGCACCAGCGCGGCGGTGTTCGCCGGGCCCAGGGGCAAGCCGATGTCGGTGGAGGTCAGGACCTCGGAGGCGAGCTGCGCCAGGGCGTTGCCCAGCTGCGAGCCGAACGCCATGCCGCCCATCTGGCCGACCATCGCCAGCAGCGGGCCCGCCTGCTGCCGGGCCTCGTCGGGCAGGGCGTCGACCCAGGCGCCGGACATGCGGCGGGCCACCGGGTCGCACAGGCGCTGCCAGGTCGGCAGGGTGTGCTCCACCCAGTCGCGCGGGGTCCACGCCCTGGTGACGGTCGCGCCCGCGGGCAGCGTGGTCACCGGGTCGAGCCACATCTCCGCGAGGTGCACGGCGTCGTCGACGGCGGTGCTGGAGGTCGACGGGGCGAAGCCCACCTGTCCGGCCAGCTTCTGCACCGCGATCTGCTTGGCGAGGTCGTAATTGACCGGACCGGTCGACGAGCCCGTCTGGCTCAGCATCTGACCGAGCTGGCTGAGCATCTGGCCCAGCTGGTCGAAGGGGTTCTCCGAACCGCCCTGGGCGTTCGGATCCTTCTTCTTGTCCGGGTCATTGGGGTCCGGCATGCCGAAGCCGAACGGAAACTCGCTCATGGGTCCACGGTACGCGGCTGAGCCGTTCTCGCGATGTCAGGTGATCCGCCCTGGGTGAACGCACGTACGCTGTCGATCCGTGAGCACGCCACCGGACGCCCCCGCAGCGCACACGCCGCAAATCGGTCCCGCCGAAGGCTGGAACCTGACCCGGCGAGGGTGGACCGTGCTGTCCAGTTCGCTGCTGGTCATGGCCCTGCTGGTGCTCGGGCTGTTCGTGCCCGTGCCCTATGTCTCGCTCGGCCCCGGCCCCACCTACGACACCCTCGGCGACGTCGAGGGAGTGCAGGTGGTGAGCGTCAACGGCACCGAGACCTTCCCGACCAGCGGTCAGCTGCGGATGACGACGGTGTCCGTGCAGGACGACGTCAGCATGTTCGAGGCCGTCGCCCGGTGGGTGAGTGGCCGCTACGCGCTGGCGCCGCGCGAGGAGTACTTCAAGCCCGGGGTGACCGAGGAAGAAGTGCAGGAACAGAACAGCAAGCTGTTCCAGGACTCGCAGAGCAACGCCGAGATCGCCGCGCTGCGGTACCTCAAGTACCCGATGAAGGTCATCGCCCAGTCGATCACCTCCGGGGCGCCCGCCGACAAGGTGCTGGTCCCCGGCGACCGGCTGCTGGTGGTCAACGGCAAGCCGATCGCCGCCGCCGAGGACGTCCGGGCCGCGCTGGCCGGAACCGCCCCCGGCCAGGCCGTGGCGGTCACCTTCCAGCGGGAGGGCCAGGAGAAGACCGGCACGATCACCCTGGGCAAGGCCACCGACTTCGGCGGCACGGACCGGCCCGAGGGCTTCATGGGCCTGGAGTCCGGCGAACGCCCGGACGTCACGTTCAAGACCTCGATCACCCTGGCCGACGTCGGCGGACCGTCGGCGGGCCTGATGTTCGCGCTGGCCATCGTCGACCGGCTCACCCCCGGCGACCTCGGCGACGGCGCCGTGATCGCGGGCACCGGGGAGATCACCGCCCAGGGCAAGGTCGACGCCATCGGCGGCATCCCGTTCAAGATGATCTCCGCGCACGAGGCGGGCGCCACGACGTTCCTGGTCCCCGCCGAGAACTGCGCGGAGGCCAAGGAGAACGCCCCCGACGGCCTGCGCCTGGTGAAGGTCGAGAACCTGGAGGGCGCCGTCCGTGCCCTCGACGACCTCAAAGCCAAGCGAGAAGCCCCCACCTGCTGACCGGTTATCCACACCGGCGGCCACTCATCCACAGCTCACCCACAAACCGATCCGCGGCCCCCTTACGCCGATAGACTGACCAAGGGACGACCCCCCAGGGCGGGTGGGGGCTGTTTGGTGGGGCTGTGTGCGGCGCGTTTCTTAATCCCGGAGGGTGTCGAGGAGGGCCGCGGTCAGGTTTGGGGCCAGGTCCTTGTGTTCGATGACCTCGTCCGTCTCCCCATCGGCGCTGCGCAGACGCAGCACGCAGGCGATGGTGCCGTCGCGCAGCGCGGAGGCGACCAGACGGGCCTCTCGGGCCTGGGGGTGCGACGCCGCGATTCGCTCCAGCGATTCCGCTTCCTCGGGGAGGTCGGCCTCCGCCTCGGGCGGCAGCATCACGATCTCCTGGGCGAGCGCGCAGCCGTGGACCGCTTCCGGCCACATGATCGCGGCCAGCGCCGCGCCGAGGTCGTCCTCGGACAGCGCCTCCTGCGCGACCGGGGTCAGCGCGGCGTCCGGGTCGATCTGGCCGACCAGGTCGGGTTGCTCACGCAGCAGGTGGGCGGTCGGCACCAGCGCGAACAGTTGAGGCGCCTGGTCCCAGCCGCCCGAGGCGACGAACTCCTCGACCTCACGGGTGATGGCGGACAGGTCACCGGCAATAGGCATGCTCACCCGCACATCGTCGCATCCCGTTCACCCGATCCGGCACCGGCGGCGCGGTCATCCACACAATTCGGACAGCTTCACGGGAACCTGAGCCGTCCCTAATAGAGTTGAACAATCAGGACGGGTCTCGACTTCCGCCCACAAGTTCTCAGCAAGCGACTCTGGAGCGTGCCCAGTGGCCACTCGGCCCCCGATCGGACTGCCGAAGCTGTCCCGGCGCAGCCGGATATTGCTCGTCATCGGTTCGATATTCCTGCTCTTCCTGCTGGTCGGATCGCGGCTGCTCAGCACCTATGTGAACTGGCTGTGGTTCGGCGAGGTCGGATTCCGGCCGGTGTTCACCACCGTGATCTGGACCCGGCTCGCCCTGTTCCTCGCGGTCGGCGCACTGGTCGGCGGCCTGTTGGCGCTGAGCCTGTGGATCGCCTACCGCTCGCGGCCGGTGTTCGTGCCGGTGTCGAGTGCCGACGACCCGCTCGCGCGCTACCGGTCGACCATCGTGCAGCGCGTCCGGCTCTTCGGTATCGGTGTCCCGGTGCTCATCGGCCTGATCGCGGGCTCGGCGGCGCAGAACGACTGGCAGATCGTTCAGCTGATGTTCAACGGCACGCCGTTCGGCATCACCGACCCGCAGTTCGGCAAGGACCTCGGCTTCTACGCCTTCACCCTGCCGTTCATCACCTGGCTGATCAGCTGGCTGTTCGTGGCCGTGGCGCTCGCCTTCTTCGGCTCGCTTGTCATCCACTACATCTTCGGCGGCATCCGCCTCGCCGGTAAGGGCGGCCAGCTCGCCGCCCCCGCGCGCGTGCAGCTGTCGATCATCGCGGGCGTGTTCGTCCTGATCTACGCCGCGGATTACTTCTTCGAGCGCTACGAGCTGTTGTTCTCGTCACGCAACGCCTTGTTCAGCGGCGCGACGTACACCGACCTCAACGCGGTGCTGCCCGCCAAGCTGATCCTGATGTTCATCGCGGCCTTCTGCGCCGTGGCGTTCTTCGCTGGCGCGTTCCTGCGCAACCTGCAGCTGCCCGCCATCGCCACCGCGCTGCTCGTCCTGTCGAGCATCCTGGTCGGCGCGGCGTGGCCGGCGGTCGTGCAGCAGTTCTCGGTGCGCCCGAACGAGAACGCCAAAGAGGCGATGTCGATCCAGCGCAACATCGAGGCCACCCGGGCCGCGTTCGGGTTGACGCCGGACAAGGTGACCACGGAGGACTACGCGGGAAGCACGACCGCGTCGTCCACGCAGATCCGCGGCGAACAGAGCAGCATCAACACGATCTCCAACGTGCGCCTGCTCGACCCGAACATCCTCGCGCCGACCTTCACCCAGCGCGAAGGCCGGGAGAACTTCTACGGCTTCCCGGAGAAGCTCGACGTCGACCGCTACACCATCGACGGCAAGACACAGGACTACATCGTCGCCGCCCGCGAGATCAAGACGTCCGGCCTCACCGAGACCCAGGGCGGCTGGATCAACCGGCACATGGTGTTCACCCACGGCAACGGCTTCGTCGCCGCGCCCGCGAACACGGTCAACTCGGCCATCGAGGACTCCAGCGACCAGGGTGGCTTCCCGATCTTCAAGGTGAGCGACCTGGCCACCAAGGGCGCCATCAGGGTCGACCAGCCGCGCATCTACTACGGCGAACTCGCCACCGACCCCTACGCGATCGTCGGCGGCAAGAACGGCGACATACCCATGGAGTACGACACCCCCACGAGCACGGTGTCCTACGAGGGCAAGGGTGGCGTGCCGATCGACAGCCTGTTCAACAAGCTGATCTTCACGATGCACCACGCCGAGCGCAACATCCTGTTCTCGTCGCAGATCGGCGACGGCGCGAAGATCATGTACAACCGCAACCCGCGCGACCGCGTAAGCAAGGTCGCGCCGTGGCTGACCCTCGACGGCGACCCGTACCCGGCCGTCGTCAACGGCAAGATCACCTGGATCGTCGACGGCTACACCACGCTGGAGAACTACCCGTACGCGCAGCGCACCCAGCTCGGCGAGGCCACCACGGACTCGCTGAGCGGCGTCGTCCGGCAGGACAACCGCACGATCAGCTACATCCGCAACTCCGTCAAGGCCACCGTGGACGCCTACGACGGTTCGGTGTCGCTGTACGCGATCGACGAGCAGGACCCGGTGCTCAAGGCGTGGCAGAACGTCTTCCCCGGCACGGTGAAGCCGAAGTCCGAGATCTCCAAGGAACTGAGCGAGCACTTCCGCTACCCGGAGGACCTGTTCAAGGTCCAGCGTGAGCTGCTCTCGAAGTACCACGTGTCCGACTCGGTGGAGTTCTTCTCGCAGAAGACCTTCTGGAACGTCCCGACCGACCCGACCGAGGACGCCAACGGCGCCGCCGCGAAGCAGCCGCCGTACTACGTCCTCGCACAGGCGCCCGGCCAGACGAAGAACACCTTCCAGATCACCAGTGCGCTGACCCTGCTGAACCGGCAGTTCCTGGCGTCCTGGGTCTCGGTCTCGTCCGATCCGGAGGACTACGGCAAGATCCGGGTGCTCCGCCTGCCGACGACCGGCGCGTCCCAAGTAGAGGGTCCGGGCCAGGTGCAGAACCGGTTCCAGACCACGCCGGAAGTCACCGAGAACCGCACGCTGTTCAACAACCCGAGCGTCCGGGTGAGATTCGGCAACCTGCTGACACTGCCTGTCGCCGGTGGGCTGCTCTACGTGGAACCGATCTACATCCAGCGCACCGACGTCAACTCGTTCCCGCAGCTGGCCCGGGTGCTCGTCTCGTTCGGCAACAAGGTCGGGTTCGCCCCGACCATCAACGAGGCGCTCGACGAGGTGTTCGGCGCCGGGACGGGTGACACGGCCACCAACCCGGGCAACAACCCGCCGCCGACGACGCAGCCGGGCACGACCCAGCCGCCGACCACTGGTGGTGGCACGTCCTCGGCGGAGATGGACCAGGCGGTCCAGGCGCTCAACGCCGCCATCACGCACCTGCGTGACGCCCAGAAGTCCGGCAACTTCGCCGAACAGGGTAAGGCGCTGGCCGAGCTCGACGCCGCGACGAAGAAGTACGACGAGGCGAAAGCCAAGCAGGGGCAGGGATCTCAGCCCCCGTCCTCGCCCGGCGCCGCACCCTCGCCGACCCCGCCGCCCACCGGCGGCGGGTGATCCCGATCACCGACAGGGCACCTGATTTGCACCTCTCCGCAGCCCCCGCGTACAGTTCCACTTACCGACGCGGGGTGGAGCAGCTCGGTAGCTCGCTGGGATCATAACCCAGCGGTCGCAGGTTCAAATCCTGTCCCCGCTACAAAGATCTGAGAAGACCCCCGGTCGACGCCATCGGCGCCGACCGGGGGTCTTCTCTTATGTCAGGTCCTCCCGATTCGCGCGTGAGAGCGTCACAGCGCCGCGGGCGCCGCCAAACGGCAAACGGGCTGCCCCGGCCCGACTTAGGCGCCTCTACGGCCACGGGAGACCCCCGCGTGACCCGTTCAGTTCGGGGGCGTCGCTGTGGCTCGTTCACCAGGCCCGCGTCACCGGAATTCACGGAACCGCACCCCGCCGAAACCCGCAGGACAGCCCCATGTAAAGTTCTCCTTACGACGCGGGGTGGAGCAGCTCGGTAGCTCGCTGGGCTCATAACCCAGAGGTCGCAGGTTCAAATCCTGTCCCCGCTACAGATGCGGAAGGCCGGTCCACACGGACCGGCCTTCTTGCTATCCGGCGGACCCGATCAAGTTGAAGTATCATCAAACAGCCGGTCCACACAGGACTCTTCAACGCAATCCGCGCATGATCCTCTCGCAGTGGAGTCCCGGCCACCTACGTTCGTAGGGAATCTGATAACAACTCCGAATAGCCGACAGACACAATTTCGTGATCTGGCGCACACTATGTCGATCATTCCCGGCGATCACTGATTACGACTTGCTTCCCGGACTGCGCCGAATGGGTATTCGCATTCCCGGCTAGCCACTCCTTTGGGTGAGTCAGTCCTGTTGGGACCGTCCAGTCTTGCGCCAGACGGGCCCAGTGACGTGGGCTGTTCGGTTGCGTCCAAAAGTGGGAACGCCGTTTGTTTAACGATCAGCCATTGTGGACTGGGCGACCTGGCCACTGTGGACAGCGCGCCGATGTCGTGGGACCGTGGTCAGGTGTCTGAATTGAATGCAACTGCCGCGGCCCTTCTGGGTCTGCTGCACGAAGGTCCGCAGACCGGCGGCCAGCTGGTGTCCGCTGCGCGCGAGCGCTTCGGGTCCTTTTTCAGCGTCACGCGCAGCCAGGTCTATCGCGAGCTGCCCGCGCTCGCCGAGGACGGACTCGTCCGTCTCGGCAAGCAGGGTCCGCGGTCGAGCCAGCAGTACGTGATCACAGCCGCGGGCAAGAAGGCGTTCAAGGGCTGGCTCGGTGGCGAGCCCGGTCCTGACCACCTTCGCAGCCCGCTGATCCTGCGCCTGGTCCACGCGAGCACGCTCACCGCCAAACAGCGGGTCGCGCTGCTCGATTCGGCCAAGGTCGTCTACAACGGCGAACACGAATCCTCGAAGCTGGCGGCCAAGTCCGCCGAGGATCCGTACGCCAAGGCGATCGCCGAATTCGGCATGGCGCGGGCCAAGGCAGTGCTGAAGCTGCTGGATTCGATCCCGAAGTCCTGACCGCCGCAGCGGCGGCGTCCGCGTCCGCGTAATCTCTTTCGACGTGAACCCGGACGTCGCCACTGACATCAAGGACCTCTCCGCCACGCTCGCGAGTGTCGAGGCGGTGATGGACCTCGATGGGCTGCGCGCGCAGATCGCCGATCTGGAGGAGCAGGCAGCTCGTCCGGACCTTTGGGACGACCCCGACGCGGCGCAGAAGGTGACGAGCCAGCTCTCCCACCGGCAGTCCGAACTGCGCAAGGTGGAGGAGCTGCGCTCCCGCCTCGACGACCTGCCCGTGCTCTACGAGCTGGCCGAAGAGGACGAGGGCGACGTCTCCGCGGCCGCCGACGCCGACGCGGAGCGCGAGAAGCTGCGGGCCGACATCTCCTCCCTGGAGGTGCGCACGCTGCTCTCGGGCGAGTACGACGAGCGTGACGCCCTGATCACCATCCGCTCCGAGGCCGGTGGCGTCGACGCCGCCGACTTCGCCGAGATGCTCATGCGCATGTACCTGCGCTGGGCTGAGCGCCACGGCTACCCGGTCGACGTCTTCGACACGTCCTACGCCGAAGAGGCGGGCATCAAGTCGACGACGTTCCGCGTCACCGCGCCCTACGCGTACGGCACGCTCTCGGTCGAGCAGGGCACCCACCGGCTGGTCCGCATCTCGCCGTTCGACAACCAGGGCCGCAGGCAGACCTCGTTCGCCGCGGTCGAGGTCACGCCGAACCTCGCGCAGACCGACCACGTCGAGATCGAGGACAAGGACCTCCGCGTCGACGTCTACCGCGCGTCCGGCCCCGGCGGGCAGGGCGTCAACACGACCGACTCGGCCGTGCGCCTGACCCACATCCCGACCGGCATCGTCGTCTCCTGCCAGAACGAGCGTTCGCAGCTGCAGAACAAGGCCTCGGCCATGGTCGTGCTGCAGTCGAAGCTGCTCGAACGCCGCAGGCAGGAGGACCAGGCCAAGATGGACGCCCTCAAGGACAGCTCCAGCGGGTCCTGGGGAAACCAGATGCGCTCCTACGTCCTGCACCCGTACCAGATGGTCAAGGACCTGCGGACCGAGTACGAGGTCGGCAACCCGGGCGCGGTGCTCGACGGCGACATCGACGGCTTCCTCGAGGCCGGGATCCGCTGGCGTCGTACCCAGTAGTCACCACGGGTGCACGCACCGTCACCAGCGGAAACGCTAAGCCTGGGCGAAGCAACAGCTTCATAACACGCGCGGGTAGACTCGCCCACCGTGATCCGCCTCGAACAGGTATCCAAGGTCTACAAGACCTCCACGCGGCCCGCCCTGGAGAATGTCTCGGTCGAGATCGACAAGGGTGAGTTCGTCTTCCTCATCGGCCCGTCGGGGTCGGGGAAGTCGACGTTCCTGCGCCTGTTGCTGCGCGAGGAGGTTCCCAGCAAGGGGCGCGTCTACGTCGCCAACTTCGACGTCGCCCGGATGGCGCGCCGCCGCGTGCCCCGGCTCCGTCAGTCCATCGGCTGCGTCTTCCAGGACTTCCGCCTCCTGGCGAACAAGACGGTCGCCGAGAACGTGGCGTTCGCGCTCGAGGTCATCGGCAAGCCCCGGCACACCATCAAGAAGGTCGTGCCCGAGGTGCTCGAACTGGTGGGCCTGGAGGGCAAGGCCGAGCGCATGCCGCACGAGCTCTCCGGTGGTGAGCAGCAGCGCGTCGCGATCGCCCGCGCGTTCGTGAACCGGCCGCTGATGCTGCTGGCCGACGAGCCGACCGGGAACCTGGACCCGGACACCAGCCAGGACATCATGCTGCTGCTGGAGCGGATCAACCGCACCGGCACGACCGTGCTGATGGCCACGCACGACCACTCCATCGTGGACTCGATGCGGCGCCGCGTCGTCGAGCTTGATCTCGGCCGTGTGCTGCGCGACGACGCCCGCGGTGTCTACGGCGTCGGCCGCTGACCCACCTGCCCCCAAAGACGAGGAACACCAACCCCGATGCGTGCCAGCTTCGTGTTCAGCGAGGTCGTCACCGGCCTTCGCCGGAACATCACGATGACCATCGCGATGATCATCACGACCGCCATCTCGCTCTTCCTGCTCGGTGGTGGCCTGCTCGTCGTCCGGATGATCGATAACACCCAGGAGCTGTACCAGGACAAGGTCGAGGTCAGCGTCTACCTGACCAACGACGTGTCCGCGAACGACAAGGCCTGCACGGCGGACCCGTGCAAGGGCCTGCGGTCGTCGCTGGAGAACGACCCCGCGGTCGAGACGGTGGAGTTCGAGAACCGCGACCAGGCGTTCGAGCGGTTCAAGCGGATCTTCGAGGCGCAGCCGGAACTGGTGAAGCTGGCCCGGCCGGAAGCGCTGCCCGCGTCGTTCCGGGTGAAGCTGGTCAACCCGGACCGGCCCGAGGTGATCACCCAGTCCTACGGCGGCAAGGCCGGGATCGACACCATCACCGACCAGAGCGAGTTCCTCGATCGGTTCTTCAACGCGCTCAACGGTGTCCGCAACGGAACGTTCTTCATCGCGGGCATCATGGCGATCGCGGCGCTGCTGCTGATCTCCAACACGGTCCAGCTCTCCGCGTTCACGCGGAAAACCGAGGTCGGCATCATGCGCCTGGTCGGCGCCACCCGGTGGTACACGCAGCTGCCATTCCTCTTGGAAGCCGTGGTCACCGGTGTCGTCGGCGCGCTCGTCGCGATCGGAATGCTGGTGATGGGCAAGGTCGCCTTCGCCGACGACGTGCTCGCCGACCCGATCCAGGCGGGAGTGGTGAAGTCGGTCGACGCCTCGGACATCGCACTGGTGTCGCCGATCTTGCTGCTGATCGCGATCGTGATCTCGGCGATCACCGGCTACGTCACCCTGCGTCTCTACGTCCGCACGTGACAATCCCGTCGCTGCCCGCTCCCCGCCGCACGTAGAGTCACGCGTCATGGCAAGGGAAAAGGGTCAGAAGGTGATCGTGTCGAACCGCAAGGCTCGGCACGACTACGCGGTCCTCGACACCTTCGAGGCGGGGGTCGTCCTCGTCGGCACCGAGGTCAAGAGCCTGCGCGAGGGGCGTGCGTCGCTGGTGGACGCGTTCGCGACGGTCGACGACGGCGAAGTGTGGCTGCGCAACCTGCACATCCCGGAGTACACGCAGGGCACCTGGACCAACCACGAGCCGCGGCGCACGCGCAAGCTGTTGCTGCACAAGGGTGAGATCGAGCGGCTGATCGGCAAGATCAAGGAGTCCGGCCTGTCGCTGGTGCCGCTGTCGATGTACTTCAAGGACGGCAAGGTCAAGGTCGAACTGGCGCTGGCGAAGGGCAAGAAGTCCTACGACAAGCGACAGGACCTGGCCAAGCGCGACGCCCAGCGCGAGATCAGCAAGGCCTTCGGCCGAGCGGCCAAGGGCATGTGAGTGGGTCCCGCCGCCGACGGTGAGGTCGCCGCGTGGGTGACCTCGCTCGGGCTGCCCGGCTTGGTCGACATCCACGTGCACCGCCGACTACCTGGACGCCGCTCTACGCGCGGGCGCGCGATGCGTGAAGGCGCATGTCCAGGTGGGCGCGTACGACCCGCGATCGGAACTCCGGCCCGGCTGCTATCCCTTGACACCGCGGGTGAGTGCTCCGGCGTCCACGCCACCTGGATGACGGACTGGCCTTCCCGGCGCCGGACCAGGGTTCCCCGGCCCGGTGGCAGCGCTGAGGGGCGGGTGGTGCCGAGCAGCACGCCCTCGTCGCGGTTTCCGGACATGACGATGCCGGGCGTGCTCAGCTCGCGCAGTTTGCCGACGACCGGGTCGTAGAGCGCCCTGCTCGCCCCGCCGGTGCGGCGGGCGACGACCAGGTGCAGGCCGACGTCGGCCGCCTGGGGCAGGAACTCCACCAGCGGCAGCAGCGGGTTGGCCCCGACTGTCGTGGCGACGAGGTCGTAGTCGTCGACGACGACGAACAGTTCCGGGCCGGTCCACCAGGAGCGGTCGCGCAACTCCTCGACGGTGAGACTGGAGGTCGGCAGCCGCTTGGACAGGCTTGCCCGGACGTCGCTGACCATGCCCACGAGCTGGTTGGCCGACACCGCGTACCCGATCAGGTGCTGCTCGCTGTCGATGAAGCCGAGCATCGTGCGCCGATAGTCGACGAGCAGGACGACGGCTTCCTTCGGCGAGTACCGCTCGGTGATGCCGCACACGATGGTCCGCAGCAGGTTCGTCTTGCCGGACTCGTTGTCGGCGAACGCGAGGAAGTGCCGCTCCCGGTCGAAATCGAGGTGCACCGTGGCGAGGTTCTCCTCGTCGACACCGAGCGGGATGGAGCGGGTGCCGACGCTGCCTTCGTCGGCGGGCAGGTCTTCGTAGCGCAGGGAGGTGGGCAGGAGCTTGATCGCGGGCGCGGTCCAGCCCGACCAGGCCTCGGCGACCGCGGCGACCGCCTTGCGCAGGCCGAGCGCGACGTCATGGACCGAGCTGCCCGAGTCGAGGCGGGGCAATGCGGTGAGGAAGTGCAGTTCGTCGCTGGTGAGGCCTCGGCCCGGACGGCCCGTGGGCACGGTGACGGCGACCCGACGGTTCACCTCGGACTCGCTCGGATCGCCGAGCCGCAGCTCGAAGCGGGTGCCGATCTGGTCCCTGAACATGGGCCGGATGTCGGCCCACCGGTTCGCCGTGACGACGACGTGCACGCCGTAGCCCAGCCCGCGCCCGGCCAGATCGAGGATCTGCCGTTCCAGCTCCTCGAAGTTCGGCCGCCGCCAGCAGCACCGCCTCGGTGTCGGCCGGATCGGTCTGCGCCGCGAGGAACGTGCGGCCGTTGAACAGGCCCCACCCCGCCCGGTCGGGAAGGGTCGCGGCGAGCGCGGGGTCGATCTTGGACTCGGTGGGGTCGTCCAGACACAGTTCGATCCGCGCGCGCAGCAGGCGGGCGATCTCCTGGGGGATCTCGGCCCAGTGCCGCGCGGTGACCACCACGTGCACACCCACGGCGAGTCCGGTCGCGGCGATCTTCCTGACCGCGGCGGGCAGGCCGGGGAACTCCTCGGCGAACTGGTCCCAGCCATCGATGACGAGGAAGACGTCGCCGTTGTCGCCATCGGGGAGCATGCCTCGCTTGCGCAGCTCGCGTAACTGGCCGACGTGGCCGATCCGCGCGCCGCGGAAGAGCCGGTCCCTCGAGGCGATCGTTTTCTCGACCCGGTCGAGCACGGACGCGATCGCGGTGTGGTCGAACGGCGCCACGACCTCCTTGACGTGCGCCATCGTGCGCAGGGCGCTGAACTGGCCGCCCGAGTCGAGGCAGTAGAAGTGGATCTCGTCGGCGGAGCGGTCGAACTGCAGGCCCGCGATGAGGGTGTGCAGCAGCGCCGACTTGCCGGACCAGATCTTGCCGACGATGCCGATGTGGCCGTCGTGGCCGGCGAGGTCGAGCCGCACGACGTCGTCGGTGCGGCCCGGCGTGTGGTGGGCCTGGCCGATGGGCACGACCATCCCCGTGGGCGCGGCCTCGCGCACCGCCGGGATCAGGTCGGCGAGCTGGGGTGAGGAGGCCGATTCGTCGACGACCAGCCTGCGCGAGCGCGCGTTGGCGATCTTGATCGTGCCCTGGGCGTCGTTGAACCGGGTCGGCAGCTGCGGGCGCTCGGCGCCGGAGTTCTTGCGCAGCTCGGCGTAGAGGTAGGCGTAGAGGTCGTCGGCGGTGATGATGTCCGCGCCGGGCGGGGTGCGGCGCCGGTGGTCAGCCCGGTGATCAGGGCGTCGGTGAATCGGGAATAGGGCTGCCTGCGGTCGAAGACGACCCGTTCGTCCTCATAGGCCAGGTCGAGTTCGTTCGTCGCGGTGATGACGTAGGTGCCCTTGCCGAGGCTGGCGTCGAGCTCCACGCCCTCCGCCGACTTGGACACCGCCGCGCGGGAGAACATGCCGCTGTAGCAGCAGTCGAGCAGCACGGCCTTGTTCCGCGATTGGCACTCGGCGAGCAGCTGGCGGACCAGCACCGACGGGATCGCGGTCGAGTACGGCCGGTTGGTCTCGGTGTCGTTGGCGGCGAAGAACAGCTGGTTGTCGGCGTTCTTGAAACCGTGGCCGGACAGGTAGAGCAGGACCAGGTCGGCGGGCGAGCGGTCGTTGAACAGGCGCTCGATCTCGTACTCGATGACGCCCTTGCGGTTGTCGAGCAGGACCGGCGCGGAGTCGAACTCGCCGATGGCCGGGTCGAGGAGCAGCTGCGCGAGGAGCTGCGTCTCGTGCACCGGGGCGCGCAGGTCGCGCAGCTTCGCGTCGGCGTAGCGCGCGGTGGCGACGAGCAGTGCGTGCCGTTCACCCATCGGCCGGGTCCCGGGGCGGGGTCTCGCCGAGCTTCTCGATGAACTTGCGCTGCTCGTCGCTCGACAGCGCGGTCAGCACGATCTCCTGGTCGCCTTGGCGCCAGGTGACCGACCGCGCCTTGGCCCGGTCGAGGAAGGCGGTGACGGTCTTGTAGACACCGGTGATCGCGGCGGCGGGCAGCGCCCCGGTGAGGATGAGCTCGGCGATGCTCTGGGTGGTGCCCGACTTGCCGCCGTGGGCTTCGACGCCGTCCGCGCGGGTCACTTTGGCCACGCCGAGCGCACGAAGGTCGGAGAACAGCAGCGTCGTGAGCCGGTCGAGCCCCGCCGCGTCGTCGCCGCCGTCGACCCGCAGTGTCACTTCGCCCATCGCCTGGCCCCCAGAGAGTGTCCGATCGCTTGCTCTAGGTATACCAAGCGGCCTGCTCGCTCAGGGCGAACATGGGGAGGAAACAACCAGGCGTCCGCTGAGGACGACAAGCCGCGAGTGCTGCTCGTCGCCCGACTCGACGACGTCGCAGGCAGCGCTCGCCGCGTGACGCGTATTCGGGCCATAGCTCGGTGACCATCGTTTCCGAGCTATGGCCCGAATCGAATTCCGTGAGGGTTTTCCCCTAAGTCCGACAGGTCATATCGATGTGCTGAACAGTGGTTTCCGGCCGGTAGCGCTGGTCAATAAAGTGAACTCGCGACACCGTCGAAATCCCTGCGTCTCCGCCGCCCGCCCACCGGGCGACGGCGGAGGCCCCTGCATGAGGGAGACCTTCGATGGGACAAGTTCGCACGGCCCGGCTGCGCCGCTTCGGTGTGCCCGGGCTGATCGCCGCGCTGGCGCTGGCCGGGTTGACGCCCGCCGCCGCGGCTGAGGGCGTCGTGCTCGGCGCCGACCGCGCCGACGCGGTCAAGGACAGCTACATCGTCGTCGTGAAGGACAGCGCCGCGCCCAGATCCGGCTCCGCGCGGACCGCGGCGGCGCTGACCGACAAATACGGCGGCTCCGTCACCGTGGCGTGGCAGCACGCGGTCAACGGGTTCTCCGCGCGGATGACGCCCGCACAGGCACGCAGACTCGCCGCCGACCCCGCGGTCGCCATCGTCGAGCAGGACGCGGTGGTGCGGATCAGTGAGGACCAGTTCAACCCGCCGTCGTGGGGACTGAACCGGGTCGACCAGCGGAACCTGCCGCTGGACAACAAGTACAGCTACGGCACGCGGGCGTCGAACGTGACGGCCTACGTGATCGACACCGGTGTCCGCGTCTCCCACAGCACGTTCGAGGGCCGCGCGACGTGGGGCACGAACACCGTGGACAGCAACAACACCGACTGCCACGGCCACGGCACGCACGTCGCGGGCACGGTGGGCGGCAAGGAATACGGCGTCGCGAAGGGCGTCAAGGTCGTCGCCGTCAAGGTGCTCAACTGCTCCGGGTCCGGCTCGAACACCGGGGTGATCAGCGGCGTCGACTGGGTGACCCGCAACGCGGTGAAACCCGCCGTGGCCAACATGAGCCTCGGCGGCGGGGCGGCGGCCTCGCTCGACACGGCGGTCCGCAACTCGATCGCCGCGGGCATCACGTACGCGCTCGCGTCGGGCAACGACAACGGGAACGCCTGCAACTACTCGCCCGCCCGCGTCACGGAGGGCATCACGGTCAACGCGTCGGACCGCAACGACGCGCGCGCCGGCTTCTCCAACTTCGGCACCTGCACCGACATCTTCGCGCCCGGCGTGGGAATCACGTCGGCCTGGATGACCAACGACACCGCGACGAACACCATCAGCGGCACGTCGATGGCCGCGCCCCACGTCGCCGGGGCGGCCGCGGTCTGGCTGGGCAACCGGCCGTCGGACACTCCGGCGCAGGTGCAGGCGGGCCTGATCGCGGCGTCGACACCGAACAAGGTCACCAACCCGGGCACGGGGTCGCCGAACCGGCTGCTCTACATCGACCCGGGCACACCGTCGAACCCGGTGGCGCTGCCGAGCCCGGGGAACCAGACCGGAACCGTCGGGGTCGCGACGAGCGTCAAGGTCTCCGCCACCGGAGGCACGGCGCCGTACACCTGGTCGGGAACCGGTCTGCCGCCGGGCATCGCGGTGGGGCCGAGCACGACGCAGTCGGTCGCGGTCGAGGGCACACCCACCACGGCGGGCTCCTACAACGCCTCGGTGACGGTCAAGGACGCCGCGGGCACCACGGCGACGGCCACCTTCACGTGGACTGTCACCGGTGGTGGGCAGCTCACGCTGCCGAGTCCGGGTGACCAGACCGGGAAGGTCGGGGTGGACACGGGAGTGAAGCTGGTCGTCTCCGGCGGGACGGGGCCGTACACGTGGGCCGCCAACGGGCTGCCCGGTGGGATCGCGTTGAACCCGACTGACACCGATGTCGCGATCATCGGTGGAACTCCTTCGGCCGCGGGGGCTTTCGCGGTGAAGGTGGATGTTCGGGACAGTTCTGGTGCGAGTGCTTCGGTTTCGTTCACGTGGACGGTGACCGGTGGGTCTTGTCCGCCCGCGCAGAAGGTGGTGAACCCTGGGTTCGAGTCCGGCGCCACCGGGTGGACCTCGTCAGTGAATGTCATCGGGCAGCATCGCGCGTATCCCGCGCATGGGGGGACGTGGAGTGCTTGGCTCGGCGGCTGGGGCTCGGTCAGCAATGAGTCCTTCTCCCAGGCTGTGGCTGTTCCCGCGGGCTGTTCGAGCGCGAAGCTGTCGTTCTGGCTGCTCATCGACACCGACGAGAATGAGCCGACCGCCTACGACCGGATGACCGTTTCGGCCGGTGGCAAGACGTTGGGCAGCTTCTCCAACGTCGACGCGTCCGGGTATCGGCAGATCACCTATGACCTGGCGGAGTTCGCGGGCCAGACCGTGACCCTGCGCTTCGCGTCCACTGAGGACAGCAACCTGCAGACGTCGTTCCTGGTTGACGATGTGACCGTGTCCGTCGCGTGAGTGCCTTGGGCGGCAAGGGTTTCCTTGCCGCCCAAGGGCTATGTGCGTTCCAGGAAGGTCAGCACCGCGCGGACTCGGCGGTGTTCGACGCTGCTGGGTTCGAGGCCCAGCTTGGAGAAGATGTTGCCCACGTGCTTCTCCACGGCGCCGTCCGAGACGGTCAGCGTCTTCGCGATGGCCACATTGGACAGTCCCTGGGCCATCAGTCCCAGCACTTCTCTTTCCCGTGGTGTCAGCAGGTCGATCGGGTTGCGGCGTCCTCTGGCCATGAGCTGCGCGATCACCTCCTGATCGATGCACGTTCCGCCGTTGGCGACCCGCCGGACCGCGTCGACGAATTCCGCGACATCGGCGACTCGTTCCTTGAGCAGGTAGCCGACTCCGCCCGCGCCGCCTGCGAGCAGTTCCACGGCGTAGCGCTCTTCGACGTATTGGGAGAGCACGAGGACCGGTAGGCCCGGGAGTTCCACCCGGGCCCGCAGGGCGGCCCTGAGGCCTTCGTCGGTGAAGCTCGGGGGCATTCGGACGTCGACGATCGCCAGGTCCGGGCGGTGTTCCGTGACGGCGGTGAGGAGGCTGTCGCCGTCCTCCACCGCCGCCACGGTGTCAATGCCCTCGTCCGCCAGCAGGCGGGTGACGCCGACGCGCAGCAGGACTGAGTCTTCGGCGATCACCACGCGCACGGGAGGTCCGCCCTGATCACTGTCGGCCCGCCATGGGGGCTCACCACTGTCATCACACCGTCAATCGTGGCAGCGCGGTCGGCCAGGCCCGCGAGCCCACCCCCGGCACGGACGTCGGCGCCGCCCGTGCCGTTGTCGGTGATCTCCACGATGACCTGCTCACCAGCGGGACGCTCCTCCCGCCAGACGCGGATCGTGGCCGTGGTGGCGCCCGAGTGTTTGGCGATGTTGGTCAGTGACTCGCCCACGATGAAGTACGCGGTGCTCTC
Organism: Actinokineospora sp.; assembly: GCF_050699995.1. Classification (GTDB taxonomy): domain Bacteria; phylum Actinomycetota; class Actinomycetes; order Mycobacteriales; family Pseudonocardiaceae; genus Actinokineospora. The sequence goes on along the minus strand of NZ_JBOHGC010000583.1, from coordinate 9,098 downwards.
CACCGCCGCGGGCGGGCGCGGCTCGACGGTCACGGTGACCTCCACCGGCACCGGGCACCGGGCCGCCAGCGACGACAGGGCCGCGTCGAGGCCGCGGTCGCCCAGGACGGCCGGGTAGATGCCGCGGGCCAGGTCACGCAGTTCGGCGACGGCCAGTTTGGCGTCGGCGTGGGCCTCGTCGAGCAGGCTGCGGGCACCCTCCGGGTCGGCGTCGAACTTGCCCTTGGCCCGGCCCAGCCCCATCGCCACCGCCACCAGCCGCTGCTGGGCGCCGTCGTGCAGGTCCCGCTCGATGCGGCGCCGCTCGGCCTCGGCGGCGTCGACCCCGCGGGCCCTGGAGGCCTGCAGCCGCTCGGCCTTCGCGGTGAGGTCGGCCGTGCGGTCCGGCCCGAGCATCGCCAGGGCGAGCTGCGAATGCAGCCACGCGTAGCGCGGGGCCACCCACAGGGCCAGCGGGACCAGCGGGATGCTCGCGACGGCGAGGGCGAAGCCGATGATGGACAGCGGGAACTCCAGCATCAGGTACAGGAAGTCCCGCCACGTCCGGCGGTCGGTGAGCAGGGTCCGCCACTGCCGCAGCATGCCCTCGCCCGAGTCGGGCAGCACCGGCTCCGTCGGAAGGTCGGCCCCGGTCAGCGTCCGTGCCCAGTACCGGTGGGCGTTGCCGAAGGCCCGGGCGGCCACCGCGGCACCGACCAGGATGACGACCCCCACCCAGATGATCACCGTCGACACGCCCACGCACATCAGGACCACGGTCGTCACGAACGTGAACAAGCTCAGCGGGAAGGCGCCCAGCAGATAGGCGATCGAAGCCGCCGGATGCGGATACTGCCGCGTCGTCACATCACACCCCCGGTCACAGGCTGCCACGAGCGCGCGGGCGGTCGAACCGGACCCAGCATGACCCTGGCGAACCGAGCGTGCGCCGCCGCCATGCCCTTGGTCAACGCAACGGTGAAGGCCAGCAACAACACCCCCAGCGCCGCGAACGGCAGCGCCTCGACCGTCGAGTCGACCACCAGGAACGGGCGGTCCCAGTCGCCCATGCGGAAGCTTTCGTCGGGCAGGTAGCGGAAGTACACCGGCAGGAAGACCAGGCCCAGCGACGTCGCCCAGAACGACACCATGATGGCGAACTCGGCGATGCCCACCGGCAGCAGCAGGATGAAGTACGTCAGGCTCTTCCAGGTCGCGGTGTCCTTCACCCGCGCCAGCCACCGCTTGGTCTCCGGCAGCGGCTCGTGCGGCCCGGCGATGTAGGTGTTCAGCAGGGCGTAGACCCGGGCCCGCTCCACCTGCCCACCCCCGCGGCACAGCACCACCGCCAACGCCAGCAACGGCAGCCCCACCCACACCACAGCGGTGCCGATACCCACGGTGAACAGCACCACCAGGACCACGAACGCCGTGATCCCCACCACAAGATTCATCAACAAAAACGCCAACGCCCCCAACACCGGCGGTGCCGGCCGGGTCCCGTCACTGTGGATCGTGGTCATGTCATCCCCTCTCGTCAGGAACAAGCATCACCGGCCGCGGAGGCCCGAACCATGGGGGCGACCACCGGCCTGGAGGTGGGGCTAACCCCACCTTGGGGAAACCGGAATGAACTGGCGGGGGCGAGGCGTTATCCTTGGTGAGAACATCCACGAGGGGGTGAACGGTTTCGACTCTGGACGTCGATTCAGTGGGAAGCGTGCCGGTGCAGGCGAGATGACCACCGTAAGCGTCGCTCGCAAACCAATAAGCGCCGAAACTAACGTTCGCGCTGACTACGACCTCGCTGCCTAAGTAGCGGGTCGGGTCTGTCGGCCCAGGGATGCCTCCGCCCTGGATCCCGGCATCAGCTAGGAGGACTACCGCCAGCCTCGGTCACGGGGGTTGGTTGGGAAACAAACAGTGACTGGGCTCGTCACACCGGCTTGTTCGCGTGACCGGTGGGGCCAAGTAGAGACAAGGCGGACTGCGCACGGAGAAGCCCTGATGAAGCGACAGAGGACCCGGGTTCGATTCCCGGCACCTCCACTAGGTCTCTGACCTGCGGATTCATGATCGAACTGTGAATCCGTTCGAACCGGAACAAGCCCCGGCCGCTTAACGCGGTCGGGGCTTGTTGCTGCATGAGGTCCGACGGCCGCTCGCTCGGTGGCATGACGATCGGGTGCGGCTAGGCGAGGTGCTCGAACGACTCCCCCCAGGCCGCCAGCACATCCACTGGCCTTCGGTGAAGCCGGTCAACCTCGCGATCTCAGGCCCGACGGTCGCGGGAACCAGTGAGCGCAAACGCGTCCGTGTACGGAGCGGGGCACCCCGGTTGTGGGTGCCCCGCCGCGAGTGTCAGGACTGACTGTCGATCAAGCCGTCCTTGACGACCCGGACGAATCCCTTGAAGAGGTCCACGTCGAACCGGAGTGCTCCACCTGCCGGGGCCTTTGAGTCCCGTACCCGGGCAAGTGAGGCACTCAAGGCCAACTCGACGCAGTCGTTCGTCCCTCCTTGCGAAAAGGAACTCTTGCGCCATTCGGTTGTGCTCATCGATCTCCTAGTGCCCCGAGTCGTTTGCGGATCAGGCTCGACGTGTCGGCCGCTGACAGGGCGACGTTCGCCACGTCGTCGAACATGGTCGTGAAGCGCTTGACATCGACCTCATTGTCTACCCAGGCGCCACCCGCTACATATTCGAGGTAGACGCCGGGTGGATCCGCGGGATCCGGGTAGTTGACGATCGTGCACGGGCCACCCATCGGGCCGTAGGCGCCGGTCTTGAACGGGATGACCTGGAGCGTGATGTTCGGGCGTTCGCCCGCGCGGAGCAGGTGTTCGAGTTGTTCGCACATGACCTCAGGACCACCAACCTGGCGTTCGATCAAGGCGGCGTCGAGCAGGACGTGCAGGGCCAGTGGGTCATGTCCGTCCAAGCGCTTCTGCCGCGCCAGCCGCGAGTTGATGACGGTTGTCGGGTTGGCGTCCGGGCGGTGGAAGCGATGGGCGGCGTCGAACAGCGCGCGGGCGTAGCGTTCGGTCTGGAGCAATCCGGGGATGGCCATCACCGAGATGTTCTGGACCTTGGAGGCCTGACGCTCTGCGTTGACGAGTGTTCGGAATGCCTTCGGTGCATCCGTGGGCAGACGCACGGACGGAGGCTCGTCGTTCGCCTCTTCCCAACGTGCCAGCGCTTCGCTCCGCTCGCTGTCTGAGGCATCGAGTTCTTTGAGCAGGAGCTGCGTCATCGCCCATGGCGGTAGGACGTGGCCCGATTCGTACCGCGACAGCGAAACCCGTGTTGTTCGAAGTGCGTTGGCCAGATCTGGTTGATCTCGCCCGCGGGCCTTCCGCAGCTCTGCCAGGTAGTTGCCCAAGCGCTTCTTCGCTCGCGTCGGTGAAGCCATGGCGCGACCCTATCCCCTTACGACAAGTGTTACTTCGAGCAGTGTACGTACACGATTGGGCGATGGACTCGTGTACGTACACGTCACTAGGTTCATGTCGTCGGGTCAGCGTGCCCCGAGGGGTGGGCGGCGAACTTGGTCGTGAAGCGCCCTCGTTGACCCGGCGTTCGACGGGTGGGGCGCCGGTCAAACCGGCGCTCCACCCCTGGCAGCACGGGCACATGGGACGGGAGGCGTGATGGATGTGTCAGGCGTTGAGGCCGCGGTGGCTGCCGTGGTCGGGCTGTGTTTCCTCTTGCGGTTAGGGGGTGCGCTGCTCGATTGGTGGGAGTACCGGCAGGCGTTCCACGTGAGTGATGGGATCGACTCCGCCTCGATCGTCGAGGAGCCGCGGTGAACACGGCTGACGACGCGCTCCGTGCGCTCGTGCGTCGTGGTTTTCGGTCGATTCCGATTCCCGATCGACTCGTGCTCTCGTTCGGGTGGGACGCGCCCTACACCGACGTCGTGCAGATTTGGGGCGAGAACGACGCGATCGCAGTCCGCTCGTCCAACGATGCCGCCTGTTCCAACATGTTCGCCACCCATGCCGTCGTATGGAAGGCCGAGGGAGGGCTCATGGAGGTTGTCGCCGATCTGCTGGAGCTCCCGGCTCCTGGTGAGCCAGGCGCGCCGGTTCGCCTCATTCGCGTGCCGAGCCGGCTGTGGACCCCTGCTGATGCCCGCGCCTGATCAATCGCGCCGTTCCGGTCTTCCCGTGAGGTTGTCATGAACCTGCTTGCACTTGGCTCGGTCCTTGCGCTGCTTTCCGTGGTGGGCCTTGGAGTCACCCTCGCCTACTATCTGCGGCCGTCCCGCGGTCAGCACGCCGACCCGCGTGGTGCGGCGACAACCGTTGCCGCACTGTGCGCGGAGTACACGCCCGTCGCGACGGCTCCGATCGTTCCGCCGATGCCAATCCGACATGGCCCCTACGGCTTGCTGTGCGGATACGAGGACCTGTTCCCTTTGCGCCCGCTCAACGTTTGAGGCCAGCCCTGGCAGCGCCGGGGTGCAGTGAATCCTCACAAATGGTGCCCGACCGGGCGTCCAGATTGGAGAAATGGTGGACAACTTCGACGACGTGTTCGCGGGTCCGTTGATCCTCGAACTTGGCCTCAGCGAATACCACAAGGTTCCCGGCGACCACGATACGCGCGGCAAGTACGACGAGATCTGACCGACTGCGTCGGGGGCACGCCGTTCCGCGTGTCCCCGATGCCTGGCGGTTGGGAGGCCGCACCGTGTTGAAGTTCTCTCTTCGCTTGGCTCCATCGCGTCACCCGTGGCGCTGGACCGGCGACCATTGGTCGGACGGAGTGAGCACGATCCGCCCGTACCCGCACCCCATGCTCGAACACTTGGCGGTCACAGACGGCCGGTCGACGTTCATCGTCGTTCGTGAACGCACGGTGGGAGTGCTCCCGCTTGGTGTGTTCGGCGCGCCGACCATCGTCGACACCTCGACGTACCGGCGGATGGTCGACCAAGTGCGCGCCTGGCCGCTCGACTACCTGCTCGTCGAGTGTGAGCCAGACACCGCATTTCGTGTGACCGCTGGCCTCTGGGGTACGGCGCCGGTCTACCTGTCCGACGCGGGTGGTCGGCTGCGCGGCTCGTGGTCACTGCCGGACCTACGCGACTGGTTCATTGTCGACGCGCTCGACGACGCGGCTGTCGCTCGTCTTCTTACCCAGCGCTCACGCTATACGCGGCGGACTTTGTTCAAAGGCGTGTTCGAGCTAACCGAACGCGCGCATGCCACCTACGGCCAGGACGGGTTGGCGATGTTCTACCCCGAGCCCGCCCTGCGCGCTCGACCCCGTGACGTCCGCCCGGGGGTCGACATCATCGATGTCTACCGGGACTGTCTCGCCGACGCGGTGAACGAACGGCCGTTCGACCCGGACCAGACCGCCGTAGAACTGTCCGGGGGGATGGATTCGGCCAACGTCGCGATGACCCTCGCCGAACACCACCGCGGACGCATACTCGCCTACGCCCTGATGATCGGCGGCGACGCGGGCGAACAGCAGATCCGCCGGCGCGCCGAGATGCTGGCGCATCTCGGGTTCGACGACATGCGCATCGACATGCTCCCGCTCGCCCCACTCAATCCTGACGGCCGCCGCGCCCGCGGCGACTACGTCCACCCGACCTCTGAACCCTATTTCGAGGCGGTCGAGCTGATGCTCCACCACGCCCGACAACGCGGCGTCCGCACTGTATTCACCGGCGACGGTGGCGACGAGCTGGTGAGCCTGCGCGGTGCCGAGTGGGACGCAGCGAACAAGATTCCCGGATGTCACGCCGATCAATCGACACCATCCTGGCTTGGGCCGCGCACCCTGGCCGTCGACGACATCGACGACGACCACGCTCCGCCCTCTGTGATCAATGAGTCGACCCTGCTCGGGTTCGCTCTGCGGTCGCCGCAGTTCCTCGACGCCGGGCTGTGGCCGGTCTCGCCCCTGTGCTCGCCGACTTTGATCCGCTTCGCCGAGCAACTTCCTGTCGAGTGGCGCGATCGCAAGCACATCTGTCGAGTACGGCTCGGCCGCGCGGGGCTGTCGAAAGAGGTTGTTCACCCACCCTTGCGGGAGAACATGCGGCATGTCATGGAGCGCGGGCTGCGCAAGTACGGTATTCCACTACTGGGCACGTTGATGTCCGACGCGGTGACGGTCGACCTCGGCTACGTCGATGGCGACGCATTGCGCGACGCGCATAGGCGCATGAGCGATGGCGGGCCGATCGAGACCAAGCTGTTCGCGGTGTTGGCACTGGAGATGGCGTTGCGCGCGTTGGACTCGACCCGCCACACCGAACGGGAGGCCGCGCTATGTACGTGATTCGCCCCGGCGAACCGGGCGACCACGACCAGCTCGTGACTCTCGTGCGCGGCCGGGCGGAGTGGATGCGCGACCGCGGATTCCGCCGCTGGCAAGGGCTTGCCCGTTCAGCCGACGCGCTGGCCGACCAGCTCAGCGAACCGGACTGGCCGGTCTGGGTGATCACTGACGCCGACGGCACCCTGCTCGGCAGCACGACCGCGACCGACGACACCCCACCCTTGGGGTGGACCGAGCAGGAGCGCGCGGAACCTGCGACGTTTCTGGTCTCCACTGTCACCGACCCCACCCGCGCTGGGCACGGGGTCGGCATGGTCATCGCGTTCTGGGCACTCGATCATGCCGCACGCCAAGGCCACCAATGGGTCCGGCGGGGCGTGCTGACTGACGACCACGGCGCGAATGCCGGTCTCATTCGGTACTACCGGCGTCAGGGATGGCGGGTGGTTCGGAAGATAACCCACCCACGACGCCCAGACATCACGGTGTGGTCGCTCGCCCGCCCAGCCGAGTTTCAGTGTTTGGACGATCTCGTTGCCGTGCCTTATCTCCCGGCACACTTCGGCAGTTCGACGATCTGATCGACAGCAGTGCGCCCAACCTGCATGTCGCGCTATGCGGCATGAGCGGATGTCCGCACGGCACGGGTCTCGCCCCCGTGGGGAAGGATTCGCGTGCAGCCGGTCGGGGCAGAAGTCCAGGTGCACCGGGCCGAACGGTCTTTTCGTCAGAGTAGACCGAGGTGACGTGGCAGTGGTCGACGCACGGCTCAACGCAGGTCGATCTTGATCTGGTGCTCGGTAAGGATGTCCAGGAGATACTCCAGGGTGATCGCCGGATTCAGCAGACGCCGGTCGTAACTGACGATGAGGTGCTCGCGGGCGACGGCCGAGTCGTGCCACACCAGTCGAAACGGGGCCTGCGCGCCGAACTTTCCGCCGAGGCAGTCGTCCAGCGCGTCGAGGTTCCAGCCGAAGTACCCGCCCGGGCCGTTGATCGCCTCGCCGATCGCGCAGTAGAACCCTTCGATGTCGGTCACGAACCGGCCGTCGAGGTCGTAGGTGGTGCCGGGTGGCCGGTCCGGCGCACCGGACCGGTAACCGAGCGCCACCCCGGCCCACTGGTGCCGCAGTTCCCGGTTGTAGCCAGCCCACAGATTCCGCCGGGGCGGCCGTCCGGTGCGCCAATGCTCCAGGATGTCGAGCATCCCCGCCGGCAGTGGCTCCCCCGAGACCACATCGACGGTCACGTCCACGAGTCCGGCGCCGAGCAGCGACAGCTGGGCAGCGTGGACCGTTCCGGACACCACGGCCCCGGTCACCTGGGCAGCAGAACCATCGGTGGCGACCGCGTGGACGTCGCCGCGGACCCAGCGGCGACGCAGGCCGGCCTTGGTCGACTGCCCCACCGCGTCGAGCGCGGCCAGCAACGGTGGTTCCGGTCGGCAACCGAGGAGCCGGACCTGTGGCACTGGTGCCGCGGCCTGCTCGCGGAACACGCCCGTGACGTTCTGACAGGTGCCGCAGGGCGCCTCGTTCCCGCCCAGGAGGACGAATTCGTCGACGCCTCGGGGACGTACCACCGCATCCGTGCGGTCGTTGAGGTGGACGAACCCGTCGAGGTCGATGTCGACCGTTCCCCGGATCGTGGCGTTTGGCCGCTGCGCGAGCACGACGACATCGGCCAGATCCTCCCCCCACCAGGACGGCGAAGTGCCGGGCGGTGGTAGGAGATGTTTTCCAGCCAGGCTCGCTCGGCACCGAGTGCCTCGGCGGGCAGCCGGTCGAGGAGGTCGGCGAGCACGCCGGCCGGGGTGCAGCCGACGAGCGTGAACCGCTCCCGCGGCCGGGGCGGCAGGTCGACGAACAGTCCTTCGATCTCCGCGCACAGCGCCAACGGGATGTCATCATCGGAATCATCGAAGTCGATGTCGCCGCAGAGCAGCCAGCGCGGGCCGACCGGATGCTCCCACGTCCACCGCCGCTCCGGCGGAAGCCCGGCGTCGGGGTCGGTCATCCTGCGACCCTATCAGCAGGAGGCGCCACGACGGACCCGATCGCGGAGGTGAAACCCTTGCCACGCCCCGACACGTCCGCTCATCGGCAGAAGCGGATGGTCACGTCAGGGGGCGTGGCAGGACGGCGGGCGTCCCGCTTGTCCCATGCGGCCAACGGGTTCGACCGGGGTCTTCGGGGATACAGCCACAACCTGATGGTCGCCGGCCGTGTGCGTCGGCGTCGATCGTCGTACCGATGTAGGAGCGCATGTCACCCCCTCCGAAGGGGCAGTCGCTAGCGCGCGCGGCCTTCGCGGAGCATGGCGACCGACTTCTCGACCCGGGCCGCCCGCGTCTCCGCTTTCTTGGCGCTGGTCACCTGGTGGACGTGCCACGACTGCTTGCTGTGAGTCAGGGTGTCCCAGAAGCCTTTGGCCACGGCGTCGGCGGCCAGGGCGGCGGCGAGGTCGTCGGGTACCTCGGCGTCGCGGGGCGCGGTGTCGAGTTCCACGTCGACGTTGAAGACCTGGCCGGGTGCGATGCCTGCCTGCGCTCGCCGTTCGTTGCTCACTCCGAGGAGGTATCGGCCGCCCATCTTGGCGATCGAGGTCCGGAACGTGAAGCCGTCGACCGTGACGGACACCTTCGGGTGGCCTCCTCCACCCAGACCCTCGACAACCTCCTCTGGTACCTCGAACCCCGCGGTGGTCTTGCCGGTGGATTCCAGCTCGGCACGAAATCTCATGGTGGATCCCCTGATGTGTTGTCGGCGGTTAGGTGATCTAGCGCCTGTCTCGAAGTGCGGGCACACGCCAGCCG
>NZ_JBOHGC010000582.1:0-10947 GCF_050699995.1 Actinokineospora sp. | reverse complement strand
TCTCCGGGCACCGCGCCGGCCTCGGGCGCGGCGCCCGCGTCGGCAGGCACACCGCCACCGCCGCCGAGGTCACCCGCGCCGGTTTCGCCTGAGCCGCCCGAGGATCCGTCCGATCCGCCGCCCACCGAACTGTCCGGAGTGGAGGGATCAGTCGTCGGTGGAGCCGGTGTGGAGACCAGCTTCGCGCCGACGCCGTTGGCCGCCGGGCCGTCGAACGCGACCTGGAACGTCGCGGGTGCCTCGACTTGCTCGACGATGACGACCGACGTGGGCGCCGAACTGCCCGGGGCGAGCCAGGTGCTCGCCATCGAGGTCAGGTCGAACGTCCACACCCCGTTCGGTCCGGCCGTTCCCGCCGCCGACGCGCCGCAGTCGAACAGCGGCTGGGTCTTCCACGGCGCGGCCTGGCCGTCGGCCCAGAACTCGGTCACCGGACACGCGATGATCTTCGCGCTCTCCTGGTTGGCGTTGGCCGCGGTCGCGCCGCTTTGCTTGAGCGACAAGACGAACGACGTCACCGTCGCGCCCGGTTCCGCGTCCAGCGCGAACTCGATGGCGGAGATCTTCTCCGGGTCGCCGACCGCCGCGGCCACCGGCAGCGACCCGTTAGGGGCGTTGGGCGGCGCTACGGCGGGCGGTGCGGCGGCCGGCTGGTCGGGGGTCTCGTTGACCCGCCACCACCAGCCCGTCTTCACCACCGAGACGCCGGACAGCGTGCCCGGGGTGACTTCGGGGGCGGCCGCCTGGGAAACCCCGGGAACGGTCAGGAACGCGAGCCCGCCGATCAGTGCGATCGCGGCGCGGCGCCGGCGCGTGGACATGGATCTCCCGGAGTCGGCGACAGTCGATATAGGACTCAACGGCCGTCTCGGCCCAGAGTTGTTGGGACATCCAGCCACATTTCGGACACTGGAGTTGTGACCTGTCACAACGACCTCCTGACGCCGCGACGGCGAGCCGGACAGCGCGGGTGTCTGTCGAGCGGGTCAACGAGGCAACCGCGTCGAAGATGCGCACACGCTGGGCGCGACTATCGTCGCCAAGATCGAGAAAGCCCGCCCTCGCTGGTGTTTCACCAGGTGGGGCGGGCTCTCGTCGGGAAATGGTCCGCGCGTCCTCAGGGGATGGTCAGCCGCACTTCACTCGACTGCTTCAGTGTCCGGGTGACGGTGCACAGCGCCTCGACGGCCCGGATCACCACCGCCCGCACCTCCGCCTGGGCGTGCGCGTCCAGCCCGGAGAGATCGACGTCGAGTGAGACGTCGACGCCGTCGAGTTGGTGCGCGCCCGCGGGCCGCACATCGGCCGCCGTCGCCCTGATCGGGATCTCGCCCGCGCGGCGCAGGACCAGTTCCTCGCCGGTGACCGCGACACAGCCCGCCGCGGCGGCCAGCAGCAGTTCGACCGGACTGAACGAACCCTCCTGACCGACGCGCCCGATCTTGACCTCGCCGCCCCGCTCATTGCGTGCGACGAACTCATGCGGGCCGGTGCGCTCGACGCCGATGGTCATGCGGTGGCTGCTTTTTCGGCAGCGGAACGCTCCACACAGAACTCATTGCCCTCAGGATCGCTCAACACGACCCACCCCGTGCCGTCCGGCCTGCGCTGGTCGCTCACCAGCGAGGCGCCGTGGGCGAGCAGGCGCTCGACCTCGGCGTCGCGGGTGTCGTCCGGGCGCAGGTCGAGATGGATCCGGTTCTTCGAGGACTTGCCCTCCGGGACGCGGATGAACAGCAGCGTCGGGCCGTTGTCGAAGTGGATCATCGCTTCCGGGTCGCCCGGTTCGTCCTCCGGCTGGATGGGCCGGTTCACGACCTCGCTCCACCAGGAGGCCAGCGGGTACGGGTCGGCGCAGTCGAAGGTGATGTTGTGGATCGCAGAGGGCACGCGTCGTCCTTACGTCGTCAGGCGGAGGATGCCGACGCGGCCGGTCGCCCCTGAGGCCCAGCACGCGCCGTCGCGGGCGCAGTCAACCGTGTCGAACGTGCCCGCGTCGAACTGTTTCCAGGTGCGGCCGCCGTCGAAGGTGACGTCGCTGCCGGTCGGTCCGACCGCTATCGCACCACTGCGGACGAAGGGGTGCCACGCGACGCCGGAGCGGTACCCGTTGGGGGCGTTCGCGGGCTTGGTCCAGGTCTGTCCCGCGTCCCGGGTCAGGCCCAGGGCGTCGACGCCGTTGGTGGGCGCGGCGAAGTCGCCGCCGACGGCGATCCCGCGCTTGGTGTCGCGCCACGCCGTGGCGTAGACGCCCGCGCTCGGGCCGCCTGCCAGCACCGTGTCGACCGCCGCCCAGGTGTGGCCGCGGTCCGCCGAGTGCAGGACCCGCGCCTTGGCCCCACCGCCGGTCGAGATCCACGCGTCCCGGCCGCCCGCGACGCTGACGCACTGACCGCTCGCGGCGAACGCGAACTCGCCTTCCAGGGCGGCGGGCATCCCGTCGGACGGCAGGACCGACCAGGTCGCGCCGCCGTCGCCGGTGGACAGGACGCGGAACTTGCCGTCGACCGGGTCGCTGAGCGCGAGCCCGTGCCTGCGGTCGAAGAACGCCATGCAGTCGTAGAACGCGGTCGGCTCGGTGTTGCGGAACGTCTCACTCCACGTCGCGCCGCCGTCGGTGGTGCGGTAGATGCGCGAGTCCTCGCCGGGACCGATCGACAGGGCCACCGCGTTGTCGGCGTCGAACGCCTCGATGTCGCGTAACTGCAGCGTCTCCGCGCCCGGCGGGGTCGACCGCTGCCAGGTCTGACCGGCGTCGGTGGTGCGCAGGACGGCGCCGCCGCTGCCGCTCGCCCAGGCCACGCGGTGGCTCACGGCCGCGAGACCGCGCAGCCGGGCCTCGGAACCGGTGGGGGAGAGCTGCCAGGTGAGTCCGGGCTCCGGGGTGGCCGCCGCGGGGACCTGCAGCAAGCCGAAGGCCGCCGCGACAGTCGCGGCGATGATCAAGGGTCGCTTCATGTGCCGGACCCTAGCGCCAGATTCAAGCTACTCAAGAGTTTAAACTCGGCCACAATATGAACGCATATACAAGTTTCGTGGCACTAGGGGACTCCTTCACCGAGGGCATGTTCGACGACCTTCCCGACGGCACCTGGCGGGGCTGGGCCGACCTGGTAGCCGACCGCCTCGTCGCGTCAACCCCTGGATTCCGCTACGCGAACCTCGCGATTCGCGGCAAGCTCGTCCGCCAGATCGTCGACGAGCAGGTCGAGCCCGCGGTGGCCATGGCACCGGACCTGGTGAGCTTCGCCGGCGGCATGAACGACGTCCTGCGTCCGGGCTGCGACGTCGCCGCGGTCACCGCCAAGATCACCCACGCGGCCGAGGAACTGGCGGGCGCGGCCAAGCAGCTGGTGCTGTTCCGCGTGGTCGACCCGACCGGCCGGATGCGCGGTAGCGCACGGCTGATGCCCCGGATCAACCGGCTCCTGACGCTGGTCGACGAGCTGGCCGAGAAGCACTCGGCGATCGTGGTGGACCTGTTCTCCGCCAAGGTCTTCGACTCGCCCGCGCTGTGGGCGGAGGACCGCATCCACCTCAACGCCGAAGGCCACCGCCGGGTCGCCGAGGCGACGCTGCAGGCGTTGGGCCACGAGCCGCGGTTCGACTGGACCGCTCCCGTGCCCGTCCTGGCCCCGCCGTCGGTGGCGAGCCGGGTGCGGTCGGATCTGCGGTGGGCACGGCTGCACTTGGGTCCGTGGATCGGCAGGCGGCTCACTGGGCGGTCGTCGGGGGACGGGCGCGTTCCCAAGCGGCCGGAGCTGCTGCCGTACCTCTAGGCCGCGGTTGCTGTCCGCTGCCCCAGGAGGGCGCGGATCTCACGGACCGCTGTCCGACCCGCCCGGTTCGCGCCGATGGTGCTGGCGGACGGGCCGTAGCCGACGAGGTGCAGCCGCGGGTCCGCCGCGACGCGGGTGCCGTCCATGACGATCCCGCCGCCAGGACCGCGCAGGCCCAGCGGTGCCAGGTGGTCCAGAGCCGCCCGGAACCCAGTCGCCCAGAGGATCACGTCGGCTTCGAAGAATCGGCCGTCGGCCCACGAGACACCTGTCGGCAGCACCCGGTCGAACATCGGCCGCCGGTCGTGCACCCCGCTTTCCCGCGCGGCCACGACCTCCGGGGTCAGGGACAGCCCGGTCACGCTCACGACGCTCGCCGGACTCCGACCTGCGCGGACGGCCTCGTCGACCCGGGCGACCGCCGCTCGGCCGATTTCCTGGGTGAACGGCCCTTCGCGGAACACCGGGGGACGGCGGGTGACCCAGGCAGTGGCCTCGGCAAGCGGCGCGAGCTCCATCAGGGCCTGCACCGCGGACGCTCCGCCGCCGACGACCACCACGCGCTTGCCGGTGAAGGCCGTGGGGCCGGGGTAATCGGCGGTGTGCAGCTGCGTGCCGAGGAAGTCGGACTGGCCGGGGTAGTGCGGCCAGAACGGCCGGTCCCAGGTTCCGGTCGCGTTGATCAGGGCCCGGGCGGCCCACACGCCGTGGTCGGTCGAGACCCGCAGCCGCGGGCCGTCGGTCACCGAGTGGACCTTCACCGGGCGCAGGATCGGGAGGGCGAACTTCCGCTGGTACTAACCGAAGTACTCGGCGACGACCTCGGCCGCCGGGCGGTCGAGGTCGTCGGACTCGAAGGGAAAGTCGGGCAGCTCGTGGATGCCGTGCACCCCGCCGAGCCGCAGCGACGGCCAGCGGTGCTGCCAGGCGCCACCGGGTCCGGCATTGGCGTCGAGGACGACGAAGTCGAGCTCGGCGCGACGGAGGAAGTAGGCGCTCGACAGGCCCGCCTGCCCGGCGCCGATGACGGCTACGTCCACCTCGGTGGTCATATCCAGATCAACGCCTGGCCCCCGTGAGGCTTCCCCCGACCGGCGTCTGATCGGTCACACCCGGCCGCGGTCCGCCCGCGTCAACGCCCAGCCGAGCGCCGCGTAGAGCAGCATCCAGCCCGCGATCGACAGCCGTGCCGGGATGTGGCCCGCCATGAGAGCCGGGGTCATCGGGACGTAGACCCAGACACCCAGGACCAGCGGGAGCCAGCGGCGAGCGCCCTGCCAGACGCCGGCACGCACGACGGCCACGCCGACGATGATGAGTCCGAGTCCGGTGGCCAGGCTGGAAACGCCGTAGAGGACGTCGAGTGGATCGGTGTTCTCGCTGGGGTAGAGGTCCTCGGCGGAGGTCGTCGCGATCACCTCGGTCACGGCGAGCAGCGCCATTCCCGCGAAAGCGATCGCGTGGCCGATCCAGGCCGCGCGGGAACGGCCCGCGACGCCGGTTCGCCACAGCGCGGCCTGCCCGAGGAGCAGGCCGAGGTGCTGGACGAAGAACCAGAGCTGGATCGCGACGAACGCGCCCGCGGCCAGCGGATAGCTGAAGCGCTCCGGGGGAACCGCGGCCGGGATGACCGCCAGGAAGACGCCGGAAGCGGCTCCCAGCAGCCCGGCCCAGAGGCAGATCGCGCCTGCGCGGCGCACGAAGGTGGTGGCGGCGGGCGATCTCGCCGCACGGGTGTCGACTGTGCTCATGATCTTACCCTTACTTTAGAGTGTTACTCTAGTGAGTAGCTTCCAATAGTGTGGGCGCATCATGGGTGAAGTCAAGAGTTCGCGCCGGGAGAAGTCCGAGGCCACGCGGCGCAAGATCCTGCACGCGGCACACGAGGAGTTCTGCGAGAAGGGCTACCACGGAGCCACGATCGCCTCGATCGCCAAGCGGGCGGGCGTCGCGGGGCAGACGGTCTACTTCGTCTTCCACACCAAATCGGCGCTCATCAGCGCGGTCATCGACAACCTCGTCATGGGCGAGGAGGAGCCGACCCTCCCGCAGGAGTCGCCGTGGTGGCGGGCGATGGTGGGCGAGCCGGACGCGGCCGCCGCGCTCGGCCACTTCATCCGGGGCGCGGGCCCGCTTTTCGAGCGGGCCAGCACGATCAGCGAGATCCTGCGCGGCGCGGCCCTCACCGACGACGAGGTGCGCCGCACCCACGAGTTCCACGAGGACCTGCGGCGCACGGCGTTCCGCGAGGTCGTGGCCACGGTCGCGGAGAAGGCGCCACTGCGTGCCGGGCTGACCGTGGACACCGCGACCGACATCCTGCTGACGGTCTACGGCGACACGACGTACTTCATCATGACCAAGGAACGCGGCTGGACGCACGACCAGTACATCGACTGGCTCCGCACAGCCCTGCCCACCTTGATTATCGAGCTTCAGTAGAAGGACGCCGAGAGAAACTCGGCCGCTTCCGACCGGACCTAAGCTTGTTGTTTAAGGTCCATGTCGGGAGCGGGCACCCCGGTTGATCATGGATGAAGCCCCTGGTTGATCATCCTCCTTGCGAGAGCAGGAAGATCAGACCAGGGGCTTCGATGATCAGTGTGCACGACGCCGGTGCCATCGGCGCACTCGGGGATCTGTCCCGGTTCCGTCAGGAGTTCTACCAGTGCCTGGCCGCGCGGGCGGACGCGTTGTTCGAGTTGACCGACGCGGTGCTCTGCGCCGACGGGCCGGTCACCTCCTTGGTGGAGTTGTCGTTGGCCGCCGAGCACCGGCGTGGGCACGGCGCCCTGTATGACAGCCTGAACTCCGGCCGGGTCGATATCGACCGATTCCGCGATGTTGTTGCCCGCCAGTCGATCCCGCGCTGCGACAACGGCCGGATCACGCTGGCCATCGATGTCAGCCATTGGCTGCGCCCTGACGCGAACACCAGCCCGGACCGGCTGTTTTGCCATACCTACGCCCGGGGCAAGGGCCAAGCCCAGATGATCCCGGGCTGGCCGTACTCGTTCGTCGCGGTGCTGGAGCCGGGCCGCACCTCGTGGACGGCGATCCTCGACGCGCAACGGTTGCGCCCCGACGATGAGGACACCGCCGTCGCCGCCGCGCAACTGCGCGCGGTCGTGGAGCGGCTCATCACGGCCGGGCACTGGCACGAGGGCGACCCGGAGATCTGGATCGTCGGCGATACCGGCTACGACGGACCCCGGCTGGCGTTCCTGCTGACCGATCTGCCCGTCCGGGTGCTGGTCCGGGTGCGCTCGGACCGCGTGATGCGCTTGCCCGCGCCGCCGCGGCAGCCGGGAACCGCCGGGCGCCCCGCACGTCACGGCGCCGAGTTCACGTTCACCGACCCGGCGACCTGGCCCGAGGCCGCGCACACCACGAACACCCAGACCACCAGATACGGCAGCGCACGAGCCCGGTCCTGGGACCGGCTGCATCCCAGGTTGACCCGCCGGGGCGCCTGGGCCGACCACGACGGTCCGCTGCCGATCCTGGAAGGCACGGTGATCCGGCTGCAGGTCGACCGGCTGCCCGGTGACGGGACACCGAAACCGTTGTGGCTGTGGTCCTCCGCCACCGCCGCCACAACCGGCGAGGTGGATCGGTCATGGCAGATGTTCCTGCGCCGCTTCGACCTCGAACACACCTTCCGGTTCCTCAAACAAACCGTGGGCTGGACCAAGCCCCGCATCCGCACACCGGAGGCGGCCGACCGGTGGACATGGTTGATCGTGACCGCGCATACCCAACTCCGCCTGGCCCGTCACCTCGCCGAAGACCTACGCCGTCCGTGGGAGAAAGCGGCCACCACACCCGACCGGCTGACCCCGGCCCGAGTACGCCGAGGGTTTCGCAACATCCGACCGACACTCACCCTGCCCGCCAGCGCACCGAAACCCTCCCGGCCAGGACCAGGCCGCCCACCCGGATCACGCAACACCCACCGCGCAGCCGTGAGCCACGTCGGAAAGACCACCAAAAAGGACACCACGAACCAACAAACACCTTAAAACTCAAGCTCAGTGGGGTCGGCCTGCGGCGCGGTGTCGGGATTGCTCCCGGTCCGTTTCCGCGGGCCGCCCGCCCGAACCGGACGTGCCTGTTTCCAGGCATCCGGCTCTCCACGTGTCTTGCCCGTTGATCAACCGGGTGCGGCTGGCTGGTTGATGGTCCATGGGGTCGGTATCCGGGTGCCGCGGTAGCGGTATCGGGTGACCGCGACGCTGGCCGCGCCGCGGAAAACGACCCCGTTGTGAGCGAACCGCCATCCCTGGTCGCAGAATCGGCGGCGGACCTCCCGCCAGGAAATGCGTCCGTGTTTGCGGCGTATCCAGGTCCCTATCCGCCGCCAGGCGTAGTAGTCGACCGTGGAGAACACCTGCTTGGACACGCCGTGGCGGAAGTAGTTCGCCCATCCCTGCAACGACCTGTTCATCCCGGTCAGGAGTTGGTCCAAGTCCATGTGCAGGGTTGATCTGCTGGTGCGGGCACGCACCCTCGCCGTAACGGCCTTGACCGTCTTCTTCGACGGAATGGTGTAGACGTAGTGCTTGTTCGTTCCTCGCTTGCGCATCCGGCGGATGTGGAAGCCGAGGAAGTCGAAGCCCTCGTCGATGCCCACTACTCGGGTCTTGTCCGGTGCCAGGCGCAACCCCAGTGGGGCGATCACCCGGGCGACCTCGCCACGCAGGTCCTCGGCGTGGCGGCGTTGGCCGTTGACGCAGACGACGAAGTCGTCGGCGTAGCGCACCAACTTCCATGACCCGAGGCCTTGTCTGCGGCGGCGGTCCCGCTGATGCCAAGTGCTCATCGTCTGTGTCCAATGCCGGGCGAAGTGCTCATCCAGCGTGGACAGGGCGATGTTGGCCAGCAGCGGGGACAAAACCCGCCCTGCGGGGTGCCGGTGAACGTGTCCTCGCGATCTCCGGTGGTCGTCATGACTCCGGCCTTGAGGAACGCCTTCACCAGCGACAGCACTTTCTTGTCCTTGATCCGAGCCCGTATCCTGTCCATCAACGCGACGTGATCAATCGTGTCGAAACAGGCCTGGATATCGGCTTCCAGCACCCACTCATAGCCGCGAGTGGTCATGTGCTGGATCTCCGCGACCGCGTCCTGCGCCCGCCTGTTCGGGCGAAACCCGTACGAGCAGGGCAGAAAGTCCGCCTCGAAGATCGGCTCAAGGACGAGTTTCAGTGCCGCCTGAACCACCCGGTCGGTGACGGTCGGGATCCCGAGCTTCCGCAGCTTGCCGGACGCTTTCGGGATCATCACCTGCCGCACCGGAACCGGCCGGAACTCACCCGTCTTCAGCAAGCGCCGAACATGGTCCAGGAACACCTCCACCCCGACCCGGGACTCGATGTGGGCCACTGTGACCCGATCGACCCCGGGTGTCCGCGCTCCGGCATTGCCCCTCACCCTCTGCCATGCGGTGAGAAGGAACGCCGGGTCACAGACCAGGTTGAACAGATCATCGAACCGGCGAGCGTGATCTTCGCTCGCCCAACGGTGCAACTTGATCTGCATCCTCCGTACCGCGAAGTAGGCCGAATCAGGATCCGGCCACCTCACGACGCCGGGATTCCCCGGCGTGTCTTCGGACATTGCAGTCCTCTCCATTGACTGACACGCTGCCGTCCCTCCCCATGTGACCGGCTTTCCCGGCCTCGGAGTACTACGACGGCTCCGCCCCGCTCACCGCCTTCGGCAGGCGACGCGCCTATCCACCCGATCACCGCCCGGATGGCGGAATCGGACGGACCGGTCAGCAAGCGGTTCCCACGTTCACTGTCATCCGGTCGACGGGTGAGGTACCCGGCTTTACCCCTGCGGCATCGTCACGGCTACGCCGTAGTCCTTCACCGTGACCTCCCAGGCCAGACCTGTGGCACCCTCCCAGGAGTTTCCGCCCGTCCACATCAGACAAACGGTGCGCACCGCCAACCAGCCCACATCCACCGGATTCGAGCTGGTCACAACTCAAGAGGCCTCAACACCGGTTCCTCGCGTATACCTTCCCGTCTCGCTCACCAGGCCCGACCCATCCGGCAGTACTGGACCGGCCCGACTTTGTCGCGGCTGCTCCCACCCTCCCCGGCGTCCCCCGGATCAGGCTGCCGCCAGCTTCACCCCACCGCTACGACGGCAGAGCCATGAAGGTCTTCCACCTCCATCCGGACAAACAGCGCCTCGTGGCGCACCACCGATGAAGTTACAGTCCCGACTTGACAACTACCGCTCTGGCCTGCTACTCGGATGTAGAGAGATAGCAGTTTGTCGACGTTACGGTCGCACTCGTTCATCAGGCGGGGTCGCCACGTCGGGGGAGAGATCGACACTGCTGTCGCTCACGCGAACGCGACTCGTTCACCCAGGCTTGAATCCAGATCCTTGTGGGTGTCCGACACCTGCTTGTCGATCCAGGTCGTGTTCGTGCTGCTCCATCGCCTGGTCAACTGTTCGCCTGTGTCGCTGGTCATATCTGTGCAGAAGCTGATCAGCAACTCGCTCCACGCCCTGATCCCCTGGTGGTGTCCTTGCTGGCGCAGCCTGCGGCGAGCAGCAGAGTCTTGTCTTCAGGCGTCAGCATCTCTCGCTCCCTTTAGCCTCGATCCGTGGACCAGTCGGTGTGTTGATCTTCGTGCGAGTTGGTGATGTCGGTCTGCGCGGTCGGTTCGGTGTTGTTGGTGACAAAGGCCTGGGTTTGGATGCCGGGCAACAACCCGGTCGTCGTGACGAGGGTGACCAGATGCGCCCGCGCCGCCGACGCCAGCTGCAAGCCGTGGCCGTGGGTGAACTCGCGCAGGAACTGACCCAGCGTGGCCGGCGCGCACACCCCGCCGAACAACCGCGGTATCCCACCAGAGCGGACCACGTCCAGGTCGTCGATGCAGTCCGCGCCCGCGGCCATCCCGGCCACCACCGTGGCGATCTTCCCGGCCGGGTTCACCCCCGCCGACCCCGGCACCCGCAGCCGATCAGCGACCAGCCGCCACAACCCCGCCGTCACGGCCAGCCGCATCAGCGGCACCAGCCCGGCCGCCGACACCAGATTCGGCTCATCGAACGATGCGTTCACCCGCGACGGCGCATGCAACAATCGCACCTCGGAGATGCCCTCCCGGCCCGGCCCGATGACGCTTCAGCAACCTCA
>NZ_JBOHGC010000581.1:0-11184 GCF_050699995.1 Actinokineospora sp. | reverse complement strand
GGCGCACTCGCTGCGGGAAGGGCAGGTCGCGTTGGGCCCGATGAGCCCGACGGAGCTGCGGGCCGCCATCGTGCGCCCGGCCCGCGCGGTGGGTCTGAGCTGGGAACCGGGGCTGGTGGAGTTGCTGCTGCGCGACCTCGGGGTGCAGCCCGGCCACGCGGGCGCCTACGCCCCGGGCGCGCTGCCGCTGCTCGCGCACGCGCTGCTCACGACCTGGCAGAACCGGGAGGGCCGGAGGCTCACTGTCGCCGGCTACCACCGCACGGGCGGGTTGCACGCCGCGGTCGCCACGACCGCGGAACGCGTCTACGCCCAGTTCGACACCGCGGGCCGCGACACCGCGCGGCGCCTGCTGCTGCGCCTGGTCCAGGTGGACCGCGACACCGGGCAGACGCGACGCCGGGTCTCGCTCGACCACCTGGGCCGCCATCTCCCGGGCACGGACCTGGGCGTGGTCGTGTCCGCGTTCGTCCGGGCCCGACTGCTGACCGCGGACACCGGTGGCGTGGAGATCACGCACGAGGCGATGCTCACCGCGTGGCCCCGGCTGCGCGACTGGATCGAGGCCGACCGCGCGGGCCTCTACGCCCACCAGCGGCTCACCGAGGCCGCCGAGACGTGGGACGAGCAGGGCCGCGACCGGGGCGCCCTGTACCAAGGAGCCGCCCTGGCCGTGGCCTCGGCCTGGGCAACCGACCACGGCGAGGACGTGACGTCGGTCGAGCGGGCGTTCCTCGAGGCGAGCACCCGGGAGCGGCGGCGGGGGGTGCGAAGGCTTCGCAGGCTTGTCGCGGTGCTGAGCACGCTGGTGGTGTTGGCGGTCATCGCGACCGGGGCCGCTTTCTGGCAGAGCGGGCAAGCCACCCGCCACCGCGACATCGCCATTTCCCAGCGCGTAGCGGAATACGCGGGCGAGCTGCGTGAATCCGATCCCGCGCTGGCGGCTCAGCTGGCGGTCGCAGCCTACCGCAGGGCCGACACCGTGGAGGCCCGTGGCGCGGTGCTCAGCTCAGCCCCTCCGCTGGTCGGCCGGTACCGCACCGGCGGTGGATGGGTCCGGGCCGTCGCCACCAGCCCCGACAGCGCCTTGGCGGCTGTCGCGGCTGACGACGGCGACGTCCAGCTCTGGGATCTCACGCGGCCAGGGCGATTCGAGCCGCTCGCCCAGGTCCCGGCGTCCGGCCGCGTGCGGTGCCTGCTGTTTCGCCCAGGGACGTCCCGTGAGGTGTTGGTGGTCGACGCGGCGGGCGCGCGACTCTGGGATGTCACCGCTCACCCCCGGGCCGTGGCCTTCGTGCCAGGTCGGGACATGCGTGATGCCTCCTTCACCGCCGACGGGCACTTGCTCGCCACCACCACCGGGGCAAGTCCGTCCGTGCGTGTGTGGGCGGTCGCCGACCCGGCTGAGCCTGTTCTCACCATCTCGGTGTCGGACTACCGGGAAGGCATGGGCACGGCGGTCTCCATAAGCCCTGACGGTCGCACCCTGCTCACCGGCGGCGGCGACGGCCGCTACCTCCTGTGGGACACCGCCACCAGCACGCGGCTGGCCATCCTCGACGGGTTCCTCGACGACATACGCGCCGCCGTGTTCAGCCCGGACGGGCGCCATGTCGCCCTCTCCGACACCAGCAACGACACCTGGTCGCACGAACTCGACCACAACCGGGCGCCCGGTCCGCCGCTGCGTCTGCCCAAGGACGACTCGACCTGGGACCTCGCGTTCGCCCCGGACTCGGCCATCCTGGCCACCGGCGGCAACGACCAACTCGTCCGTCTCTGGGATCCACGCACGGGCACCGAACTGACCCGGTTCCCACACCCGCACCGGGTCCTCAGCGTCGCCTTCACACCCGACGGATCGGCCATCGTCGCGGGCGGCATGAACGGCGTGTTCTACGTGTGGCACGACCCGCGGTCCACCCTCACCACGATGAGCGACCGCGTGCACGGCCTGGTCCTCAGTGAGGACCGGCGGCTCGCGGTGACCGCGGGCACCGAAAGCGCACAGCTCTGGGACATCAGCGACCCGGCCCACAAACGCCTGCTCGGTGAGACCCCACCGCTGCCCAATCCGCCCGACCGGCTGCTGTCCGCTCCCGCGATCAGCCGCGACGGGCGGCTGCTCGCCACGATCGGCCTCGGCTACGAGGTCGTCCTCTGGGACATCACCGAGCCGCGAACCCCGACGCTGCTCTCGCGCAGCCCCCTGCGGAACGCGAACACCGTCACGTTCGCCCCCGACAGCCGGACCATGGTCACCGGCGACAACGGCGGCCGCGTCATCGTCTGGGACATCTGGCAACCCCGCGCCCCGAGAACCATCGCCACCCGCGAGGACAACTTCGACGACATCAACGCCATCGACTTCACCGACGACGGCAAGACCATGGCCACAGCCGACACCAACGGCGGCGTACGCCTGTGGGACATGACCGACTTGTCGGCGCCACGGCAGACAGCTCACCACTCCGACCACTCCGAAGCGGTCACCGGAGTGCGGTTCACCCGCGACGGGAGAGCACTCGTCAGCACCAGCTACGACTGGACGATCCGAATCTGGGACCTCACCGATCCCGACAGGCAGCGCGCCATACTGACCGGTCACTCCGCGGCCGTGTCCTCACCCGACATCAGCCCCGACGGGCGCACCCTGCTCACCACCGGCCGCGACCGCACCGCCCGGCTCTGGGACATCACCGACCCACGTGCCCCGCACCCCATCGCCGGCTTCAGCGGCCGTGACACCGGCGAAGCCGCGTTCACCGCCGACGGACGCAGTGTGGTCTCCGTCGGCGCCCATACCCTCCGGCTGTGGAACACCGATCCAACCCGGACGATCGGTCGCGTCTGCGCCGAAACCGCAACACCGATGACTCCGGCGGAATGGTCCCGGTATTTCAACGACCTGCCCTACAGCCCGCCCTGCGGCTGAGCGGGCTGTGACCGGCTCCGGTCAGCGTGAAAGGACGAGCCCGCTGGTGGGAACCCGGGCACGGGCCGATCCCGGTGGAGGGCAAGGCGCGGATCGACTCGCGGATCGCCGACGTGTGGGACAAGGGCAAGGCGGCGGTGATCGTCCAGGAGGCCACCGCGACCAGCCCGGACGGTGTGCTGCTGTGGACGACTCGGTCCAGCATCTTCGCTCGGGGTGAGGGTGGGTTCGGCGGCGAACGCGGACCCGCCTCCGTCGCGTTCGAGCCTTCTCGGGAACCGGACTTGGTGATCGACACGCCTACCCTTCCGCAGCAGGCATTGCTGTACCGGTTGTGCGGGGACCGCAATCCCCTGCACGCGAGCCCCGAGTTCGCCGCCGCGGCCGGGTTTCCCTCGCCGATCCTGCATGGCCTGTGCACCTACGGGATTGTCGCGAAGGCGCTGACCGACGCCTGCCTGGACGGGGATCCGTGGCTGGTGAAGTCGTTCGACGCCCGTTTCGCCGGAGTGGTCTACCCCGGCGAGTCGCTGCGGACTTCCGCGTGGGTGGACGGCGACACGATCCACGCTGTGACGACGGTTCCGGCCCGCGACACGGAGGTCTTGACCGGGATCACACTGACCCGCACCAGCGGGTGAACTCGCAAGTCCGAACGGGTGAGTCTCAGATGGACGCCTCACACGGTCGACAACTTCGGCGACAGAGTCAGAAGGCCCGCGGATTCGCGGGCCAAGGGCGCTGGAGGTGTGACCAGGATGGCGGAGGAGATCAGGGTCGAGATCGAACCGGCTGGTTTCGACCGAGAGATGACCGACCGGCTGCGGGACGAGGTGACGCGGCATCCCAGGATGCGCGAACTGCTCGACGGGACCGAGTTCCGCCTGCTGAACCTGCAGCCCCTCGATGACGAGCGGGGCAAGGACGGTGAGGACAGCGCAGAGGGCGACTACCGGCGGTTCCGGGCCACGGTCTACGACTACACCAACGACCGCGCGATCGAGGCTGTCGGCCACCTGGACCGGCCCGAGGAACTCGACGTCGCCGACTATGCCCGCCAGCCGCTGCCCAGCTCCGAAGAGTTCGACCTGGCGGTACGGCTGCTGGGCGAGGACCGGCAGTGGCGCGACGGCCTGGGCGAGGCGGTCATCGCGATGCCGCACGTCCCGCCGGTGATCGAGGTCGAGCAACCGGACGGGCGGATGCGGCGCACCATCGGCGTCGTGCTGGCCCCGCGCGAGCGTGGCGGCCCGTTCCGGGTCGCGTCGGTGGACATCCACCGCCGGGAGATCCGCGAGGTCGCGCCGCGCGGCGACACCGACGGGCAGTGCGGGTTCACCCCTGGTGGGCAGCCCACGGTCACCAACACGCCGGGCCAGGCATGGGTGACGGTGTGGCAGGGCGGGACCAGGCTGTGGCGGATGCTCGTCAAGCGGCCCGCGGGCTCCTCGGGCACCAACGGCTCGGGCATCGAGCTGCGCTACGTGGACTACCGGGACAAGCGTGTCCTGTGGCAGGCCCATGTGCCGCTGCTCAACGTCCGCTACGACCGGGACGCGTGTGGGCCGTATCTGGACTGGCAGAACGAGGAGTCACCGTTCGAGGCGCACGGGTCCGACCCGGTGCCCGGCTTCCGGCTCTGCACCAGCCCGGCCAAGTCGATCCTCGAGTCCGGCAGCGACACGGGCAACTTCACCGGGGTCGCGGTGTACGTCGACGGCCCGGAAGTCGTGTTGCTCAGCGAGATGCAGGCAGGCTGGTACCGCTACATCAGTTCGTGGCGCTTCCATGTGGACGGCACCATCAAGCCCCGCTTCGGCTTCTCCGCGGTGACTTTCCCGTGTGTGTGCAACCGCCACCACCACCATTGCTACTGGCGGCTGGACTTCGACATCCGGACACCGGGCAACAACGTGGTCGCCGAGTACAACGACCCGCCGCTGGCGCCAGGCTGGGACAACTGGCACGACAAGAGCTACGAGATCCAGCGAGCGCGCGACTACGGGCGCTCCCGCAGGTGGCGGGTGACCGACGCCCGGTCGGGCGCGGCCTACGAAATCGTGCCAGGACACGACGACGGGGTCGCGACGGCGATGCCCGACTGGCCGTTCCCGCAGGGCGACCTGTGGATCGTCCGGTACAAGCCGTCCGCCGAGATCGACAACGGTGTGCCCGCCACCGGCCCACCGTACGAGGCGAACATCGGGAACTTCGTCAACGGGGAGAACATCCACGGCAAGGACGTCGTGCTCTGGTACGGCGCCCACTTCACCCACGATGTCGCCGCGCACGCCGGGCATGTCGTGGGGCCGGACCTGGTTCCGGTGAACTGGTAGCGCTCACTCGGAGAGAACCAGCGCGCTGGTCGGGACCCCGGTTCCGGCCGTGACGAGCACGTTGCGCACGGCGGCGACCTGGTTCGCCGCCGTGCCCCGGACCTGGCGAACTCCCTCGGCGATCCCGTTCATCCCGTGGATGTACGCCTCACCCAGCTGCCCGCCGTGCGGGTTGAGCGGCAGCCTCCCATCCAGTTCCAGCGTTCCGTCCGCGATGAAGTCCTTTGCCTCGCCGGGCTTGCAGAAGCCGAGCTCCTCCAGCTGTACCAGCACAAACGGGGTGAAGTGGTCATAGAGCACCGCCACCGACATGTCCTCCGGTGACAGCCCCGACTGGCCCCACAGCTGCCTCCCCACCAGGCCCATCTCAGGCAGACCGGTGATCTCCGGCCGGTAGTAGCTGTTCATCACGTACTGATCCACCCCACTCCCCTGCGCGGCGGCCCGCACGACCGCGGGCCGGTGCGGCAGGTCACGGGCCCGCTCGACACTGGTGACGACCAGAGCGACCCCGCCGTCGCTTTCCTGGCAGCAGTCCAGCAATCGCAGCGGCTCGGCGATCCACCGGGACGCCTGGTGGTCCTCAAGGGTGATCGGCCTGCCATGAAACCATGCGTGCGGGTTTGTGGCCGCGTGTTTGCGGTCGATGACCGCGATCCGGCCGAAGTCCTCGCTGGTGGCGCCGTACTCGTGCATGTACCGGCGGGCGAACATCGCGACCGTGGCCGCCGGGGTGCCCAGGCCCATCGGGTAGTGCCAGCCGTTGTCCACGCCAGTCGACGTCGGCTGCTGCGCGGCGGCGGCCTGGACCCGGCCGAAGCGCCGGCCCGACCGCTCGTTGAAAGCCCGGTAGCACACGACAACCGACGCCACCCCGGTCGCGACGGCCATCGCGGCCTGCTGGACCGTCGCGCACGCGGCGCCGCCGCCGTAGTTGATTCGGCTGAAGAACGACAGTTCCGGGATTCCGACCTCGCGGGCGACGGCGATCTCGGAGTTGGCGTCCATGGTGAACGTGACCAGACCATCCACATCGGACGGAGACAGGCCCGCGTCCGCGATGGCGGAGCGCACGCACTCCGCGGCGAGGCGGAGTTCGGTGCGGCCGGAGGCCTTGGAGAACTCCGTGGCGCCGATGCCGACGATGGCGGCCGCGCCGGACAGCGCGCTCATGGCAGCTCCACCCGGACCGTCCCGGTGACGTGGTCGCCGATGCTGTTGCGCCCCACCACGTTCACCACCACCAGGTTCCCCTCACGCGAGCTGACGTGGCCGTTGAAGGTGAGCGTCTCGTAGGCGTAGCAAGGCACTCCGAGCCGGATCGCGATACCCCGGACCAGGGCGTTCGGTCCCGCCCAGTCGGTCACGAACCGCTGCACCAGCCCGGTGTCGGTGAGGATGTTGAGAAAGATGTCTTTCGACCCGCGCTCGACGGCGGCGTCGCGGTCGTGGTGGACGTCCTGGTAGTCGCGGGTGGCGATGGCGGTGCTGACCACGAACGTCGGGGTCACCTCGATGACCAGCTCAGGCAGGGTGTCCCCGACGGCGACCGTCATGACCGCAACCGCCACACCGGCAGCGTGAGATCGCTGTCGACCCGCTGGAAGTCCACCCGCACCGGCAAGCCGACCCGCACCTCCGCCGGGTCCACGTCGATAAGTTCCGCCAACAACCGCACTCCTTCGGCCAGTTCCACCAGGGCCACCACGAACGGCAGCCGCTTGCCCGGCATCGGCGGGTGGTGGTGCACTACAAAGCTGTAGACCTCGCCCACACCCTCCGCCATGACATGCGTCAGCTCCGTCGACCCGCAGCCAGGGCACATCGGGCCCGGCGGGTGCCGAACCTCGTCGCAGGCCAGGCATTTCTGGATCCGCAGCTCGCGTTCCCGCAGGCCCGCCCAGAAGAACTCCGTGTCCAGGCTGACCACCGGACGCAGCACCTCGCCGACCGGCTCCTCGGCGGGCGGGCGGAACTTGAGCACCCGGAACAGCATTTCCGCCACCGGCTCATCACCCACATACCAAGTGCTGACCGTCGTGACGAACCAGCCCTCGCCCAGTGCCGTCCGCTTCGGCCCCACCACCTCGGTCAGCCGCGCGCCGACCGTGACCTCTTCGCCCGGACGCAGGTAGCGGTGGTAGGTCTGCTCGCAGTTCGTGGCGACGACCGAGGTGAGGCCCGCCTCATCGAGGACGGACACCATGGCGCCCAGGGGATCGTCCGCCGGGCGGGTGCCACGCAGACCGAACATCGTCCACACCTGGGCCATCGCGGGCGGTGCGACGAGTCCACCGTGGACTGACTCGGCGGCGGCCACCGGGTCGGTGTAGATCGGGTTGCGGTCACCGAGCGCCTCGACCCAGTGTCGGACCACCGGCACGTTCACCGGGTCCGGCGCGGCCCGCCGCGACGACTCACCACGCGCGATGACCTGGTCGGCCACGGCCCGGATCATCGGGGCACCCGAGGCAGCTTCAGTCCGACGGTGGCGATCAGCTCGCGCTGGATCTCGTTCACACCGCCGCCGAAGGTCAACACCAGGTTGCGCTTGGCCTGCGCGTCGAGCCACCGCACCAGGTCCGCGGTGTCGGGGTCGGCGGGATCACCGTGTCTGCCGACGATCTCCTCCAGCATCCGACACGCGCGTTGGGTGCGTTCGGAGGCGAACACCTTCGTCGCCGAGGCGTCGGCCACGTCGACCGGCCCGTCGACGGCGGCGACCTGCCAGTTGAGAAGCTCGTTGACCCGCACCCATGCCGACACCTGGGCGAGCGTCGTGCGGACGTCGTCGAACGACAGGATGGGCGCCCCGTCCGGGCCCTTGGTCGAGCCCGCCCACTCACGCACGCGGTCGCACAGCCCGGCGAGTCTGCCCGCCGGTCCGAGCATGACCCGTTCGTGGTTCAGCTGGGTCGTGATCAGCCGCCAGCCCTCGTTCTCCTTGCCCACCAACATGTCCGCGGGCACCCGCACGTCGCTGTAGTACGTCGCGTTGACGTGGTGCGCGCCATCGCAGGTGATGATCGGCGTCCAGCTGAACCCGGGATCGGCGGTGTCGAGGATGAGGATCGAGATTCCCTTGTGCCGCAGGGCATCCGGGTCCGTGCGCACGGCGAGCCAGATGAAGTCGGCGTCGTGCGCGCCAGTCGTGAAGATCTTCTGTCCGTTGACCACATAGGACTCGCCATCGCGGACCGCGGTCGTGCGCAGCGAAGCCAGGTCGGTGCCCGCCTCCGGCTCCGTGTAGCCGATGGCGAAATGCACCTCGCCCGCGAGGATCGCCGGGAGGAAGCGTTCTTTCTGTTCCCGCGTACCGAATCGCTGCAGCGTCGGCCCCACGGTCTGCAGCGTGACGTAGGGCAGGGGAATGTCCGCCCGCGCCGCTTCGTTGACGAAGATCTGCTGCTCGACACCGCCGAATCCGCGTCCGCCGAACTCTTCGGGCCAGCCGACGCCGAGCCACCCGTCGCGACCCATCCGGCGAACGACGTCGCGGTAGACGGCGCCGTGCCGCTCGGTCAGCATCAGGTCGCGTTCGGCTTGGGTGAGCAGACCCGCGAAGTAGACCCGCAGTTCGTCACGCAACGCGCGCTGGGTGTCGGTCAGGTCGAGGAGCATGGTCACCCTCCCACCGCGGCCAGACGGCCGAGCCGGTGGCAGGCGCCGCCGACGAAGCGGGCAAGGTCTTTGCCCGCCGAGTAGTACCGGTGCAGCGGGTAAGTCGCGTCGACGCCGAGCCCGCCGTGCAGGTGATGACAGACCTGCAGCGCGGCGGGCAGTTCCTCCGCCAGCCAGTAGGCGGCGACGTCAAGGTCGTAGCCCGCGTCGCGACCGGAGTCGAGCCGCCAGCACGCCGACCGCGTGGCCAGGTGCAGGGTCCGCGCGCAGGTGTAGACATCGGCGATCTGCTGCGCCACGGCTTGAAAGGTGGCCAGCGGCTTGCCGAACTGCTCACGCGTGCGCACGTGCTCGGTGGTCAGGTCCAACGCCCCCGCCGCGATCCCGTCGGCGACCGCGCAGGCCCCCGCCAGCGCGAACCGGTTCAGCTCACGGGCGGCTTGACCACTCGGGTCGCGACCGAGCAGCTCACCGGCCGAGACGGCGACATCCGTCAAGTCCACTGTGTACTCCGGCGTCCCGGATGAACTCGCCGTCGGCGTCACCCGAACCCCAGCGGCGTCGGGCGCGATGAGCAACACACCCACCACACCGCCGCCGCGAATCGTGGCCGGAACAAGGATCCGCGACGCCTCAGCCGCATAGGGCACACCGACTTTGGTGCCGGACACCAGGAACCGGTCACCGTCCCGCCGCGCGACGGTGGCGGGAACCGCGGGCAGCGACACCGAGGGTTCCCTGGTCGCGGCGGTGAGCAACGCGTCGCCGGTCGCGACCGCGCACAGGTGCGCGTCCTGCTGGGCATGGGTGCCGAGACGGGCCAGCGGCAACACGCCAAGGGCCAGGGTCGCCAACGCGGGCAGCGCCGCCGCGCGACGACCCACCTCGGTCAGCACCAGCGAGGTCTCCAGAACACCAAGCCCATCCCCACCGAGCCGCACCGGCATGGCCAGCCCGACCAGCCCGGCACGGACCAAGTCCGACCAGCGGACCCCGTCACGCGCCAACACTTCCGCGGCGAGCGCGACCACAGCCGACCGCGTTTCATCGAGTCCGAAGTCCACACCGCCTCCGAAATTGGAACCTGTTCTAGTTTTAGCCCACAACCCGCCCCATGGCAAGCCCCTGACCCCGCACAACCCCCACCCAAACAGGCACCAAGACCGCTATCGCGGCAACCCCAACACCCGCTCCCCGGCAACACTGAGCAGTATCTGCTCAGTCCCCCCAGCGATCGTCAAACACCGCGACAACAGAAACTCATGCAGAACGGGCGAGAACACCGCCCCACCCACCCCAAGCAACTCCACAGCAGCCTCGGCCACAGCCTGCCGATGCCGCACCCCGATCAACTTCCGCACCCCCGACTCCGACCCAGGCCCCTGCCCCTCCAGCGTCCGCAACGTAGCCCGAAGGTCCACAAGCGACACCGCGGTCCCATCGGCGACCAACCCGCCAAGCCGGTCGAGCACCACCGGATCCGTCACAGAACCCAGCGCGGACACCAACTTCTCCACCGACTCACCCACCGCCGACGAGCCGCCCATCGCCACCCGCTCATCGGCCAGCGTCGAACGAGCGAGAGCCCAACCACCGTCGACCGCCCCCACCACACAGCCGTCAGGCACGAACACGCCATCGAGGAACACCTCGTTGAACATCGACTCCCCGGTGATCTCCCGCAGCGGCCGCAGCGTGATCCCTGGGGTGGTCATGTCGACCAGGAAGTACGTGATCCCTTTGTGTTTGGGCACGTCCGGGTTCGTCCGAGCCAGACAGATCCCCCAGTCCGCGTCCCGCGCCCGCGACGTCCACACCTTCTGCCCACTCAGCGACCACCCGCCGTCGACCTTCGTCGCCCGCGTCCGCAGCGCGGCCAGGTCCGAGCCCGCTTCGGGCTCGCTGAACAGCTGGCACCACGCGAGTTCGCCGCGCAAGGTCGGCCCCGCGAAGCGTTCCCGCTGCTCTTCGGTGCCGTGCCGCAGGATGGTCGGCACCGCCCAGGCCCCGATCACCAGGTCCGGCCTGCGCACCCCGGCCGCGTCCAGTTCCGCGTCGATCACCAGCTGCGTGCGGGCCGACGCGCCGAGGCCGTACGGCTTGGGCCAGTGCGGGACGAGGTAGCCGGTGTCGACGAGGGCGGCCCGCCGCTCCTCGACGGGCAGCGCCGCGATCCGGCGAACCTGGTCACGAACGTCCTCGTCGACACCCACGTCGATCCCAAGCCGCCGCCGCGCGCCGCCGACGACCAGCGTGGCCGCTCGCTGCCGCCACCGCGCGGAACCGCCGAGC
>NZ_JBOHGC010000580.1:0-1280 GCF_050699995.1 Actinokineospora sp. | reverse complement strand
TCCCTGCGCCTCGCGTGCGACGCCAGCCGGGTCGTGATGCGGCACGATCACGAGGGGCGAGTGCTGGAGGTCGGTGCCCGGACTCGCACGATTCCCCCCGCGCTGCGGCGGGCGCTACTCCATCGGGACCGGAGCTGCCGCTTCCCGGGGTGCGGGGTGCGGGTCGGGCAGGGGCATCACGTGCGGCACTGGGCGCAGGGCGGCCAGACCACGCTGGCGAACCTCGCGTTACTGTGTCGCCGCCATCATCGCGCGGTCCACGAGGAGGGCTACCGGCTCGAGTGCCTGGCCAACGGGGCGTTACGATTCCAGCGGCCGGACGGCCGACCGCTTCCCGAGGTGCCGCCGCCGGCGCCGGTGCCCGCTGATCCGGTGGAAGCGCTACGTGCTCGGCACGAGGCGCAAGGTATGCGCCTCCATGCGCGGACAGCATGCCCAAGATGGCTCGGGGAGCGGTTGGACGTGGGCTGGGCGATCGACGAGCTGCATCCGTTGGCGACAGACGCGAGCCTCCCGATTCGGGAGCCGCAGCGAGCGGTAACGTGAACTGAAAGGTCTCGCCGCCGTCCTTGACGGCAGGTTCACCCCAGTCGAGATAGATACTGCGCCACGAAGTCGGTGCCGACGAGCGCGACGTAGGCGTCGGTCAGCCGCCTGGTGATCGGCCCGGGAACCTTGCCGTCGCCGATCGGCTGGCCGTTGACCGAGCGCACCCCACAGATGCAGAGACTGGTCGAGGTCAGGAACACCTCGTCGGCGGTCACCGCGTCGTAGACGTCGAGATCGCGCTCCTCACAGGGAATGCCGAGCCGCGCAGCCAGCTCCATCGCGGTGCGGCGGCTCACCCCCGGCAGCACGTACTGCTCGCGCGGGGTGTAGATGCGGTCGCCTCGGA
Source organism: Actinokineospora sp. (assembly GCF_050699995.1). Taxonomy (GTDB): domain Bacteria; phylum Actinomycetota; class Actinomycetes; order Mycobacteriales; family Pseudonocardiaceae; genus Actinokineospora. Next base: position 385 of record NZ_JBOHGC010000580.1, on the reverse strand, counting down.
CCACGAAGATGTTGCTGCCGATGCCCTCGCAGAGGTTGCCGTTCTCGTCCAGGAGCACCGACCACGCCTCGGGCCGGGCCGCTTTGACCTCGCGGTCGGCCATGATGACGTTCAGATAGTTGTGGGTCTTGGCCCGCGGGCTGAGGCTGGAGGGCGGGGTCCGCCGGATGGACGGCACCACCACCTCGATGCCGTCGCGGAAGTGGACCGCCCGCTTCCTGAGGGGCAGGGGGGTGCAGTCGACGATCAGCTGCGTCCCGGTGTGCGCCCATCCCTCGTCACCGATGGCGTCGACGCCACGGCTGACGCGCTGGGCCACCCACCAGTCGCCGGCGGCGGCGCGCAGCGGCTCGTTCCGCTCGACGACCTGCTCGCTGATGGCCAC
>NZ_JBOHGC010000579.1:0-6064 GCF_050699995.1 Actinokineospora sp. | reverse complement strand
GTGAGCGCTGGAAGCATCGGCGAATCTCCCGACAACGGGCGGTTATAAGGAACGCCGATGCTTCCGCCATGTCCGGCCAGTGTCGCCGTCATCGCCCCGTGTCACGTGAAGATCAACCAACCGTGTCCTCACGAAAAGTGCGAAACCTCAGATCTGTCCGAGCACTCCTTTAACCTCGCTCATGCGATCAAGACAGAATTCGGAACTTCCGTGCGAGATCTCCACTTCATTGTGGGTTTGTGCGAGGCCAAATCTCGAAGGAAGTCGCTGAATCGCATCTCGACGGGCGAGCTTGACAAAGGAAGTTTATGCGGAGTGGCATTGGAATCCGCCCCTGAGGGCAGCCTCCTGCGCCCGCGACACCACCAATCCCACCCGCCGCGTGTAGCGCCGGTTCCACCGCTAGGCGCGCTCAGCCCAGGGCTGTCGGCGAATGCGCGTCACGCAGTAGGAGGGTGGGCTTGCCGGAGCCGTCGGCGGGGACGGTCCAGACCTCCTTGCCACCATCATCGAGTTGCTGGACATAGGAAAGCGTCGAGTTGTCCAGCCACGCCGCCTGGTCGTCCACGCTGCGGGTCTCGGCGGTGGTGGTGACCTGGTTGGTGGCGAGGTCCAACACCGACAGCCGCCAGCCCAGCGTGTAGTCGCCGTCGATGGCCGACTTGAACGCGATCCGGGTGCCGTCAGGCGAAAGCGACGGGCACTCGAACTGGTCGCGCAGGGTCTCGACGGTTCGGGCGGCGAAGTCGCCCTTTACCAGGTAGCGGCGCCCGTCGGTGTACATCGTGGCGTAGAAGGTGTTGTCGTCGGCGGTGAAGGTCACGCCCCAGTAGTTGACGTCGACCGACTGGTACGGCTTGCCGTCGCGGGTGACGGCGAAGGTTTCCAGCGTCTTGAACACCGTTCCGGTCTTGGTGTCGTAGATGCCGGTGCGGGTGGCGAAGTTGAGGGTGGCGTAGCTGTCGCCGCCGACGAACGCGGTCCAGGCGACCATCCGGCCGCTGGCCGAGACGCGGACCCGATTCGGCACGCCGCTGATCTCGATTGCCTTGCGCTCGCGCAGATCCGCGTCGAGGACGCGCAGCCATACGGTGCCGATCACCCCGTCGGCGAACAGGCACGCCCCCGTCCCGGCCGCGGCGTGGACGCGGTCGCACTTGGTCGTCGACACCGCGCGGGCGCCGCCCGGGTTCGCCTTGTCGACCGTGGTCACCTGTCCGGTGCTCGTGAGGGTGAGCAGCCGCGGACCGGGCGCCAGCGAGACCGTCTCGGCCGTGGCGGGCGCCTCCGCGGGCTTGGACGACTTCTTGAAGCCGACGTAGCCGATCGCCAATCCCGCCAACACAATGGTGGCGACCACCATCGTGGCGACGCGGGCGGTGCGCCCGAACCGGGGCGGCGCGGGCGGCGGGCTCACCCGCGGCGTCTCGGTGTCGAGTGTGGACGGCTCGGTCATGCGGTCACCTCAGGGGCAGTGTCGGGGTTGGATCGGTTGAACAGCAGCGATGCGGTGGCGATGACGGCCAGTACGGTGACCACGGCGGCCAGCCTGCTGGCGGCGACCGGCCCCCACAGCTGCCACGCGAGTCCGAAAAGGACAGACGAGGCGAGGTAGGCGAGCGCCTGCCCGGTCTGGATCAGCGCGATACCGGTGGTGCGCAGATCCTCGGGCACCACGCGCCCGGCCATCGCCATCAGCACGCCATCCGTCGCCGCGTAGAACAAACCGTAAAGAACGGGCACCGCCACCAGAAGCGGCCAGCCCCCCAGCGGACCGAACAAGAGCAGGTAGACGGCGATCAGCGCCACGTAGCCGCCGAGCAGGATCGGCACCCGGCCGACCCGGTCGGCCAGCGCTCCCAAAGGAATGGCCAACAGCAGGTACGCCAGGCTGGTGCCCACAGCGAGCAGCGGGAACCAGCCGAGCTCGATGGCCTCCCGGCGCTGCAGCAGCAGGTAGACGAAGCCGTCGCCGATGACGGCGAACCCGAGCAGGCAAGCCGCCAGCAGCAGCCTGCGCACCGGTGCGTTGCGCAGCAGGGAGGCGACGTCGGGGCGGGCCATCCGTGCCGCGGGTGGGCGGTCGTCGACCCGGTCGCGGACGAAGAGCACGAGGATGAGCACGCCGAGCGCGGCGATGCAGGCGCTGGTGACCAGCACGGCGTCGAAAGCCTGGCCCGCGGCGGCCAGCACCGCGATGGCGACGAGCGGTCCGAGGAACGCGCCGAAGCTGTCCATGGCCCGGTGGACGCCGAAGGCGCGGCCCAACGCGTCCGGCGGCGCCGACAGGCTGATCAGCGCGTCCCGTGGCGCGGTGCGCAGCCCCTTCCCGGCCCGGTCGAAGGCGATGACGAGACCGATCGCCCCCACCGACCGGCCCGCCAGCAGCAAACCGAGCTTGGCCACCGCGGACATCGCGTACCCCACGCCCGCCACCGCCTTGGGTTTGCGGATCCGGTCGGCGACATAGCCGCCGACGAGCCGCAGCAGCGCGGTGGCACCGGTGTAGAGGCCGTCGAGCACGCCGTAGGCCATCGGGCTCATCGACAGCCCGAACACCAGGTACACCGGCAGGATCGCGCTGACCATCTCGGCGGAAATGTCGGTGACGAGACTGACCGAGCCGAGCGCGACCACGTTGCCGCCGACGACGGCCAGCCCGCGTCGGCGGGTGCCATCCGGCGCGTCGGCGGCCGGGCGGTCGATCGATGACAGATACATGCGGGCATCCGTTTCAGGTGAGCGGGAGGGGTGCCCTCCCCGATCGGGGAGGGCACCCGTTCACTGGCCTGCTATCAGTGGCACGCGGTGGTGCCGCTGTCGGTGAAGGTCTTGCCCGCCTCGGGGACGAACGCCCAGTCGTAGCTGTTGGCGTGCAGCGTCAGCTTCAACACGCCCCAGGTGCTGCTGTTGCGCACCTGGCTGTTGGGCTGGACGGTGCCGAAACCGCCCAGGCCGGTGCCGCCCATGCCCGCGACGAACTGCCGGATGCCGCTGGTGTTGTTCAGGACGCCGTTGGCGTCCATCGGGGCGAACCGCTCGTAGTTGTGGTTGTGGCCGGTCACGATCACCTCGGCGTTGTGGTCGTACAACGCCTGGTACAGCGGCTTGACCGCGGTGTTCGGGCCGTGGCTGGCGCCCGAGGTGTAGCGCGGGTGGTGCCAGTAGGCCGCGGTGCACGGCTTGGAGGTGGCGGCCAGGTCGTTGCGCAGCCACTGTTCCTGGGCCGAGCCCGCCGAGCAGGACACGATCGAGCAGTTGGAGTTGAGCGCCACGACGTGCCAGTTGCCCAGGTCGAAGGAGTAGTAGCCCTTCGCCGGGTCACCCGCGGAGGCACCGAAGTAGTTGAAGTAACCCGACGCGCCCGAGGTGTGGTACTCGTGGTTGCCGGTGGCCGGCTTGGTGCGGGACTTGTGCCTGCCCCAGGTCGGGCCGTAGCAGTTGGTGTAGTCCGACGCCGTGCCGTCCGGGTAGGCGGTGTCGCCGATGGCCATGACGGTGCCGGTGATGCCGTCGAGCAGGTTCGCGGTGGCCGCGTCGCCCACGGTGCCGCAGTTGGCGATGTCGCCCGCGCCCACCAGGACCGGGTCACCCGAAGGCGGGGGTGTGGTCGTGGTGGTGGTCGTGGGCGTGGTGGTGGTCGTGGGCGTGCCGGAGGTGACCACGAGCTGCGGCGCGTTCGCGCCGGTCTCCCTGGTGTCCCAGTAGGCGCCATCGGTGCTGGTGGAGGTGCCGCCGATGCTGAAGGTGCCGTTGCCCGTGACGTGGGAGGTCACGTCGATCTCGTACCAGGTGCTCGCCGAGACCGCGCCGAGGGTGCCCAGCGTGGCCCCGCCGATGGCGGGCTGGTTGTTCCAGGTGACACCGGTCTCGGACCAGGTGGTGTCGACCATGGCCCGCCAGGTGCCGCCGCTGCCGCTGCCGCCGCCGCTGTTGACGTGGATGCGCAGCTTGGCGCTGGTGACGGCCGAGGTGAGGCCGCTGACGCTGAACTTCAGCAACGTCCGGCGGACCGGGGAGTTGTCCACCACGAACTGCGTCGACGTGCCGTAGTTGGTGGTGCCGGTGGTGTCCTGGACGTAGGTGTCCGCGACCGCGGTGAACGTGTTCGTCGCCGCGACAGCGATCTGGGGGGACATCACGGCGATCGAGCCCGCGACCGTGGCGACGACGGCCGCCGCTCCGATCGACGGACGGATGAGGCGGCTACTTCGTAAACCCATTCGGTGCCTTCTCTCTTGCGAGGATGTGACCGCGCTTAGGGGGGAAGCGCGGTCGCCGCAGAAGGCTAAAGATCAAGAACATCGGCGGACTGGCGTCGGCACGAACATCGAATGAACACGGAACCGGTGTTGAACATCGGGCGACATCGGGTGGTCTAGTCCTCTGAGGACGGTTCGCCAAGAATTCGCGGCCCGGAAACCCGGCGGCCACGCGCTCCCCTTGTCCGTCGGCTTCCCTTTCCGTTCGTGACGATCTTGGCTTCGCTGCGCGCCTTCCTCGGTGTCCGATTCGCACTGGGCCTGGTGGTCCTGGTGGGAATCCTGATGGGACTGACCGGGGCGGTGGCGTCGGCGCACGTCCCGACGACCGACGGCACATCGGTGATCCGCCAGGAGGGCACGCTGGTCCGGTACCGGCTGGAACTGGACTACGACACGCTCACCCAGGTCACCGGCCTGGGCAAGCTGCCGGTCGAGACCGGCGACGCCGAGCACGAGGCCTTCCTCGCACAGGGGCGCGAGAAGGTGACGCCGTACGTGACCGAGCGGCTGGTCGTCGAACACGACGGTGTCGCGTGCGCGGCCAAGCTGGACGGCACGGGAATCGTGAAGCGGCAGAACTTCCTGTACGCGCGCCTGCACCTTGTCTACACCTGCCCGAGCGCGGCGAGCGGGCAGTACACCGTGCGCTACGGGGTGTTCGCGGAGTCGCACGCCATCGGGTCCGACCACATGAACGTCGTCGACTACGTGCTGGGCGGGGTCGGCGGGAGCGATGTGTTCGAGGGCGCCCACCGCGAACTTCGCGTCGGCGAACGGAGCGCCGCCGCGGCCGGGGTGCCCGAATCACCGGGCGCCGGCTTCCTCTCGTCGATGGGCCGCTTCGTCGGGCTGGGGCTCGAACACATCCTGCTCGGCCTCGACCACGTGCTCTTCCTCGTGCTGCTCCTACTCGGCGCGCAAAGCTGGCGCGGCGTCATCCGGCTCGCCACGGCCTTCACCGTGGCGCACAGCGTCACCCTCGCCCTGGCGGTGCTGGGGTGGGTCGACATCCCGGGGGCGGTCGTCGAACCACTGATCGCGGCCTCCATCGTGTACGTGGCGGTGGAGACCATCGTGCGCGGCGAGTCGCGGTACCGGACCGTGATCGTCTTCGCCTTCGGCCTGCTGCACGGATTGGGGTTCGCCGGCGCCCTGAGCTTCACCGACGACTTCGGCGGGGGCCTGATCGGCGCGCTGCTCAGCTTCAACGTGGGGATCGAACTCGGTCAGGTCCTGGTGGTCCTGCTGGTGTTCCCGCTGCTCCTGCTGGCCCGCCGCCATTCCTGGTCGTCCCGCGCCCACATCACCGCGGCCGCCATCGTCGGCGTGATCGGCCTGTTCTGGTTCGTCGAACGCCTGCTCCTCACCCCAGCAGGCGCCGCGTAGCGGCCGTCACCGTGCGACAAGTTCCCGAGCATGCGCGTCCGCGAGCTCCGTGGCCCGGCCACTGCTGGTGGCGTAAGCGAAGAAGTGATGGACCACCTCACCGCTCACGATCGAATCCAGCTCCGACTCCTTCTCCTTGGTCTCCACACCTTCGACCTCCTCGATGGGGTGGTCGCGGTGGGCCAGCCGACTGGCCGCGATCAACGGGAACGGCGGCCACACCTCGATCTCGGCTCCCCGGACGTGGCCGTGGCAGACCCAGTAGTGCACGACCCGAAAGCCGGTTTCCTCGTCACAGCTGAGGTTTCGCAGTTATGCGGTGGCTGATGTGCTGGTCGCGGACCTGGCGGGATATTGATCGAGTGTGGCCTGGCCTGCGGTGACGGCGGTAATTCGGGCTCGCCGGAAGGCGA
>NZ_JBOHGC010000578.1:0-2448 GCF_050699995.1 Actinokineospora sp. | reverse complement strand
TCGTGCTGAAGGGCCCGCGTCGCGGGCAGCCGCTCAGCGCCGCGGGGATCGACGAGATCATCTCGGGAGCGCGCGCGCGAGCGGGCTTGGAACGCCTGACCTGCCACCAGCTCCGCCACACGTGCTTCACCCGGCTCCGCGAGGCGGGCATGGCCTTGGAGGCGATCCAGGCGCAGGCCGGGCACCGCTCGATCGAGTCGACCCGCATCTACCTGCACCTCGCCAACGACTGGCTCGCCGCCGAGTACCGACGAGCGTCAGAGGCGATCGACGCGCAAGCGCTGGTGGTCGACTGATGCCGGCCGCGCTCAGGCTCAGCCCGGTTGGCGAGGACCATGTCATCAGCTTCATCGAGGCGCACCACACCGCCGGCATGAAGCCGTGGGCCTCAACGATCCAGGCGGCTCGGACCTGCTGTGGACGTATCGATCGGGCTGGCGGCTGGGACTCGATGACCTTCGACGAGCAGTCCGAGACGACGCGGCGGGCGCCTCGGTTCGTTGCCTGGCTCCTCACCACCCAGCGGATGCAGGCCACGGCCACGGTGATCACTCAGGCCGATCTGCGGCTCGGGATTGCCGCCCGTCGATGGAACCCGACCGGCCACGCGTGGTTCGTCGAGGTGTGCGCGCCCCTGGGTGTGAGCCCGGACGACATCGCGCTGCAGTGGTCCACCCTGGCCAAGGTCACCGCCGTGACCGGCACCGCCGCCGAGGCGGTCACAGGCGCTGACTTCGAGCTGGCCCGCGTCCAGTTCCTCGACGCGTTCGAGCGCCGCGGCACCCCTTCGGCGGGCAGGAACATCGCGTCGATCTTCCATCGGCTCCAACTCACCTTGTTCCACGCCGGTCGGCTCGACACCCACCGGCGGCCGATGTCGAGGCCGCCCGTGTCGGTGACGGGCTGGATGGTCGTCGCCCCCGGGTTCGCGAACGTGGCTCGCCGCTACGTCGCCCAGGTCGATCTCAGCCTGCGTCCCGCGACGGTGAAGCACATCGAGTCCGATCTGCGCGAGTTCGGCACCTGGCTCGCCGACGCCCATCCCGACGTGGCCAGCTGCGCCGAGCTTGAGCGCCGACACATCGAGGACTACAAGACGTGGGTCTCGGCCAAGCACGGGCGCTACACCGGCAAACCGTTGAGCCGGATCAGCGTCAAGAACCGGCTGATCAACCTGCACTGCTTCTTCGACCGGATCACCGAGTGGGGCTACCCGAACCCGCCGCAACGGCCGCTGATCTTCAGCGGCGACCTGCCCATCGTCGACAAGCCGCTCCCGCGCTTCCTTGATGACGCCGCCGCCACCAAGCTCATGCGGGCCTCGCGTGCCGACGCTGACCCGCTGTCGCGACTGATCGTCGAGCTGCTGGCCCGCACCGGCATCCGCAAGAGCGAACTGCTCGGGCTCACCGTCGACGCCGTCGTGCAGATCGGCTCCGCGTTCTGGTTGCGCATCCCCGTCGGCAAGCTCCACAACGACCGCTACATCCCGCTGCACCCCCAGCTCAAGGAGATGCTCGACGACTGGATCGCCAACCACCGGCCCGCTGGGCTGCGCTCGGACCGGCTCCTGCTCGAACGCAACCGGCCCGTCACCGCGCTGCGGGTCACCACCGCGCTGAGCCGCCTCAGCCACGAGGCCGGGATCGGTCACGTCACCGCCCACCAGCTGCGACACACGCTGGCCACCCAGGCCATCAACCGCGGCATGAGCCTCGATGCCATCGCCGCGCTGCTCGGCCACAAGACGCTGGCGATGACCATGATCTACGCCCGCATCGCCGACAGGACGGTTGCCGAGGAGTACTTCGCTGTCACCGAGAAAGTCGAGGCCCTCTACGACCAGCCCCGCCAGCTTCCCAGCGACGACGAAGGCGCTGAGATGCGCAAGCTCCGCGGCGAGATGCACCGCCGCATGCTCGGAAACGGCTACTGCGCCCGTCCCGTCGAGATGGACTGCCACTTCGAGTCCATCTGCGAGAGCTGCACGTTCTTCGTCACCACCATCGAGTTCCGACCAACCCTGCGAGCCCAGCGTGACGACGCCGAGCGCAAGGGCCAGGTCGGCCGCCAGAAGGTCTTCGACAGCCTCCTCGACCGCCTCGAGGGCGAGGCGTCATGACGAAGTTCTTGACACGATCACCCGCATAAGTTCAATCTGAAACGGCTCCATAGCAGTCTCGGCTACCTCAGCCCCGCCGACTACGAAGCCACCATCCGCCAGGAGGCCACCCCCAAAGCGGCATGATCACCACATCAACCCTGTCCGCCGAACCGGGTCAAGCTCAGTCGGCCGTCGGCCGAGACGGTGACGATCCAGAAGTTGCGGTTGGCCATGAGTCGCTCGGCCGCCCACGACCACGGCAGCGGCTCCCACGACGGGGTGTCGACCCCGTAGTCGGGCATGTGCGGTCGCTGCCCCTCCGGCTCGTCCACGGCGGGCGACCC
>NZ_JBOHGC010000577.1:0-6079 GCF_050699995.1 Actinokineospora sp. | reverse complement strand
GCACGCGTGCCGCGACGGCCCTTCGCGCGGGTCTGGGCCTGTGGCGGGGCGACCCGCTGGCCGACTGCCCGGTCGCGGAATGGGGCGACGCCGAGATCACCAGACTGCGTGACGCCAGGATCAGCGCGGCCGAGGCCCTCGCCGAGGCCGACCTCCTTCGGGGGGAGCACGTAACCGTGGCGGGTGACCTGGAGCGCCTGGTCGCGCTGCACCCGTTGCGGGAGCGGCTGTGGGAGCTGCTGATGATCGCGCACCACCGCGTCGGCCGTCAGGACGAGGCCCTGCGGGCCTACCGCAGGGCACGCGAAGTGCTGGGGGCGGAGCTGGGTCTGGAGCCGGGCCCGCGCCTCCGTGGGCTGCAGACGGCCGTGCTGGAGGGCGCCGCCGACCTGGATCCGTCGACCGCGCCGGTCACCGCGCCGATCGAACTCTCTCGGGTCGCTGACAGCGGTCCCGACCTGCCCATCCCGCCTGCCGGTCTCGTCGGGCGGCAACGGGAGTTGACCGAGGTGCTGGGGCTGGTGGCGAACGCCCGCCTGGTCACGCTCACCGGCGCGGGCGGGTGCGGCAAGACCCGGCTGGCGGTGACCGCGGCGGCTGAGGTCGCCCGCCGAGGCCGAGCGGTGACGCTGGTCGACCTCACCCCCGTGTCCGCACCCGACCTCGTCGCCGACGCGGTGATCACCGCCATGGGCCTGACCGAACGCCAGGGCGCCAGTCGCGTCGACACCATCGCGGAGGCGGCGGGCGCGCGGCTCGTCGTCCTCGACAACTGCGAACACCTGGTCCGCGCGTGCGCCGAACTCGTGGGCGAACTGCTCGCCGCCTGCCCGCGGCTGACCGTCCTGGCGACCAGCCGCGAGGCGCTGCGCGTCGCCGGTGAGACGGCCTACGCCATCGCGCCGCTCGCCGTGCCCGACCCCGACCAACCCAGAACCCTGTCCGAACTGGCCGTGTACGACTCGGTCCGACTGTTCATCGACCGCGCGGGCCAGGACTTCACCGAGGACGACGCACCCGCGATCGCCCAACTCTGCGCCGCGCTCGACGGCCTGCCGCTGGCCATCGAACTGGCCGCCGCCCGCTGTCGCGTACTCACTCCAGCGCAGATCGTCCAACGCCTGCGCGACCGGTTCGGCCTGCTCACCCTGGCCGCGAGAGGTGCCCCCGACCACCACCGGACACTTCGGGCGGCGCTGGCGTGGAGCCTGGACTTGCTGACCGAGGACGAGGCGGCGCTGTTCACCAGGCTCGGCGTGTTCGCCGGCGGGTTCTCGGTCGACGCGGCCGAGGCGGTGTGGGAGCCGGACCGGGCACTGGACGCGTTGAGCGGCCTCGTGGGGAAGTCGCTTGTCCGGGTGCGAAGGCAGGGCGACAGCACCCGTTTCTCCATGCTGGAGACGATCGCCGCCTACGCCGGGGAGCTCCTCCGCGCCGAGCCGGACACCGAGCAGCGGGCCCGACGCGAGCACGCCGAGCACTTCCGCACCCTGGCCGAGGAAGCCGACGCGGACCCGACTGGAGTCCGCTTCACCCGACTGCGAACCGAGCACGACAACCTCCGCGCCGCCATGTCCTGGTTCGCACGATCACCCGACACCACAGGCGAACTGCGGCTTGCGGCGGCGCTGGGCCGCTATTGCCACCTGCACGGCCACTACCGCGAGGGCAGGCAGTGGCTCGACCACGCCCTCGCCAGGGCTGAGCACGCGCGGCCTCAGCACCTCGCGCGGGCGCTGGCCGCGGCCGCCGCGCTCGCCTTGTTCGAATGCGACTACGCCCAAGCCCAGGTGCGCGCGACCGAGGGCCTGCGGCTGTGCCAGGCGCTGGACGATCACCGCCAGGCGGGCCGAATGCACCGGATACTGGGATCAGTGGCCAGAGAACAAGCCCGCTACCCGGACGCGCTGCGCGCCTACGCCGCAGCCGAGGCGAGCTTCCGCACCGCCGCCGACCCTTCCGGCGCCGCCTACTCCCGCCAACTCGCGGGAGCGACGTCCTGGCTCGCGGACGACTTCGACAACGCGGAAATCGCCCTGACCGAGAGCCTCACCTGGCTGCGTGACATGGAAGACCGCAAGGGTGCCGCCTCCTCCACCGCCTACCTCGGCGCGGTCGCCCTCTACCGCGGCGAGCACCGCCACGCCCGCCACCTACTCGACGACGCCCTCGACGCCTTCGGCGAAATGGAGTTCAAGGAAGGCATCGCCTGGGCACAGAATCTGCTCGGCCTGCTCGAACACGCCACGGGAAGCACGCACACAGCGACCTCCATGTTGACCGCGAGCCTCACCCTGCACCGCGACCTCGGCGACCGCTGGCGTCAGGCAAGCGTCCTGGAGGCACTGGCCGCGGTGGCAGGCGACAGCGGCGACCCCGCCCACGCCCTGCGGCTCCTGCGCCAAGCAGACGAAATCCGCACAGCGATCGGCGCCCCCATCCCCCTGGTGGAACGCCGAAGACCAACCCGACTCCCCACCCGCGGCGTCACCTGCGTCTCGTAGTGGGTGGCCGTAGTGTGGGGCACGGGATCACACACGGGAGGACAACATGGGCGACACGCAACGCACGGTGTCAATCGAGCGGATCAGCCTTGGGCAGTAGCACATCACGAACGTTCGAGGCGGCACCCTCACCATCGGCGAAGGCAACGACACCGCGTTCACGCCAGTCGAGTTGCTGCTAGCGGCCATCGGCGGCTGCACCGCCATCGACGTCGACTACATCACCAGCCGCCGAGCGGAACCCACGGCCTTCACCGTGACCGTCACCGGCGACAAACTCCGCGACGCCGAACGCGGCAACCACCTGGACAACCTGGAAGTCACCTTCACGGTCAGATTCCCCGAAGGCCCGGAAGGCGACACCGCCCGAGAAGCCCTCCCCCGCGCCGCCAAGCAGTCCCACGACCGCCTGTGCACCGTCAGCCGAACCGTCGAGGCAGGCACCCCGGTCCGGGTCGAAGTCCGCTAAAGCACGTAGGACGCGATCATGTGGCCGATCTGCCGGATGTCGGCCCGCCCCTTGAACTCCAGACGCACCTTGCCGAGCCCGCTGAACCACAGATCCAGCTCGGCGTCGAGGTCGAAAGTCCCCGCGGTTTCGATGGAGAACGCCTGAATCTTGCTGTACGGCAGGGAAGTGAAGTCCCGCTTCTTCCCAGTGATCCCCTGAACGTTCACCGCGATCAACCGCTTGTTGGTGAACACGACGAAATCCCTGGCGCCCTTGAAGCAGAGGACGATCTCCTCGCCGGCGATGATGATCGGGGCCACCGAGGGAGCGATGTCCCTTGGGTCGCAGGGAGACAGCCTGAACACGGAGCTCTTCTCAAAATCGATCATGAGCCCATGCTAGTTCAAGACGACTGAACATCCGGCTCGTCAGCGAACGTCAATCCCAACTCCGCCAACGACTCCCGCAGCACAACAACCGCCTTCGGCCCCACCCCATGCAGCGCGGAAACCTCCACGGAACTCACCTGCGCGAACTGCTCCACTGTCGAGAATCCAGCAGCCGCGAACGCGCGCAGCGCCGGTTTGCCCACCCTGCCCGGAATCTCGGTCATCACCTGCCCCCTCATCGTCGCCGAGGATCCCATTTGACTGAGCTGATCAGGCCGTCAGGGAACACCTGCGCTCAGCTTGTCAGGGGCTGACCGGGCATTCGTGGTCAAGGATGTCCAACCGGCCACGGACGGCCGACTGGGTATCCCGAGCGGCATCAAGTTGAGACTTGGCTGGACCGGGTTGGCCTCCAGATAGCGCCGCGCGCGGAAGTAGTTCCGAAGCCGTCGAATCGGGAACCAGGACAGCGGTGCGAGGAGAAGACCGAAGGCGCCGGTGAAGATGATCTTTTCAGCACCGGCGACGGCTTTGAGCGAGTTCGTGTACGCCTCGGCGGTCTGCTGCATCCGGGTGGCGATGTTGGTCCAGGTCTGTGCCATCGCGGTGACCGCGTCCGGGTCACCCGCGAGGATGTCGAGGGGCTCCTTGAGGAACCCGATGTGTTCGATCAGCCATCCGATGACGCCGGACAGGATGCTGCAAGGGGGTCCATGGCGAAGCCGAGAAGGTCGAGATCTCCACCGACAGCACTGCCCGCGAGCGCTCCCCAGTCACCTTTGATGCCGTCGTAGACGATGTTCGCCGCGCTGCCAAACAGCCCAGACCCATCCCAGGACTGGGTTGGGCTGTCGAAGTTCGCCTGCTTGACCCAATTGGCCGCTGACGCGTCGTCGGTGGCATTGAGCGGGCTCTGCGGCTCGGTCATTTCCGCCCCTCAAGCTGCTTGAGGATCGCGTCGAACATCGCCGCCTCTTGGTCGCCCTTGACATACGCCTCGCGCATCTCCTCGAACCGACTGGCCATCTCCTCCCCGGCGCCCTTCGCCTTGCCGACGAAATCGACGGCGTCGTTGATCCAGATACGCAAGGTCTGGGCGGCGAGAATCCCTACAACGCCGAACACATCGGGATTCAACAAAGACTCGCCCCCGCCACCCGCATCCTGGGCGTCGGGCATGTGAGCCAGCAGTGCCCTGAGTTCCCGTTCGTGTGCTTCGAGGACTTTCAGGTCGACTTGGAACCACCGTCCGGCATTACTTGTCCCCCCGGTTCAACGGATCGCCGTGGTCGTAGTCGTGCTCTTCCTCGTCCTTGCCCCGCACCGGCCTGGGCTGACGGATCGGAGCCGGAGGAGGCGGTTCAGCGGCCTGCTCCTCGTTGAACTGCCGCAACACCGGCGGCGCGGGCGGCGGCTCGTCCGGCACCTCCACCTGGGGCACCTGCTCGTTCAGGAACCGCATGGCGTCGCTGTTGTCCCCGATGATCGGCGCCATGATCTCCGTGATCCGCTGCGTGGCCTGCGCCTGCGCCCGCCGCACTGACGGTCAGCGTCACGGCGCCGTCCTGGCTGGTCGCGGTTCCTGTCAGGTCCCTGATCTGGGCCTTCGCCTCTTCCGCCTTCTCCAGCAGCGTGGCCACACGCTTCTCGTAGTCGGACAGGACGCGGTTGGCATCAGGGTTGGTCATGGCTGCTCCAGGTCAGCCCTCACGCGAGGGACTTGACCAGTTCGTCGAGCTGTCGGGTGATGGTGGCATCGGTGCCGGGTGCGAGGGTGACCCATTCCTGACCGCCGCTGGGACGCCTGCTGAACAAGTAGCGGCCCTGGGGGCTGTCGTAGACGCTCACCACGTGTCCCGCGCGGACACGCGATTCGCCTTGTGGCGTACGCGCGACACCGAAGTGGCCGAACCGGATGACAGTGCCGACCACTTCGACGATCTTGCGGGCTTCCTCTTTCCCAAGCCCTTCGGAGACCAACGCGGCACGCAATGCGTCACGACTGGTGCCCGCGCGCGCCGCGCAGGCGTCCAGGGTCCGCGCCGGGAGGGTGATGGAGGCACCGGTTCCGGCGCTGTGGCTGGGAAGCAGCCCGACCGCCGCCCGAGACATCCCCGTCGCGGAGATCTCCGACAGCGTCAGCGTCCCCGGTTCGAGGACCCCGGCCGCGGCGGCTGTGCCCGCGGCGGCGACCAGGGCGGACGTGCGCGGCCCCTGCGCGGACAGGTGCAGACGCGCGTCGATCTCCCACTCCGGCCGGGCCAGTGTCGACAGCGTCGTCTCGATATCCCGGTGGAAGGCGCCTGGTTTGCCCAATCCCTTGGCGGCCAACGACTTCCACGCCTCGGCGCGGAGTTGGGCGCGTTCGTCGAAGGTGTAGCCGTTGGACTGGACCTCCAGGATCGGCCTGCGCGCGCCGAGCTGGTAGTGCTCCCAGAGGAAGTCGTACTCCGCCCAGGACAGCGTGATCGATCTGTTCACTCGCCGATCACCGGAGGTGCCGTGATGGTGCCGTCTTCCCAGAAGTCGTCGTTGGTGCCGTGCAGATAGTCGGCGGCGAAGTGCTCGCCGTCCTCGTCACCTTGGCCCTTGCCGCCGCCGGCTCCCATACCGCCGCCCATCGGGGCGTTGGGCCTGGCGCCCGCCGCACCGCCACCGCGCCCGGCGTGGTGGGCGTCGGATCCCAGCGTCCCGGTGCCCGCCATCGGACCGCGCCCGCCGACTCGGCCGTCGCC
>NZ_JBOHGC010000576.1:0-2711 GCF_050699995.1 Actinokineospora sp. | reverse complement strand
CATGAAGGTGGTGCAGGAAATGCTCGGACACGCGTCCTACTCGTTCACCGCGGACACCTACACCAGCGTCCTGCCCGAGATGGCCCGCGAGGCCGCCGAAGCAGCCGCCAGACTCATCCCGCGATCTCCGAAACTCTCGGGCACATCTCGGGCACACAGGACCGGCGGTTATCGGAGTCCAGGGGTTTGTCGGCGGGTGGAGTCGGCGGGTGTGGTCATGGGGTAGCCGAGGGTGCGCAGAGTTGTGCGGAGCTGCGGTTCGTGCTCAGGCGGCGATGTGGCGGTCGCCGACGTGCTGACAGCGGCCGCGCAGGTCGGGGTGGCTGGCGATCAGGACCGCGAGGGCGTGGTCGGCGCATTCGATGAGCCGAACGACTCCGGTGTCGCGGATCTGGCCGGCTCGCGCGGTGGTGTCGGCGATGAGCGTGGTCACCGCGTCGGGAAGCTCGTGGCTGGCTCGGTCGGTGGGGAAGCGGGTCAGGCCCTCCAGGCTGTGGCCGGCGTCGATCGCGGCGAGCAGCGACGTGGGGCTCAGCGTCCACACCCGGTCGGCGGTGCGTTTCGCGAACGCGTTCAGGGCCTGGTCGGCCGGGGTGAGCGTGCGGGTGCTGACGATGTCGCGGTTGGCGAGCACCTTCAGGGTCGTCCCGGCGGTCGCTTGCCGGTCGGGCGCTGTGGGTTGGTATTCGGGGGCGAGGTCGAGGGCGTAGCGGCCGAGTGGGGTGAGGCGGATTGCGCGCAGTCCGTCGTAGCGGCTGAGCCAGGCGAGGTCGTCGGTGCCCCAGTTGTCGCGGAAGTCGTCACGGGCACCGTCGGGCGAGTCGTAGTTGATGTCGACCAGCCCGAGGGGCGCGGCGTACTCGAAGATCACGGCGAGGGCGTAGCGGCCCGGCCAGTCGGCGAAGCCGTCGTAGCCGAGGCTGCCGTACTGCGGGTCGGCGATATACAGCTTCCACAGGGCGCGTTCGGTGCGCGCGATGCGCAGTCGGGGCTCGGTCTGCCGCATCCTGCGGAACAGGTCGTCGACGGTGATCCACTGGTCAGGTGGCAGGAGGGTCAGCGTGTCGGCGACGGCTTGGCGGCGAGTCTTCACCGCGGTGAGAGTGTTGGTGGTTCGCTGTCCCTTGATGTGTTCGACGCGGCTGAGCTCGTCGATCAGGCCGCGAGTGATCCATGCCTGCCAGAGTTGACGGGCCACCTCGGCCGGTGGGCGCCCCAGCGCCCGGTGGCCGCGGGCGGTCAGCCGTAGCCTGCCGCCGGACAGTTCGGCCAGGCCGCCCGCCTGCACAAGCAGTGGCCAGGCGAACGCGGCGATTGCTTGGTCGGCGTAGAAGTCTCCGTCGACCAGTGCAGCGGCCACTGTCGCGACCGTCGCCGCGGACGGGCGCCGGGTCTTGTCGCTGCACCGAAGTGCGCCTGCGGCGCACACCTGCAACACCGCGGTGAGGTTGGCCAGGGCGGCCCGCTCGGTCTCCCGCACCACCCCATCCGGCGTGCCGCCTGCCGCCGCGCTCATCGGCTGGCCCAGCGGCGGTCGATCGTAAGGCGCTGGCCGACCAGTGGCGGGCCAGGATCGGCGAAATGCTGGGTGTGAAGGCCGGTCAGCTCGGCGGCGGCCGCAGCAAAACGCGGGGCGTGGTGGACGTGGCGATGCTGCAGACACTGGCCCGGCGCGAGGACGTCGCGGACGTCACCGCCGGCTACGGACTGGTGGTGGTCGACGAATGCCACCACGTGCCGGCGGCGGCGTTCGAGCATGCGGTCAAGCAGATCCCGGCCCGCCGTTGGATTGGCCTGACCGCCACCCCCTACCGGCGGGACAAGCTCGACGATCTCATCGCACTGCAGGTCGGCCCCGTCCGGCACACCATCGACTCCGCGGCCAGCCTTGCCGCGCACTCGACGCCGCAGTTGGATCTGGAGCCAGGCGACGGTGACCCGTGCTGCATGTGCACCCGACGACGTTTCCGCTATCGGGGTGATGCCGACCCGTCCGCGCCGGGCGGGATCGCCGCTGTCTATCGAGATCTTGTCGCCGACGAGGCCCGCGCCGCCCAAGTCGTCGACGACGTGACGGAAGCGCTCGCCCGCGGTCGTCACTGCCTGGTGCTGACGCAATGGACAGCGCATGTCGAACGCTTCGCTGAACTGTTGCGTGACAAGGGATTCGACCCGGTCGTGCTGCGCGGCGGTATGGGTGTCAAAGCTCGCCGCGCGGCGACGGAACGCCTGCAGCCGCGACAGGACGGGCCACCGCTGCTGGTCGTGGCGACCGGCCCGTATGTCGGTGAGGGATTCGACTGCCCGGTGCTGGACACGCTGTTCCTGGCCGCGCCGATCGCGTTCAAGGGACGCCTCGTCCAGTACGCCGGACGCATCCTGCGCTCCTATCCAGGCAAGGCGACCGCCGAGGTGCACGACTACCACGACATCGCCACCTGAGTACTTGCGTCGTCCCTGAACAAAAGGGCGCCCGGCTACACTAGCCTCGGATTTTCCGACCCGCGGCGTTTGCTATGACTCTGGATGACCGGTAGCTGTTCAGCCCACGTGAGGTGGTGATGTCAGGCCGCTGTGGGCGTGGCCCAATACCAGGAACTTTAGGTTCGGGTGAGGATGGTCACGACTGTGGGTGGTGGGCCTGTCAGGTGCTTGTCGATGGGTTTCTTCGACGGGAACGGGGTGCGCTGTGTGCGGCGGACCACGCGTGG
>NZ_JBOHGC010000575.1:0-2200 GCF_050699995.1 Actinokineospora sp. | reverse complement strand
GGCAGGTTTGGTCATTCTGTCGTGCGGAGGGAGCCTGGGTGGTGCGTGGTGCGGAAGGAGGTTCGTAGGTGGTGCGTCTGTCTCTTTTTTTGGGGGAGACGAAAGGGTTCTGGATGGGAATCTTAGGTTGGCCGTCCCCGCGTGCAGGGACGAAGAGCAAGAGCCAAAGATCGCCAAGGCAACCCCGACCATCAGCCATTCCTCGTCGGTTCTTGACCATGGCGACGTCGCCGTAGTCCTCGCGCAGCCGTGGCGTCAGACCGCTAAGGGAACCCTCCGGGCGCTGCGACTGGGGCACCTTCTTTCGGTGTGGATTACAGCAATCCCTGAAGATGTCCCGTCCGTGTCAAATGCTCTGTGCTGCCTCCAAAAGGATCTCAGCCAGCTCGCGGCTGGGAGAACATCCGATCGGCCAGTGGCCCGTCTCCATCGTCACCAACCGCCACCGGTCGCTTGTCAGTAATTCGGCGACATCCTTGCCGGGCTCGTCACCGTCCAATAGGCACTTGATGTACGTCGCCGGTAGGTCGCTCAGGGGCCGGGTCAGGACAGCCGTATCCGTGAGGGTGGCTCCCGGGTGTGGTGTCGCACCTGCCAGGAAGCGGGCTATCTGGTCGTCGGTGAGTCCCTGGCCCGCGCAGTCGGCGGCGGTCAGCGGCGCCCAGAAACCGCCGTTGTCGGCGATCGAGGCCTCCACCATCGCCCGGCCGTCCGGCCAGGCCGAAACGAAGGACTCGCCGTCGACGGGAACGTTCGAGTCGACGAACACCACCCGGGTCAGGCGGTCGCCGAGCTGTTCGGCTGCCTGGCCGGTCGGGATGCCCGCGTAGCTGTGGCCCACCAGGGCGACGTCGCGTAAGTCGTGGCGTTCGACTTCGTCGACGATGTCCTGGACGTGGGTGCGCAAACGCGCGGGGACGCCCTGTTTGTCGGCGAGGCCGGACAGAGTCACCGGGTGGGCTCCATGGCCCGCTTCCCGCAGGGTCGGCACCATGTCGTCCCAGGCCCACGAGCCCAGCCACGCGCCTGCCACCAGTACGAATTCCGTCATACCCGCACCGTAGCGAAGCGGACCGACAATTTCGGATCTACTCAGGACCGAACGCGGTCATGCTCTGGTAGGTGAACCCCAAGCGCTCGTAGAGCCGGATCGCGGTGGCGTTGTCGGCGTAGACCATCAGCCCGCAAGCCCCGTGTTCGGCCAACAACGTGTCCCGCACAAACGCGCAGACCGCGTTGGAGGCGCCCTTGCCGCGGTAGTCCTTGTGGGTGGCGACGCCGGCGATGAACCCCATGTCCGGCGCGGGCCAGGCGTCCCCAGCCATCGAGACGAGGGTGTCGCCGTCGAACATGCCTGCCCAGCGGCGGGTTCCGGTCTCGCGCGGAACCAGCCAGCCGTCCGGGTTCGCCGTGCGTACCAAGTAGTCCGCGTCGTCGAGGTGAAAGTCGTCCAGCCAGCGAACGCCGTCGGGACGCGGGCCTGGTTCAGCCATGGTGGTCATCCAGCCGAACGTGGCGTAGGCCGACCAACCGGGTTCGAGCTGGCAGATCTCGTCGGCAAGCTCGGTGCGGGCGATCGGGGCGCCAGGGGTCGGCAGGCGCACGGACGTGATCAGCTTGAGCGCCTGCTCCGCCGGGCCGGTCAGGATCACGCGGTCCCGCCGATAGAGCCCGGGCGCGTAGACGAGGACCGCACCGTCGTGCTCCCAGGCCTGCCCCCGCTCGGTGGGGTACTCGGGCATCAGGGCCTGGGCACCCCACCTGAGCACGGGATCGGTCGTCGCGGCGGCCACGTCGGCCGGGGTCTTCAGCTCATGCACGCCGCCGATTCCATCGCACCGCGCACCGCTCGGACAACCGATTACCCGACGGCCACCGGCCTGCCCGCGACGGCCGCGTTCACCGCCGCCGCGGACAGGACGTCGTCGAGCACCATGACCGCGCAACCGGTCCGGGTGCCACCGTCGGTGAGGGTGCCCGGCTCGATGCGCAGGTCGCGGGTCGCCGTGGCGGCCGCGGACTGGTAGATCAGCTCACGCATACCCGCGACCAGCGGCTCGTACGCGCGCGCGAGGTCGCCACCGACGATGATCATCGCCGGGTTGAGCAGGTTCACCGCCGCCGCGACCACCCCGCCGAGGTGCCGCCCGGCCGCGCGGACGAGACGCAGCGCCTCCGGGTCGTCGGCGCGGGCCAGGTC
>NZ_JBOHGC010000574.1:0-23781 GCF_050699995.1 Actinokineospora sp. | reverse complement strand
CTGTGAAGACAAGCGAAGAGGCCCGCATCCAGGGGATGCGGGCCGCTTCGGCTACGAGCGGACGACGAGATTCGAACTCGCGACCCTCACCTTGGCAAGGTGATGCGCTACCAGCTGCGCCACGTCCGCGTGGTGCTGGACCACTATATCGGATCGGCGGACAGGTGTGGACCGGCGGGTCGGTCCTAGGGGTGTCGTACCGACGTCCCCGCGTTTGGCGGCCATCGTTCACCCATTTAGCCGACGCTGGCTGAGGGGTTCCCATTAACGTTATTCACGTTTATCGACCGTAAGACAGCAGGATGTGGCATCTTGGCACACATTGTCACGGCGGCCAGGAGGAGGTACCGGGCCGGATGACCGGGATTCACCGGCCTGCGATCGGCGGGCGTCGCGATCAAGTCGAGGATCTGGACTTGTCACAAGACCACGCTCATGCCGAGGACCAAGCCCTCCTGCAACGCCTGCGTGCCGGTGAGGACGCCGCGTTCGGTGAGCTGTTCTCCCGCCACTGCGACGCCGTCCGCAGGCTCGCGCTCGGCCTCGCCGCCGACCGCGCCGAAGCCGAGGACCTCACCGCCGAAGCCTTCTTCCGAGTCCTGCAGGCCATCCGCCGCGGATCCGGCCCGACCGACAATGTGCGCGGCTACCTCCTGATCGTCGCCCGCCGCGTCGCCTGGGAGTGGAACGGCCGCAGGCGCGACGTGCCGATCTCCGACGAGGAGCTCAACCACCGCGTCGGCGCCGACCCGGACCGGACGAACCAGTCCACCGAGCGCAACCTGATCACCCGCGCCTTCACCAGCCTCCCGGAGCGCTGGCGCAGCGTGCTGTGGGAGGTCGAGGTCGAAGGCGCCCGCCCGGCGGTCGTCGCCGTCAACTTCGGCCTGAGCCCCAACGCCACCGCCGCCCTCGCCCGCCGCGCCCGACAGGGCCTGCGCGCCGCTTACCTGCAGGCCCACCTCGCGATCGACCGCGGGTCCACGGGCTGCCGGTCGGTCCTGGAGAAGCTCGGCGCGTACACCGCCGGGACGATCAAGGGCGTCGAGCGGCGCAAGGTCCGCGCCCACCTGGCCACCTGCCCGTCCTGTACGGCGATGTTCGCCGAGCTGCAGGACGTCTGCTCCGGGCTGCGCGCACACGCCGCCGTCCTCGCCGCCCCGGTCGCCGGGGTCGCGCTGTGGCAGCAGATGGGCACCGCGGCTTCCGCTGCCTCCTCGGCCGCGGGCTGGACCGTCAAGGGCCTGCTGGCCAACGCCAAGGTGCAGGTCGCCCTGGCCGCGTCGTCGGCCGCCGCGGTCGGCGCCTTCGGCTTCGTCATGGTCGCCATGGGCGGCTCGACGACCACCAACTCCGCCTTCGACGACCTCGACGGCCGCCCGCTGCCCGGCGTGGTCACCGAAGCGCCGGACGCCCCGCTGACGGTCCCGATGACCACCACGCCGCCCGCCGATCCGACCGACACCACCACCCGCGGCCCCAGGGCGCATGGGGTGCTGCCGGAGGAGGGCGCGCGCGGCGCCGCGCTGGACTCGAAGCCCGACGTCGCCGCGCCCGTGGCCGACACGAACGATGAGCAGGTCGCCGAGGGCACCGGCGTCACGCCGCGGATCGCCGTGACCGACTCGTCCGCGCCGGTGAGCGCGAACCTCGTCAAGCCGCCTACCTCGTCGGAGACCTTCGACAAGTCGCAGCCGATCGTCTACGAGCGCTCGACGTTCGAGCGCAAGTTCGCGCCGTACGAGGAGTACGACGTGTACGACGAGCGGACCACGACCACCCAGGTCAACGCGGCTGAGCAGACGACTTCGTGGACGAGTGAGACCAGGTACACCGTCTACCACACGCCGAGCGGTGAGCCCGACTACCGCATGATGATCACCAGCGAGCCCGCGCCAGAGGACACCGCGAGTCCCGAGCCCACGGTGTCGAAGCCCGCGCCCTGAGTTAGTTGATCACTGCTCGGCCCGGTGCGAGAATCGGTCAGGTGATTGCCCGCGGGATCGATTCACCCGTTGAGTCCACTGCCGACACGGTAACGTGTCTCTCGGTGTAGTGACTGAATGTGGTGGCCCGGTTACCAACGCCGAGAGGCAGGACATGACGCGCCAGGTTCGCGACGTGAACGGCAGGCTGTGGACGGTGCACGGCACGCTGGAATGGCGTACCCCGGCAACTGAGGACGACTTCGAGCACGACGTCGCCGCGGGGTACGTGCCGGGGATCGTGATGATCATCTTTATCGCCGTGCTGGGGATCGTGCTGGTCTCCTGGATGCCGGGCGACGTGGTCGTGCCCGGCTGGGTGATTCTGCTGCTGCTCCTGGTCGCGTTGTTCTTCCCGGTCCGCTGGGCGCTGCGCAGGCCATGGAAGCTCGTGGCCGAGACCGGCGACGACGGCGACGGCGAGCCGGTGGAGAAGTGGATCGGGACGGTCCGCGGCTACTTCACCGCCCGCGGCGAGATCGCCAAGGTGGCCAAGAGCATCACCCAGGACACCCAGCCCAGCTACGAGGGCGTGCTCAAACCTCAGGCATGACAGGACCGCGGTTACCGGCAAGACTGGTGCCGTGCCGGAACTGCCCGAGGTCGAGGCCCTAGCCCACCATCTGCGTGCGCACGCGGTCGGCCGCACGGTCGCCCGCGTCGACGTGGCGTCGCTGAGCGTCCTGAAGACCGTGAGCCCGTCGTGGACCGCGCTGCACGGCCGAGAGGTCACCGGGGCGAGCCGCTACGGCAAGTACCTCGATCTCGACTGCGACGGCCTGCACCTGGTCACCCACCTCGCCCGAGCGGGGTGGCTGCGCTGGGCGGACACGATGTCGGCCGCGCCGCCGCGCCCCGGCAAAGGCCCGCTGGCGCTGCGCGTGCACCTCGGCCCGCCGGGACAGGGGCCCGGGTTCGACCTCACCGAGGCGGGCACGAAGAAGGGCCTCGCGGTGTGGATCGTCGAGGACCCGCGGTCGATCGAGCAGATCTCGACCCTCGGGCCGGACGCCATGGCGCTGACCCGCGACGAGTTCGCCGACCTGCTCTCCGATCGCGGCGAGCGGCTGAAGACGGTCTTGACCAGCCAGCGGGTGATCGCGGGCATCGGCAACGCCTACTCCGACGAGATCATGCACGTGGCCAAGCTGTCGCCGTTCGCCACGCCCGCCCGGCTCGACGACGACGCCGTCGACACCCTGTACGCGGCGATGCGCTCGGTGCTCAGCGACGCCGTCGACCGCTCGGTCGGCCAGGACGCCGCCCGGCTCAAGGGCGAGAAGCGCTCCGGCCTGCGGGTTCACGCCAGAACCGGGCTGCCGTGCCCGGTGTGCGGGGACACCGTGCGGGAGGTCTCGTTCGCCGACAAGTCGTTCCAGTACTGCGCGACCTGCCAGACCGGCGGCAAGCCCCTCGCTGATCGCAGGATGTCCCGGCTGCTCAAGTAGCCTTGCCACACCTTCGGTGGAACAGGGAGCATTATCCGGTGGCCCAGCTGCTGACCGAGCGCGCGTTCGTCGGTGTGCTCGCGACGCTTCTCGTCCTCGGCCTGTTCGTGGTCCTGTGCCGACCCCGCAAGTCCGGCTCCGTGCACGACGCCGTCCTCGACGCGGTCCAGCGGCTGTCGAAGGCGGCGCCCGAGCTGCGCAACGGCCTCACCGAACAGGCCGCCGACGAGGCGACCAAACACCTCCTCGAGATGCTCAAGTGCGTCGCCATCGGCATCTCCGACGCCGAGGGCAGGCTGCTGTCCTGGGATGGCGCGGCCAACGAGCACTACGTGGACCTCGCCGAGCCGACGGTCGAAGCCGTCCGACGCAGCCAGCGCGCCCACATCCAGCACGAGAACCTGCAGTGCCGCCACCGCGGCAGCTGCCCGATGCGCACCGCGGTGATCGTGCCGCTGATCATCGACGGCCAGGTCGAGGGCGCCTTGATCGTCGTCGGGGGCGTCGACAGCAAGCGGCTGATCCGCGCGGCCGACGAGGTCGCCACCTTCCTGTGCATCCAGCTGGAACTGGCGAAGCTCGACGAGTCGAAGCAGCAGCTGGCCCGAGCCGAGATCCGGGCGCTGCGCGCGCAAATCTCGCCGCACTTCATCTACAACACGCTCAACACCATCTCCTCGCTGATCCGCACGGACCCGGAGCACGCCCGCGAACTGCTGCAGGACTTCGCCGACTTCACCCGCTACTCGTTCCGCTCGTCGGGCCTGTTCGCGACCCTGGCCGACGAGCTGAGCAACATCGACCGGTACCTGACCATCGAGTGCGCGCGCTACAAGGAGCGGCTCAACGTCCGCCTGCGGATCGCGCCCGAGGTGCAGTCGGTGGTGGTGCCGTTCCTGGTGCTGCAGCCGCTGGTGGAGAACGCGGTCCGGCATGGGATCGCGAAGAAGCCCGGGGGCGGGACCGTCAGCGTTTTCGCGCATGACAACGGGTCCGAGGCGTTGATCGTCATCGAGGACGACGGTGTCGGGATGGACGCCGACCGGTTGTTCGAAGATCTCCGGGACGCGCACAAGACCGGGTCGCATGTCGGTGTCGGGAACATCAACCAGCGGATGCGGCAGGTCTTCGGAGACGAGTACGCGCTGATGGTGGAGACGGCGCCGAACGCGGGGATGAAGATCACTCTGCGGGTGCCGAAGTATTTCCCTGGCGTGCGGCCGGATCTGCCGGACTTCAGTGAGGACTCCGAGGAGATGGATGGGCCTTCGGGGCCGCCGCATCCTCCGCATCCGCTGGTTCCGGTTCCGGTGGCTCCGCCTGGGGACAACCCGGCCGCTCGTGGAATCAACGGTTGATCAGTGCCGGTCGTCGAGCCGGTCTCAGGTTCCCGAACGTATCTTGGGCCTATGAGTGTGACCGACAGGCTGGCAGCCAAACTTCCGCGCATCGGTGATCGGGGTGACCGGTCGCCGGTCGTGTCCGTGATCAAGCTGCACGGGGTCATCACCCCCACCCCCTCTCCGCTGGCCCGCGGCACGATCAACATCAACACCGTCGAGTCGGCGCTGACCCGGGCCTTCGACCACGACCGGCTCTCCGCTGTCGCGCTCGCGATCAACTCGCCGGGTGGGGCGCCCACGCAGTCCGCGTTGGTCGCCGAGCGGATCCGGGAGCTCGCGGCCAAGAAGGGCGTCCCTGTTCTCGCCTTCTGCGAGGACGTCGCCGCCTCCGGCGGGTACTGGCTGGCCTGCGCGGGCGACGAGATCTTCGCGCACCGGTCGTCGCTGGTGGGGTCGATCGGGGTGGTGTCGGCCGGGTTCGGGCTCGCCGGGCTGTTGGAGCGCTTCGGCGTGGAGCGGCGGGTGCACACCGCGGGGACGCGCAAGGTGCGGCTCGACCCGTTCCAGCCGGAGAACCCGGACGACGTCGTCTGGCTCAAGAGCCTGCAGTCGCAGCTGCACGACCAGTTCGTCGGCTGGGTCAAAGAGCGGCGCGGCGACAAGCTCACTGGCGCGGAGGCGGACCTGTTCTCCGGTGAGGTGTGGACCGGTGGCAGGGCGCTGGAACTCGGCCTCGTCGACGGTGTCGGCTCGCTGCGCGGGGTCATCGCCGAGCGGTTCCCGGACGCGGAGATCTCCGTGGCCGAGCCGAAGCGGCCGCTGCTCGCCCGGCTGGGGATGGCGGGCTCGGTGATGTCGGGGATGTCAACGTCCGATCGGGTACTCGCCGCCATGGAAGCGATGGAAACCAAGGCTGTTTGGTCACGCTTCGGGTTGTAAAAGCGGGCTGAATCGAACGCTCGGTCACGGAAATTCACCCGGTGGGCTGGCCTGTGGATTGACCATGGACAGGTGGCCGACGCGGTAGGCAAGATGCTGCTCACAGTGAGTACAACAAACAACACCTCAGGGCTCGTCGTCCTGGCCGTCGACGACGAGCAAGACGGCATGGCCATGCTCGAGGAGCGCCTCGAGGGCAACCGGCACGTGCGGCGGATCCTCAAGGCGTTCGACGCCACCGAGGCGCTGCAGGTGCTCGCGGGCGACGACACGGAGCTGGCCGCCCGCAAGGAAGCAGGCATGCCGGTGGTCGACGCCGTGTTCGCCGACCTCGACATGCCCGGCCTCACCGGCATGGAGCTGGCCAAGCTCCTTGCCGGGTTCAAGCCCGCGCCCGTTCTGGTCTTCGTCACCGCGCACAGCCATGAGGCCGTCGCCGCGTTCGAGCTGGGCGCGGTCGACTACCTGCTCAAGCCCGCCGAGCAGCCGCGGATGAACAAGGCCATGGAGCGGGTGCTGGCCAAGATCCACCAGAACAGCGCCAACGGCTCCTCGGCCGCGGTACCCGAGACCCGCGACGACGAGGTGATCCCGGTGGAACTCGCGGGCACCACGAAGCTGGTGTCCCGGGCCACGGTCCGCTGGGTGGAGGCGCAAGGCGACTACGCGCGGCTCTACACCTCCGACGGCTCCCACTTGGTGCGCATCCCGCTGGCGCAGTTGGAGGAACGCTGGGAGAAAGCGGGCTTCGTCCGCATCCACCGTTCCTACCTGGTTCCGCTCGCGCTGATCACCGAGCTGCGCATGGGTGGCTCCGGCTACTCGGTCGTGATCGGCCACGAGGAGAAGATCCTCCCGGTCAGCCGCCGCCACACCCGTGAACTCAAAGGCCGCCTCGTGCGGGGCACCGGGCCGTGAGCAAGCACGCGGCCACCGGTCCCTCGGGCGGCGACCTCCCGACTCCCCGGCCCCGCCGCAAGCGAGTAGTCCTCGCGGATTCGCGCGCCCCGGTAACGGTTCTGCGCACGGTTACCGAACTCGAAGAGCAGACCAGTTGGGCCGAGGAAGTCGTCCGCGGCTTCATCCGCACCCAGTTCCGCACAGCCGTCGCACTCGCCCTGCTCGTGTTCCTGCTGTTCGGAAGCCTGCCGCTGCTGTTCTTCCTCATCCCCACGATGTCGCAGGTGAGCGTCGCGGGCGTCGCCCTGCCGTGGGTGCTGCTCGGAATCGCGCCCTTCCCCCTGCTGTTCGGCATCGGGTATTGGTACAACGTGCTAGCCGAACGGCACGAGCGCGACTTCGTCGACATGGTCGAGAAGTAGCGTTCCCGGACACGACAGAGACCGGTCGACTTGGAACTGAACGCCTGGGCGATGGCCGGGATCCTGCTCGTCGGCCTCGCCACGTTCTCCATCGGCTTCCGCAGTTCCCGCCTGGCCAACACCACCCAGGACTTCCTCGTCGCCCGCCGCACCGTGCGGTCGCGGCGCAACGCCGCGGCGATCTCCGGTGAGTACCTGTCGGCGGCGTCCTTCCTCGGTATCGCGGGCCTGGTGCTCAAGGACGGCGCCGACGCCCTCTGGTACCCGATCGGCTTCACCGCGGGCTACCTGCTGCTGATGCTGTTCGTCGCCGCGCCGCTGCGCCGGTCGGGGGCGTACACGCTCCCGGACTTCTGCGAGGCGCGGCTCGGGTCGGCCGGGATGCGCAAGCTCGCCGCCGTCTTCGTGATCTTCATCGGCATCCTGTACCTCGTCCCGCAGCTGCAGGGCGCCGGTCTGACGATCCACCAGATCCTGCCCAGCGCCCCGGTTTGGGTGGGCGCGGCGGTGGTCTCGGGTGTCGTGTTCGTGAACGTCTTCGGCGGCGGCATGCGCGCGATCACTGTCGTGCAGGCGTTCCAGTACTGGCTCAAGCTCTTCGCGATCGCCGCCCCGACCTTCGTGATGGTGGCGCTGTTCTTCGGCGACGGCGGCGTGCGCGGCGCCGGGGTGACCGGGCTGACCGATCCGCTGCCGCCGCGGTTCCCGACCGACGTGGTGATCACCGTCGAGACGCCCGTGGTCCTCACGGTCACCGAGCCGGTGACCCTCACCGCGACCGGCGGGCGGGTCGACGGCGCGCTCGGCGGCCGGGTCTACTGGGGTGCCGGGCAGCACACGGTGGGCGAGGGCACCGAGCTGCGCTTCACCGCCGGGTCCGCGGTTCCGGTGGTGCAGGGAGCGCCGCCGGACAACGGGTCCTGGCTGCGGCCGGTGTCCGGGACGGGCGACCTGTTCACCACGTATTCGCTGATCGTGGCCCTGTTCCTGGGGACGATGGGCCTGCCGCACGTCCTGGTGCGCTTCTACACCAACCCCGACGGCCGCGCCGCGCGCCGCACGACGCTGCACGTGCTCATGCTGCTCGGGCTGTTCTACCTGTTCCCGATCATGTTGGGCGCCCTGTCCCGACTGTACGTGCCCGAGCTGCTGGTCACGGGCCGGACGGACGCGGCGGTGCTCGCGCTGCCGATGAAGATCGCGCCTGGGCTGCTCGGCGAGATCCTGGGCGCGGTGACCGCGGCGGGTGCGTTCGCCGCTTTCCTGTCGACGTCGTCCGGGCTGGTGGTGAGCGTCGCCGGGGTGTTGTCGACCGACGTGTTCAGCGGCCGGGTGCGCGACTTCCGGGTCGCGACCGCGATCGCTGGTCTGGCTCCGCTCGCGCTGGCGGTCCTGCTTCGGCCGTCGGACATCACGCTGTCGGTCGGCCTGTCGTTCGCCCTGGCCGCGTCGACGTTCTGTCCGGTGCTGCTGCTCGGCATCTGGTGGCGCAAGATCACGTGGGTCGGCGCCGCCGCCGGGATGATCCTCGGGGGCGGCCTGGTGCTCGCCGCGCTCGTCACCAACATCATCAGCGGGTACACCGGTGGGTGGGCGCCCGCGTTCTTCCAGCAACCCGCATTGGTGACGGTGCCCGCGGCGTTCCTGGCGGTGCTGATCATGAGCAAGGCGACGCAGAGCCAGCTGCCGCTGGACGCCAACCGGATCCGGATGCGAATGCACGCGCCTGACCGGCTCGGATTCATCCGGGACCGCGACATCGCGCGGTTCGGGGCGGCGGAGGACCGGGCCCGGCTGGCCAATGGGCGACACCGACGCTGAGAGCGCCGGGAAATCACTGTAAACACCAATGGGTAGTCGGATCTTCACTCCTTCGAGTAATTGCCTGCTCGTGCGGGTAGTCGTGCGTGATCCGCCGTGGGAGTGTGCCCGCTACGGAGTCGATCACGTACGGAGGGTCACCGGTGACCAGTGCAGAAGAGACCGACTGGATACAGGTTCAGGAGAGTCCCGAGTTCGTCGAACTCAAGCGCAGACTCCGCCGTTTCGTCTTCCCGATGACCCTCGCGTTCCTCGGCTGGTACCTGCTCTACGTGGTGCTGGCCGACTACGCGCACGGGTTCATGTCGACCAAGGTCGTCGGCAACGTCAACGTGGGCCTGGTGTTCGGCCTGCTCCAGTTCGCCTCGACGTTCCTGATCACCTTCCTCTACGTGTGCCACGCCGACCGCAAGCTCGACCCCCTCGCCGAGGAGATTCGCGAAGGCCTCGAAGGTGACCGGCGATGAACTCCAACGCCCTGCTCAACGGCGGGATCTTCGCCGCGTTCGTCGCCGTGACGCTCGTCGTGGTGTTCCGCGCGAGCAAGAACACCCGCACGGCGTCGGACTACTACGCCGCGGGCCACGCCTTCACCGGACCGCAGAACGGCATCGCGATCTCCGGGGACTACCTCTCCGCCGCGTCGTTCCTCGGCATCGCCGGGGCGATCGCTCTCTACGGCTACGACGGCTTCCTCTACTCGATCGGGTTCCTCGTCGCCTGGCTGGTGGCGCTCCTGCTGGTCGCGGAACTGCTGCGCAACACCGGCAAGTACACGATGGGCGACGTCCTGAGCTACCGGATGCGCCAGCGCCCGGTGCGGGCGGCCGCGGCCACCTCCACCCTCGCGGTGTCGTTCTTCTACCTGCTCGCGCAGATGGCGGGCGCGGGCGGTCTGGTGGCCCTGCTGCTGGGCATCGAGAGCAAGGTCGGCCAATCGGTCGTGATCGCGATCGTGGGCGCGCTGATGATCCTCTACGTGCTCATCGGCGGCATGAAAGGCACGACCTGGGTGCAGATCATCAAGGCCGTCCTGCTGATCTCGGGCGCCGCCGTGATGACGGTGTGGGTGCTCGCGAAGTACGGCATGAACCTGTCAACCCTGCTCGGCGCGGCTGTGGACAACAGTCCCGTCGCGGGGGAGAAGGTGCTCGGGCCCGGGCTTCAGTACGGCGCCAGCGGCATCAGCAAGCTCGACTTCCTGTCGCTGGCGATCGCGCTGGTCCTCGGCACCGCGGGCCTGCCGCACATCCTGATGCGCTTCTACACCGTGCCCACGGCGAGGGAAGCCCGCCGGTCGGTGGTCTGGGCGATCGTCCTCATCGGCGTCTTCTACCTGTTCACCCTGGTCCTCGGCTACGGCGCCGCCGCGCTCGTCGGGCCGGAGGCGATCAGCAAGGCCCCAGGGAAGGTGAACTCCGCCGCGCCGCTGCTCGCCGAGGCGCTCGGCGGACCGATCCTGCTCGGCTTCATCGCCGCCGTCGCGTTCGCCACGATCCTGGCCGTCGTCGCCGGTCTGACGATCACCGCGTCGGCGTCGTTCGCGCACGACATCTACGCGAACGTGATCAAGCGCGGCGCGGCGGACGACAAGGACACGGAGGTCCGGGTCGCGCGAATCACCGCCGTGGTCATCGGCGCGGTCGCCATCGTCGGCGGCATCGTCGCCAACGGCCAGAACATCGCGTTCCTGGTGGCGCTCGCCTTCGCGGTCGCCGCGTCGGCGAACCTGCCCACGATCCTGTACTCGCTGTTCTGGAAGCGGTTCAACACCTCCGGCGCGCTGTGGAGCATCTACGGCGGGCTCGGCGTCTGCGTGACGCTGATCGTGTTCTCACCGGCCGTGTCGGGGAAGTCCACCTCGATGTTCCCGACCGCCGACTTCGACTACTTCCCGCTGGCCAACCCCGGGCTGGTGTCGATTCCGGTGTCGTTCTTCCTCGGCTGGCTCGGCACGGTTCTGTCGAAGGAGCGCAACGAGGCCAAGTTCGCGCAGATGGAGGTTCGGGCCCTGACCGGGATCGACTCGGAGAAAGCGACGGCGCACTGATACTGCCGAGGTCGGGTGAGCCTTCACGACCGTCCTACGGGTCGGCGTGGCAGCATCGTGGCTGTGATGCCTAACAACGTGCCCAGCGTGGATGTCCCGGAAATGCCCGTCGACCTGCCCGCCGACGTGACGCTCCTCGACGTGCGCGAAAAGGACGAGTGGGAGGCGGGCCACGCACCCGACTCGCTGCACATCCCCATGGGCGAGCTGATGGGCAGGCTCGACGAACTGCCCGTGGACAACGCGGTCTACGTGATCTGCCGCTCCGGCGTCCGGTCCGCGCGCGTCACCCAGTACCTCAACGCCAACGGTTGGGACGCCACCAACGTCGACGGCGGCATGCACGCGTGGGCGCACTACCGAAGGCCCATGGCGTGCGTGTCCGGCCAGGAGCCCGAGGTCATCTAGATGCAGTACCCACCGCCGCGACGGATGCCGATGGACTGGGTGGCGACCCCGCCACCCGGCCCCCCGGCGCCCGCACCGCCGCGCCGGTTCACCCGCTACACCGGCCCGCCGTCCTACCGAACGCCGCCGCGCTGGGGTTTCCCCGCGCTGGCCTGGCGCTGGCCGACGGCCGTCCCCACGGGAACCGAGGCCACCCCGGTCGCCGAGCGGCTCCGCGTTCGGGCGCGGTTCGCGGTGGTGATGCTGACGATGCCGGCGGTCTTCGCCGTGCTCACGGCCGCCGCCGAGATTTGGCGCTATGTGTTGTTGGTGGAGGCCCGGACCAGCGCGTTGCGCAGCGGCACGGTCGCCTTGTCCGACAGCCTGGTGATCACCGGCGCGTACTTGACGCTGTTCGTGGGCGCGGCGGCGATGGCGGCGACCCTGTGGTGGCTGGCGCCCGCGAGGCAGGCCGCCGCTAAGGTCTCGGGCTACGAGTCGGCCCGACCCGCCGCCCACGTGGTGCTCGCCCTGCTGGTTCCCGGCCTGAACCTCGCGGTCCCCGGTGCCGTCGCCGCCGAACTCGAACACGCGGCGTTGCGCAGACCCGCGGACGAACGGCCTTCACCGAGCAAACTGGTCCGCTGGTGGTGGGCCACCTTGTGCGTCAGCGGAGTGCTGTTCGCCGCGACCCTGCTGTGGCGGCTGCGCGATGGCGTCCAGGCGTTGGCGGACGGCGTGCTGCTGACGGCGGCGACCGATGTGGCGGCGGCGGTGTTCGCCGGGATGACCGTGGCGCTCGTGGTCAGGCTTTCGGCGTTGCTCGCCCCGATCGACCCCGCGTCGGCACGGCTGATGCGGGTGGTCCGGATGGAGGGCGCCCCCGCCCCGCCATTGCGGACCTCACGACTGCCGGGGTCGACGCGTTAGGCGCCACTCAACTTACGAGCAGCGACTGAAGCCCCCGGATCACGAACTCGGGCCGCCGAACCACCGGACCGGCGAGTTCAAGATCCGGCAGCCGCCGCCGCAGCGCACCCAAGGCGGCGGCGATCTCCACCTTCGCCAGCGGAGCCCCCACGCAGTAGTGGATCCCCGCTCCGAATCCGAGGTGCGGGTTCGGGGACCGTCCCACATCAAACCGGTCCGGCGAGGGGAACACCGCTGGATCCCGCGCCGCCGCACCCAGCAGCGCGGCGATCTTCTGCCCAGGTTCGACCACGTATCCAGCGACCTCGACGCGCTCCGTCGCGGTCCGCTCGAAGAGCTGCAGCGGCGCGTCGAAGCGGATCATCTCGTCGACCGCCGGGGGCACCAGACTGGGATCGGCGACGACCCGGTCCCACTGGTCTCGGTGCGTCAGCAGCGCGAACACCCCGTTGCCGATCACGTTGACCGTCGCCTCATGCCCCGCCATCAGCAGCAGGATCGCGGTCGCCACCAACTCGTCCTGGCTGAGCCGGTCGCCACCATCGCGGACCGATACGAGATCGCTGACCAGGTCGTCGCCGGGATGCCGGGTCCGTTCGTCGGCCAGCACACGCAGGTAGTCGACGAACTCCTGGGCGGCCGTCTCCGCCGCGCGGGTCTGCTCCTCCGACAACCCGTACTCGTACATCTTCACGATCGCGTTCGACCACGGCCCCAACAGCGCTCGGTCGGCGGTGGGCACGCCGAGGAGCTCGCCGATGACCTCGATCGGCAGGGGAGCCGCCACGTGCGTGAGGAGATCGGCGGACCCGTCGGCTTCGATGTGGGCAGCCAGGTCCGCCACCATGCGGTCGGCGAGGTCTTCGACCCACGGCCGCAGCCGCTCGGTGTGTCCACGGGCGAACGCCGTGGAGATGAGCCTGCGCAGCCGGGTGTGGGTCGGGGGTTCGTTCTCCAGCAGCGAATTCCGGTGCACCAGGTTGAACGCGGTGAACGCCTCGGCGGGCGCCGCGTCCGTCCACAGTCGACCGAGTGACCGTTCGCGCAGGACGGTCGAGCACGCCGCGTGCGAGAGCGCGACCGCCATGCCGAGGCCGTCGTGCCACCGCACCGGCGACTGGGCGCGCAGTTCGGCGAACGCCGGGTAGGGGTCGGCGACGAAGGCGGGGTCGCTCGGGTCGAACGTCATGCCGCCACGGTGGCATGATCCCTCGCGTGCAGCTAGTCGCTCACCGGGGCGCGTCGGCCCTCCGGCCCGAACACACCCTTGCCGCGTTCGAACTCGCCCTGGAACAGGGGGCCGACGCGCTGGAGTGCGATGTCCGGCTCACCAACGACGGGCACCTCGTCTGCGTGCACGACCGGACCGTGAACCGCACCACCGGCAGCACCGGCGTGGTCAGCGAACTCACCCTCGCGCAGCTGTCGGAACTCGACTTCGGCGGCGAGCGCGGTGTCGTCACGCTGCGGACGCTCCTCGAGTTGGCCCTCGACCACAAAGCGGGCCTGTTCATCGAGACCAAGCACCCCGTGCGGTTCGCGGGCCGGGTCGAGTCGACGCTCGTCGCCCTGCTCGAAGAGCACGGGCTCACGGAGCAGACGAACGGCTTGTCCGTGGTGATGATGTCGTTCTCCACCCGGGCCGTGCGGCGGGTCCGGGCGCTCGCCCCGAGCGTGCCCACGGTCCTGCTGATCGACCGCATGTGGCCGTGGCTGCGGGCGGGCGCGCAGCCCTCGTTCGCCGACTACACCGGCCCCGGCCTGTCCCTGCTCCGCGCCGACCCCGGCTACGTCGCCCGGGCCGCCGCGGCCGGTCACGGCACCTATGTCTGGACCGTGGACGACCCCGAGGACATCCGCTTCTGCCGTGACATCGGCGTGCGGTGGCTGGCCACCAACGACCCGGCGGCCGCCCGCACCGCCCTGGCCTGACCGGTGTGCGGACGGTTGGGTAGCGTCCTGCGCATCAATTGACCGGCCGGCAAGGAGTTCGACGATGTCCAGGCGTTCCGCGGTGAAGAACACCCGCAAGGTCAAGGCGGAGGACTCATCGGGCATCAACCCGCGCCAGCCCTGCCCCTGTGGTTCCGGCAAGCGCTACAAGGCCTGTCACGGTCTGGCGGGCGGCGTCGTCGACGTTCCGGTCGCCCGGCCGTTCGAGGGGCTCGCGGGTGAGACCGAGCTGATCGCGCTGCGCGAGTTCGTCCCGTCCGGCACGGCGAAGCTGACGCTCAAGGACGGCGGGCGCGAGGTCACCCTGGCGACCGTGCTGCCGATGGCGGCCGCCGCGCTGGTCCGCGCCGACGACGTCGCGTTCGTCGGGCTGCAGGTGCAGACCCGCTCCAACGACATCAGCCGCGACCTGGCCCGCGCCCTGCGCTGGGTGCTCGACGCCAAGCCCGGCGACGTGCTGCCGGTCGTCGGCCCGGAGACCGAGGCCGTCGAGGACCGCGAGCGGCTGCAGGACCTGGTCGACCCGGAGGCCGCGTTCGAGCCGCAGGTGCACTCCGACTTCACCTGGTGGATGCCCGAGGGCACCGAGCCCACCAGTGAGGTGGCGCTGTCGCTGGAGCGCGCCAACAGCGCGATCCTGCCGACCGAGCGCATCGGCCCGTCGGCCTACTGGGTCGACGCGGGGGAGAAGGCGCACCTGCGCTGGGTCCGCCCCGAGCCGGAGGAGCAGCTGCTGGCCGCCATGGCCCGCCTCGCCGCGCGCGGTGAGCTCACCCTCGGCGAAGGCTCGCGCTACGCGGGATCGTTCCGCGCGCACGGCCTGCTCGTCCCGGTCTGGGACTTGGACCGCGAGCTGCACGCACGCGAGTGGGCCGCAGGCGCCGAGGACTTGGGCAAGCGCCTCGACGCCGCGCTGGCCTCCCTCGAGTCCGAGCCGCTGACGGTGCCCGAGCGCCGTTCGCGCGACGGCCTGCTCGGCAGGCAGATCACCATCCGTTGATCCTGCACATCTGCCCTCGCGACTCCTGGCCCGCCGCCGAGATCACGGCGGCGAGCCTGGAGTCCGAGGGCTTCCTGCACTGCTCCGACCCGGGCACGGTCCATCTACCGGCGAACCGGCTCTTCGCGGGTCGGACCGACCTGGTGCTGCTGGAGATCGACCCGGCGCTGGTCGGGGTGCCGGTGCGGTGGGAGCCCGGTGTGCCCGTGATCGAGAACGGGCCGTGGTTCCCGCACGTGTACGGCCCAATCCCGGCGAAAGCCGTGGTCGCGGTCCACGATTTCGTGCCCGGACCGAACGGTGAGTTCGAACTTCCGGAGACGCTCGCCAATCGCTAGGTCCCGCTTGGATCACCCGGACCGAAGAACTGTCCCGCGAAGGCAACCCGTGGGCTCCCGAGTGCGTGGTCATTGAGAACACGCACTGAGGGGAGGGGTTCACCGATGGCTACTATTTCCCCTGAATTGATGGGGGGCGCCGCGTGGTTCAGTGGCGTCGACTGGGGGAAAGGCACGGCGACGGTGGACGACTTCGCCGAATTCGTCGGCGCAGCCATGCCGGGACTGCTCCGGTATGGGCACGCGCTGACCGGCAACCCGCACGACGCGGCGGATCTTGTCCAGGGCGTCCTGGAGTAGATCGGGTCGCGGTGGAGCGTGGTGGTGCGCAAGACAGGGGACCCACTGGCCTACACCCGGCGGGCGATGGCGAACGCGCACATCAGCCGCTGGCGGCGGTCGAGGCGCGAGAGCCTGGTGTCCGACATCCCCGACACGGCGGTGACCCGCGAACGCTATGCGTTCGAGGATGAACCGCTCTGGCACGCGTTGCGTGACCTCCCGCCCCGGCAGCGCGCGGTGGTCGTGCTGCGGTATTACGAAGGACTGTCCGAGATCGAGATCGCCCAGACCCTCGGCGTCAGCCAGGGCACGGTGAAGAGCCAGGCCAGCAAGGCGATGGCCACGCTGCGCACGAAACTCGCCGCGACAGTCGAAGGCAGGTACCAGTCGTGAACCTCGATGACGAACTCCAGCGGCTCTTCGCTGACGAGCGCCTCGACGTCCCCGTCCGCCCCGGCGCCACGGAGGCCGTCGTGGCGGGTGCGCGGCGGGTCCGCAGGCGTCGGGTCGCGACGGCCGCGGTCGGTGGCGCGGCCGCGCTGAGTCTGTTGGCGGGCACCGCGATCGTGCTGGCGAAGCCTGGCCCCACCCAGTCGGCGCCCGGGTCGGACGCCTCGATCAGCGCGACGGTCGTGACCACGACCAAGCGAAAGACGAGCAGGCGCCCACCTCGGTCAACGCCTCGGGCAACAGCGGCGCGCGCACCGGATCGGTGTCGGTGAAGCCGACGACCACCACGCCGTCGACCGCGCAACCGGAGAACGGTATCGACAGGACCATGCCGTTCGGCCCCGACGGGTACCTGGACCTGCGGCTCGGCATGACCGCCGAGGAGGCTGAGGCGACCGGGCTGATCACGCCGAACGTGCAGCCGACCTCGTCCAAGGGCTGCAAGGGTTACGACTACAAGGGCGCGCCCTAGGAGGCGGCCCGCTACGCGGTCGTCATCTCGCCCAAGTACGGCTTGGTCCGCCTCGCCAACGGACCCGTGCGGCCGCTGACCGCGGAGTCGCTCATGGTCGGGTCCGCCGAAGGCGACATGAAGAAGGCCTACCCGATCTCGGCGGGCAGCCATGGCGCTGTCGGCGAATGGGTCACGCAGGTCCCCGGGCACGCGGACAAGCGGTACTGGTTCCTCGTCCGCGACGGCAAGGTCTCGGAGATGCGCTTGGAACTCGCGGTTCAGGACTGCTACTCCTGATTGTGAGCAGTACTCGCATCCCTTGATGCACATATGCGCACATCTGTACTGTGTCGACGCTTCCGCCCAGCGAAGAGTGAGACGGGACGTCGACCCTGTGACCCGAACGCTTCGATCCGCGAGACCGCCCGGCCGACCGCCGGTCGGCCGGGACGAGCTGCTGGTGATCCTCGAAGCGTGTCTCGCCGCCGGTGACAGCCTGCTGCTCGACGGGCCGCCCGGCATCGGCAAGTCCACGCTGCTCGACGCGCTGGCCGCCGCGGCGCGGGCGCGGGGTGAGCTGGTGCTCCGCGCGTCGGGCGCGGAATCGGAGCGGTCGATGGTCTACCAGGGCCTGGCCGACCTGCTCGGCCAAGTGCCCGACGCCTGCTTTGCCCGACTGACCAGCCAACACCGGCTCGCGCTGCGAGCAGTGCTGCGTGGGAAGCGGGCAGGCGGCGACACCAGGGCGATCCGGCGGCTCGGCTGGCACGCGCTGCTCACCCACTGCGCCGCGCGGACCCCGGTGCTGCTGCTCATCGACGACGCACACTGGCTCGACGCGGCCACCATCGACGTCTTCGCCTATGCCGCCCGCAGGCTCGACGGGCACCCGGTGCGGATCGTCCTCGCGGGCCGGGGCTCCCAGGCGGGCTATCGGCCGGACACCCTCGTCCCGCCGCCGATCACCGAGGCGACGGTGCCGCCGCTGACCGCCGACGACCTCGCCGAACTTCTCGACCCACACGGCCTCCCGGCGCGCGCCGCCGCGAGGATCCACGCGGACTCCGCGGGCAATCCCCACCTCGCGCTGGCACTGGCCGCCGAGCGCGGCGCGCCGCGACTGCGGGCGTTGACCGAGGACAAGCTGCGTGGGGTGTCCGACCAGGTCCGCGAGACGCTGTTGGTCTGCGCGCTGGCCGTGGGCCCGTCGATGCGGCTGCTGTTGCGGGCGGGCCGCGACGAAGCCGAGGCCGACATCGCCGCCGCGGTCGAAGCCGGGCTCCTGGTGTCCGACGGCGAGCACCTCCGCTTCACCCCGCCCGACGCGGCGACCGTGGTGGCCCAGAGCGTTTCCGCCGCGCACCGGACCCGGGTCCATCTCGACCTCGCCGATGTCGTCACCTTCGGCGCCGAAGCCGAGCGGCATCGCGCGCTCGCCGGCGCCGGTCCCGACGCGGAAGCCACGGTGTCACTGGTGGCGGCGGCCGAGGCGGCGTTGCGGCGCGGCGCCCGTGATCTGGCCGCCGAGCTGTACCTGCTTGCCGCCGACCGCTCCCCGCCGGAACTGGAAGGACCGCGGGTCGACTGGCTGGTGGCCGCCGCCGAGGTCGGCGCCGCGGCAGGCGTGGCGGAGATCGTGCACCGGGCTGTCGAGGGCGTACTCGGTGCGGAAACCAAACCGGCGCAACGGTTTCGGGCGCGAATCGCGCTGATGTGCCTGGCTGGGCAGGGAGTGGCGCTGCTGGAGGAGACCGCGGCCGCCGCGCTCGCCGACGCTGAGGGCGACCCGGCGGCAACGGCCTTCCTCTATCTCTGGCGTTCGTGGGCGTCGATGCTCCGCGGGTCACCCCGCGCGGCCGACGCCGACGCCGCCATTGCCATCGAGCACGCGCGAGCCGCCGGGGCGAGAGACACCGAGGCGATGGCCTGCGCCGTCCGCGCCCAGACGCGGAACCTGTTGGGGCACAAGGATTACCTGACATTCCTCGACTGCGGTCTGGCGTTGGCCGCGCCCGCCGTCGACGGGTACCGGCACCTCGGGCCGCGCTACGCCGCGGCCCGGTTCGCCACCTTCGACGACCGGCTCGACGAGGCCCGTGAGGACCTGCTGCGGATGCTGGCGACATTGGAGCGCGGCGCCGCCGAGGAACTCGTCGCGGTGCTGTGCGCGCTCGCCGAGGTCGCCGCCAAACTCGGCCGCTGCCGGGAATCACTTGACTTCGCGAATCGCGCGATTCGAATCAGCGGTGAAGCGGGACTGAGTCCGGGCCCGGTCTGGCACGCGGGCGCGACAGCCGAACTGGCGGGCGGCAGCCTCATTCGCGCGCGGTCTTACGCCGAACGCGGAATCGTCGCCTGCAGGCAGGACTCCGATGTGCTCTTCGAGCGCAGATTTCTCCCCCTTTTGGCCCAGGTCACATTGCGGTGCGGCGAAATAGCGGGTGGCGTCGACGTTCTCCGGCGTATCCAGGAATTGGAACGCGCGCACGGCTGGGACGACCCGACGACGCTGCGCAGGCACGGCGACATGGTCGCCGGGCTCATCGCCCTGGGCGAGCCAGAGGAGGCCGATGAGCTGATCTCGTCGGTCCGGCAGACGATCGCCGCGCGCCCGCACGGCCCCGGTGTGGCCGCGACCCTCGACCGGGCGGAGGCCGCGGTGCGGGCGGCGCAAGGCGACTACCCGACCGCGATGAACCTGCTGACCAGCGCGAAGACGACATTCGCCGTGCTGCGCCAGCCCATCGAGCACGGCCAATGCCTGCTCGTGGAGGCCAAGGTCGAACGCAGGCGCAGGCACTACACGGCCGCGCGCGTCGCCGCCGAGGCCGCACTGGAGCTGTTCACCGCGGCGGGCGCGAACCCGTGGATCGCTGAGTCGCACGCTCTGCTCGTCCGGCTCGCCGAGGTCGGCGACACGGGCGGCGCGCTCACCGCGTCCGAGGCGCGGATCGCGGCGATGGCGGGCGAGGGCGCGACGAACCAGGAGATCGCCGACCAGCTCTTTCTGAGTCGCAAAACGGTGGAAGCGACACTCACGCGCATCTACCGGAAACTGGGAATTCGGTCCCGGGCACAGCTGATCAGGCATATCCACGTTCACTGAACGGCAAATGGGAATCGGGCAAGGGTTTCCCCGGCATCCCTGTCCCGACGGCTGTCAATAGCTTCGCTCAAGGTGGGCTCGGTCACGCGAGGGAAAACACGAGACCGGTCTGCCGACCCTGCACACCTGATCACCCGGCACACCGGGTTAAAGGAGTTAGTCGTGAGACGAAGCATGTCGACAGCGCTCCTGGCGGCCGCCGTGGCCGCCGGGGCGCTGGTCGTTTCCCTGCCCGCGGGGGCCGCGCCGCCGCAGAGCCTGGCACAGCAGGCCCAAGCCGCCGCTGTCTCGGCCGCCGACGCGCATGTCGCGGCGAACCGCGCGCGGTTCCACGCGACCAACGACGACGAGATCCGCCAGGTCGGTGTGACGGCCGCCCAGAACGGCCTCAACTACATCGCCTACGAGCGCAAGCACCGGGGCCTCCCGGTCGTCGGCGGCGACTTCGTCGTCGTGACCAACGCGGGCGCGAACGTCGTCAGCTCCAGCGTCGCGCAGGAGCGCCCACTCAACGTCGCCGTCGCACCGCGGATCACCGTGGAAGCCGCGCGCGCCACCGCCAAGCGGCACCTGCCGCGGGTCGAGAGCGAGAAGGACGCGCGCCTGGTCGTGCTGGCCTGGGGCACGCCGAAGCTGGCGTGGGAGATCGTGCTGAGCGGCCACACCGCCACCGACCCGAGCGTGCTGCACGTCTTCGTCGACGCAGCCACCGGCTACGTCATCGACGAGTACGACGAGGTCAGGGCTGGCGACGGCAACGGCCACCACTACGGCAACGTCACCGTCGACACCTCGGGCTCCGGGTCGTCGTACTCGATGACCGACCCCAACCGCCCGGGCATCACCTGCAAGCCGTACCAGGGCTCCACCTACACCGGCCCCGACAACAGCTGGGGCAACGGCGGCGCCGCCGACGGCGAGAGCGCCTGCGTCGACGTCATGTACGGCGTGCAGAAGCAGTGGGGAATGCTGTCGGAGTGGCTGGGCCGCAACGGCATCGACGGCCAGGGCCGCGGCTTCCAGGCCGAGGTCAAGCTGGGCGCGGTCAACGCCTACTGGACCGGCAGCGGCACCCAGTTCGGCAACAACAGCGCGAACACCAAGCAGCTCACCGTGATGGATGTCGTCGGCCACGAGTACGGCCACGGCATCTTCCAGACCACCCCGGGCGGATCCGGTTCGGGCAACGAGATGGGCGGGCTCAACGAGTCCACCGGCGACATCTTCGGCGCGATGCTGGAGCAGTACGTCAACCACCCCAATGACGCGCCCGACTACCTGGTCGGCGAGATGGTCAACGTCAGCGGCAACGGCCCGATCCGCAACATGTACGACCCGTCGCAGAAGAACCACCCGAACTGCTACTCGTCGTCGATCCCGAACACCGCGGTGCACGCGGCGGCCGGTCCGCAGAACCACTGGTTCTACCTGCTGGCCGAGGGTTCCGCCCCGGCGGGCAAGCCCGCCAGCCCGATCTGCTCCGGCGGTCCGGCCTCGGTCACCGGCATCGGCATCCAGAACGCGGGCAAGATCTTCTACAACGGTCTGCTCGCGAAGACCTCGTCGTGGACCAACGCCAAGGCGCGCGTCGCGACACTGAACGCCGCGAAGAACCTGTGGCCCAACGACTGCACCAACTTCAACACGACCAAGGCCGCGTGGTTGGCGGTCTCGGTTCCGGCGCAGACCGGTGAGCCGACTTGCACGGGCACCCCGAGCAACGACTTCTCGATCAGCGCCTCGCCCACCTCGGGCGCCATCCCGGCTGGCGGCGGCTCGGTGACCAGCACGATCGGCACCGCCACCACTTCGGGCAGCGCGCAGACGGTCAACTTCTCCGCCTCGGGCCTGCCTTCCGGCGTGACCGCGGCGTTCAGCCCGGCCTCGGTGACTTCCGGCTCCTCGTCGACGCTGACGTTGACGTC
Source organism: Actinokineospora sp. (assembly GCF_050699995.1). GTDB lineage: Bacteria > Actinomycetota > Actinomycetes > Mycobacteriales > Pseudonocardiaceae > Actinokineospora. The sequence continues at coordinate 2,048 of NZ_JBOHGC010000574.1, read as the reverse complement.
GACCTCGGCCGCGGCGGCGGGCACGTACAACGTGACGATCACCGGCGCGGGCGCGGTCAGCCGGACGGCGACGTTCGCGCTGACCATCGGCTCGGGCGGCCCGGGCGGCACCTGCTCGGGCACGAACGACACCGATGTCAACATCCCGGACAACACCACGGTGGAAAGCTCGATCACCATTTCCGGCTGCTCGGGCAACGCCTCGGCGTCGAGCACGGTCCCCGTGGACATCACGCACACGTGGCGCGGTGACCTGGTCGTCGACCTCGTCGCCCCGGACGGCACGGCCTACCGGTTGAAGAACTCCAGCTCCAACGACAGCGCCGACGACGTGAAGCAGACCTTCACCGTCAACCTGTCGAGCGAGACGGCGAACGGCACCTGGAAGCTGCGGGCGCAGGACGTCGCGTCCCAGGACACCGGCCGGATCAACACCTGGTCGCTGACCCTGGGCACCGGCACGCCGACCAACGAGTTCTCCATGGCGGTCTCGCCCACCTCGGGCAGCGTGGCGGCGGGCGCTTCGGCGACCACCACGGTCTCCACGACCACCACCAGCGGCAGCGCGCAGAACGTCTCGCTCGTCGCGTCGGGCCTGCCCACCGGTGTGACCGCGAGCTTCAGCCCGCAAACGGTCACCTCAGGCAACTCGTCCACCCTCACGCTGGCCACCACGGCCGCCGCGGCGGCGGGCACGTACCCGATCACCATCACCGGCACGGGCTCGGTCACCAAGACCGCGTCGTACTCGCTGACGGTCACGGGCACCACGCCGACGCCGGGTATCCCCGACATCGACATCACGAAGGTCGAGGCGCACCTCACCCAGTTCCAGCAGATCGCCACCAACAACGGCGGCAACCGCCGCTCGACCAGTGCGGGCTACCGCGCTTCGGTGGCGTATGTGAAGGGCAAGCTGGAGGCGGCCGGCTACACGGTCACCGAGCAGACCTGCACCTCGGGCTGCACCAGCGGGTCGGGCAACAACCTGATCGCCGAGTGGCCGAAGGGTGACGCGAACACCGTCTACATGTTCGGCGCGCACCTCGACGGCGTCTCGGCCGGTCCGGGCATCAACGACAACGGCTCGGGCTCGGCGGCTCTGCTGGAGACCGCTCTCGTGCTGGCGGAGAAGAACCCGACCATGACCAACCGGGTCCGCTTCGGCTGGTGGACCGACGAAGAGCAGGGCCTCAACGGCTCGGAGTTCTACGTCAACAACCTCGGGTCGACGGAGAAGGCGAAGATCAAGGCCTACTACAACTTCGACATGGTCGCGTCGAAGAACGGTGGCTACTTCATCAACAACCTGAACTCCACCGCGTCCGCCCCGATGAAGGCGTACTACGACTCGCTCAACCTGCAGCCGGAGGAGAACACCGAAGGCCAGGGCCGCTCGGACGACTACTCGTTCCAGCAGGGCGGAATCCCCACCTCGGGCTACGCCATGGGCGCCAGCGCCCGCAAGACGTCGGCGCAGGCCACCAAGTGGGGCGGCACCTCGGGTGCGGCTTATGACGCTTGCTACCACCAGTCATGCGACACCACGAGCAACATCAGCAACACGCACCTGAACCGTGCGGCTGACGGTATCGCGTACACGGTGTGGAAGCAGGCCGTCAGCGGCACCACCACGCCGCCGCCCCCGGGCTGCACCGGCAGCAACACCACGCCGGTCACCATCGCCGACAACACCACGGTGGAAAGCTCGATCGTGATCTCCGGCTGCTCGTCGACCCCCTCGGCGACCGCCACGATCCCGGTCGACATCTCCCACACGTGGCGCGGCGACCTGGTGATCGACCTGGTCGCACCTGATGGCACGACGTTCAGGCTGAAGAACTCCAGCTCGAACGACAGCGCGGACGACGTGAAGCAGACCTTCACCGTCAACCTGTCGGGAGAAGCGGCGAACGGCACCTGGAAACTGCGCGTGCAGGACATCGCGGCCAACGACACCGGCCGCATCAACAACTGGTCATTGAATCTGTGACATGGCGCTGTGACATGGCGCTGTGACATGGCGCCGCCTTCGGCGGCGCGGCTCG
>NZ_JBOHGC010000573.1:0-17768 GCF_050699995.1 Actinokineospora sp. | reverse complement strand
GCTCGATATAGAGCACATCCGGGCCGTCGAGGATCGCCACGTGCAGGGTGCCCGGGGTGAGGGTGCGCAGGTGGTCGAGCGGGATCGTGGCCGCCTCGTGCAGCCGCTGCGCGGTCTCGGCACTCGCGCCCAGCGAACGCATGGCGGAGGTGAGCCGGAACAGCCCGGTTTCCTCCACCTTCTCCAGCAGCCCCTCCTCGACCAGGGTCCACACGATCCGGTGGGCGGTGCTCTTGCCGACGCCGACGCGCCGGGCGAGGTGGCTCACCCCGAGTTGGGTGCTGTGCTTGCCGAACTCCCGCAGGATGCGGGCGGCCGCGGCCACACTGGTCAGTCGCTGCGCGCCGACGGTCATCGCCCGGTCACCTCGCGCAGCACCGCTTCGAGGCAGGAGTCCGCCGTGGAGCCCGGCGCGGGCGAGACCCGACCCGCGGTGAGATCGGCCGCGAGGAGTGCGGCCGCCCGGTCGAGCCCGACGCGCACGCACGTGCCCAACTCATCGACCAGGCCGACCTGTCGGGGCAGGGCCGCCCGCAGCCGGTCGATCTCCCTGGTGGTCTTCGTGTGCAGGTTGGCCAGGGCCACCCCGGAGTGCTGGGCGTGGTGCGCGGTCAAGCCGCCGCCGACGGCCACGGTGAGGTGGTAGACGGTGTCGCCGACCCCGAGTACCCGGCGGACGCCGTCCGGCGCGTCGTCGGCGAGGATGCCCAGCTCAGGCAGCACCGACGGGTCGTAGAAGCGCAGGGTCCACCGAGTCCCCCCGTACTCGTCGACCACCACCACCTCGGGCCCGCGGGGAGCGGGCAGGGAGTCGGTGGTGGCGACCAGGTGCAGGCGGCGGGCGGCCGCGGCGATCACGGTGACGTCGGCCGCGGCGACCAGCGGCAGCGCCGCCCGCACGGCGGGCGGCAGGTGCCGCACGTGGTCGAGGTAGGTCGTATGCACGGCCCGCACGTACTCCCGGACCGTCTCCCGCATCGCCTCAGGCGCCTGTTCCCGCACCTCCCAAGCGTGACCCGTTCGAACGCCGTCGGCACGTTGTGTTCCGCATAGCGGAACGGGGGGCCCGCCGCGCGACCTTTCCGGCCTAGGTTTTCCCACATGGCTGATGTGAACGGCATCACAAGCTCGGCGGACCTGGCCGAGGGCACCCCACCAGGCGCTCGACGGATGAAGGCGCCCTGGGCGCCCCCCGAGGGAGCGCCCCGGATCGATCCTTCCGACACGCGCCAGACCGGTCGGGGCACCGTCGCCGGCCCGCCGCGGGGCATCCTGCGGCTCGGCCACGTCGACGTGACCGTGACCGACCTCGACCTCGCCACCGCGTACTACACCGGGGTCCTCGGCATGGAGATCACCGCGCTGAGCGAGGACTCGGTCTACCTCAAATGCTGGGACGAGGAGGACCACCACTCGCTGCGGCTGCGCTACGCCCCGCGGATGGGCATGGACCTCATGTCCTTCAAGGTCCACCACGAGGACGACCTGGCCGACCTGGAGAACAAGGTCACCCGCTACGGCTTCCCTGTCGAACGGATCAGCAAGGGCGAGTCGCTGGGGCAGGGCGAGTCGATCCGCTTCGCCACCCCGAGCGGGCACGTCATGGAACTCGTCGCCGACGTCGAGAAGGTCGGCACGACCCGGTTGCGCCGCGACCCGCTCGACCCCCAGCCGCGCGACCGGATCCGCCCGCCGCGGATGGACCACATGCTCATCACCACCGAGGAAGTGGGCGACTCCACCCAGTTCTACATGGACGTGCTCGGATTCCGGATCACCGAGCAGCTGCTCGACGGCAACGGCCACCAGCTCGGGACGTGGCTGGAGCGCTCGCACTCGCCGCACGACCTCGCCGTGGTCCACGGGGCCAACGGCGGCCTGCACCACTTCGCCTTCTGGCTCGACGACTGGGACGACGTCCGCGACGCCGCGGATGTGCTGGCCTACAACGGGATCCAGCTCGACGTCGGTCCAACCCGGCACGGCATCACCCGCGGGTCCACCATCTACTTCTTCGACCCGCTCGGAACCCGCAACGAGGTCTTCACCGGGGGATACCGCCCGGACCCGGACTTCCCGACCCTGACCTGGACCGAGGACAACATCGGACGGGCCGTCTTCTACTACGAGGGCGAGCTCAACGACCGATTCATGAGGGTGCACACCTGATGACCATTCTGCGACTGTCCCATGTGGAGATCCGGGTGCCGGACCTCGAACTCGCGACCGCGTACTACTCCGAAGTCGTCGGCATGATCGAGACCGGCCGAGACGAGTCCCGCGTCTTCATGAAGTGCTGGGACGAACACCAGCACCACAGCGTGGTGCTCACCCTGGAGCCCACCCACGGCCTCAACCACTTCGGCTTCAAGGTGACCGACGCCGAGGACCTCGACCACTACCAGGACCGGCTCGAAGCCGCCGGAGTCGCCGTCCGCCGCTACGGCGCCGACGAGTGGGCCCCCGGGCACGGCGCCTCGATCCGGTTCACCCTGCCCAGCGGGCACGAGATGGAACTCGTCCACGGGATGCGGCAGGTCGGGAACCTGCTGCCCCAGACGAACCCGCCGCCGCGCCCGATGGGGTTGGTCGGCATCGCGCCGCCGCGCGTCGACCACGTGTTCCTCACCGCCGAGGAGGTCGACACGAACACCCGCTTCCTCACCGAGCACCTCGATTTCCGGCTCACCGAACAGGTTCTCGGCGACGACGGGTTCCAGATCGCGGGCTGGCTGGAGGTCTCGCACCGCTCCCACGACATCGCGTTCATCACCGGACCCAACGGCGGCCTGCACCACTTCGCGTTCTGGGTGGACAGCTGGAACGACCTGCGCCACGCCGCCGACGCCTGCGTCTACCACGGGGTCAGCGTCGAGACGAACCCGACGCGGCACGGGGCGACGCGCGGGCAGTGCCTCTACTTCTTCGACCCGCTGGGCAACCGCAACGAGATGTTCACCGGCGGCTACTGGGTCGACCCGGGCACCGAACCGATCACTTGGACCGAGGCGGAGATGGGGCGAGCGATGTTCTATTACGACGGCGTCGTGAACCAGCAATTCCTCACGGTCCACAGCTGAGGGGGCGGCGATGACCATCCAAGACCGCCCCGGCTCGCTGCCTCGTACGGAGCGGCCTGATGCCCCGGCCTATCTGACCCGGCACCAGTCCAGGAGGTCGGCACCCGAACAGCCGGACCAGCCCGATGATGGCAGTCCGCTGTACCTGCGCCGGTTCCGCGAGAAGGACCACCGCGCCGAACCGGTCGAGTACGACGGCAATGTCATCGGCGCGTCGCGAGCCTGGGCCGAGGTGACGCGCACCAAGGAGATCGTCCCCGAGCGGCGCGAGCAGCACGCCGCCATCGACTGCGACATCTACCTGGTGCGCCACGGCGAGACCCAGGGTTACTCCTCCGAGTCGGGCCTGACCCCGCTCGGGTCGTGGCAGGCCCACCGCCGGGGCCAGGAACTGGCCCGGCGGGTCACCGACGGGATGGCGGTCGAGTTGCTGTGCGCTCCGACGAACAGGGCCCGGCAGACCGGTGAGCACCTGCGCCGGGGCCTGCTCGACAACGTCGGGATGTTCGGCCGCGAAGCCGTGATCGGCGAGTTGCGCGACGACCGCAACTTCCGCAACTTCGAGGTCGCCACCCCGGCGGGTCCCCGCGATGTGACCAGCGCGTTCCGCACCTACCACCGGGAGATGGAGAAGTACGAGCGCGTCGGCCTCGGTGAACGGCCCGGGTGGCTCGTCGACGTCGACCGCTTCTGGGGGATCCAGCAGGGTGGCGGGGACCCGATCACGCACTGGCTGACCATGCCGATGCTGCACTTCGAGCCGCCGGTGTCGTGTGTGCGGCGGTTCTGGCGGGGCATCCTCACCGCCCGGGCGAACACCGAGGCGCGCACGATCGTCGTGGCCACCCACTCCGGGCCGATCCGCGCGTTCGCCACCGCCGCCATGGGGTACGACCCGGGGGAGCCGTTCAACACCGAGTTCGTCCGCGTCCGCCTCGTCGCCGGCGGGACCACCGCGCTGGTGCTCTACCGCAACCGCGTCCAGGAGGTCGTTATCCCCGACCTCGACGCGCTACCGCCCAACTCCGACCCCCGCTTCCAGGAGTGACGCCATGGCCGACCGACTCACCGCCGTCCCCTTCGACGACCTCTGTCCCGAGCAGCACGCGCTCGTCGGCGGGAAGTGCGCGTCCCTGGGCACGATGAGCCAGGCGGGGCTGCCCGTCCCGCCGGGGTTCGCCGTCACCACGCAGGTGTTCGCCGACGCCCGGACGGCGTCGGGGCTCATGCCCCGCATCAAGGAACTGATCGACGGTGTCGACATCAGCGACCAGGCGGCGCTGTCCCGCGTCGCTGTCCAGGCGCGCGAACTGGTGCTGAGCTGGTGTCTGCCCGAGGTCCACGAGCGGTGCGTCAGGGCGATGTACGCCGAGTTGTGCGAGCGATGCGGTGTGGCGGACGTCCCGGTCGCGGTGCGGTCGTCGGCCACGGCCGAGGACTCCCCGGACGCGTCCTTCGCGGGCGAGCACGACACCTACCTGTGGGTGTGCGGGATCGAGGCGGTGCTGGAGAAGATCCGCGCCTGCTGGGCGAGCCTCTACACCGACCGTGCCATCGCCTACCGCGAGCAGATGCACTACGACCACGAACAGGTCGACATGGCGGTGGCGGTGCAGAAGATGGTGCGGCCGCGGGCGGCGGGCGTCGCGTTCACCCTCGACCCGTCCAACGGGGACCGCTCAGGCATCTGCATCGACTCGGCCTGGGGGTTCGGCGAGGGCGTCGTCTCCGGCGACGTCACCCCGGACAACTTCCTCGTCGACAAGGTGCTGTGGGGCATCAAACGGCGCACGATCAGCCCGAAGACCCACGCCCACCTCCTCGTCGAGGTCGGCGGCGGCGACTGCCCCCGCATCGACCGGGTGCCGCTCGCCGAGGACCGGGTGAGCGTGCCCTCCCTGACCGACGAGGAGATCGTGGCGGTCGCCCGGCTCGCCCGCACCGCCGAGAAGCACTACGGGTGCGCGCAGGACATCGAGTGGGCCGTCGACGACGACCTGCCCAGCGGCGAGGCCGTCGTGCTGCTGCAGGCGCGGCCGGAGACCGTGTGGAGCAAGCGCCGCTACGCCGTGGCCGCCAAGACCGATCTCGTCTCCTCGATCGTCGACACCCTCGTCAACCCCTTCCACGCCAGGAAAGGGCCGCAGCACACCTGACTCCGGGTCAGGTCCACTCAGGACTATCCCCGTATTGATGTTCCACAGACCCGGAGGAGGGTCATCATGGCCGATCGTTTCCCCAGCCCGTTCGAGATCGCGACACCGTCAGGTGCTGAAGGCTGGCAGCAGCTCTACACCTACTCGTCGCTGTTCTGCGACGAGCGCCGCGAGTACGAGGACGGCGGTTTCTGGTTCCACGACGGGGTCCACTGGCCCGAGGCGCTGACCCCCTGGGACACCACGTTCCTGGAGTTCGCCATCGCGTCGCTGTCGCAGTACAACACGCGCCACTACATGATCCCGCCCGCCTACGGCGTCGACTACCGCATCCTCAACGGCTACGTGTACCTCAGCCCCGTCCCGGCGCCCGAGGAGGAGATCGAGAGCCGGGTGCCGCTGTTCATGGAGCGTGCCGGCTTCTACTTCGCCAACTGGGACCGGCTCTACGACGACTGGCTGGTCAAGATCCGCGACCTGGTGAAGCAGATGAACGAGCTGCGCATCGAGCCGCTGCCCGCCATGGAGGACATCGAGGTCATCACCTCCGGCGCCGGGCAGGGCTCGGGCAACCAGCTCCTCGCGACCTATCACCGACTGCTGGACCTGGCGCTGACGCTGTGGCAGTACCACTTCGAGTTCCTCAACCTCGGCTACGCCGCCTACCTGGACTTCTTCGGGTTCTGCAAGGCCGCGTTCCCGTCCATCCCGGACCTCGCGATCGCGAAGATGGTCGCCGGGGTCGACGTCGACCTGTTCCGCCCGGACGACGAGCTAAAGAACCTCGCCCGGCTCGCGGTCAGCTCCGGCATCGATGACCGCTTCACCGGCGCCGATGTCGCGGCGCTGTGGGAGAAGCTCGGCGCCGACGACGCGGGGCGGGCGTGGATCGTGCAATGGGAGAAGGCGGCCGAGCCGTGGTTCAACTTCTCCACCGGCTCCGGCTTCTACCACTCCGACAAGATCTGGATCGAGAACATCGAGGTGCCGATCGGGTACATCACCGACTACATCGCCAAGGTCAAGGAGGGCGTCGACCTGAACCGGCCGGTCGCGGCGCTGCACGCCGATCGCGACCGGGTCGTCGCGGAGTACCGCGAGCTGTTCGACACCGACGACGACCGCGCCGCGTTCGACGCCAAGCTCGGCCTCTCGCGCACCGTCTTCCCGTATGTGGAGAACCACAACTTCTACGTCGAGCACTGGGCGCATTCGGTGCTGTGGCGCAAGATGCGCGAACTCGGCGGCGTGCTCGTGACCGCCGGGTTCATCCCCGAGGCCGACGACGTGTTCATGTTCAAGCGTTCCGAGTTGTCCGAGGTGCTGTGGGACATGTACGCGGGGTGGGCGGTCGGCGCGCCCTCGCGCGGCCCCGGCTACTGGCCCGCGGAGATCCAGCGCCGCCACGGAATCCACAAGGCGCTCAAGGGGTGGTCGCCCCCGCCGGCCCTCGGTGTGCCGCCGGAAGTCGTGACCGAACCCTTCACCGTCATGCTCTGGGGCATCACCTCCGACTCCGTCTCCGCGTGGCTCAACGCGGGCGAGGGCTCCGAGGACGGGACCCTGAGCGGGTTCGCCGCGTCGCCGGGGCTCGTCGAGGGCCTGGCCCGGGTGATCTCGTCCGCCGACCAGGTCGGTGAGATCCAGGACGGCGAGATTCTCGTCGCCCCGCTCACTGCGCCGTCGTGGGCCCCGGTGTTCGGCAAGATCAAGGCCACCGTCACCGATGTCGGCGGGATGATGAGCCACGCGGCCATCGTCTGCCGCGAGTACGGCCTGCCCGCCGTCACCGGCACCGCCTTCGGCACCAAGACCATCAAGACCGGGCAGCGGATCCGCGTCGACGGCAACAGCGGCACCGTCACCGTCATCGACTGACAGCCCCCGGCCCATTCCCCACGAGCAAGGAGACAACTGGCATGCTCACAGTCGAGCAGAACGAGGAGCTGACCAGCGTCGGTCCCGGCACCCGGATGGGTGAGCTGCTGCGGCGCTACTGGTATCCCATCGCGTTCGAGCAGGACTTCGACGCCAAGCCCAGCAAGACAGTGCGGCTGCTGGGGGAGAACTGGACGCTCTACAAGACACCGTCCGGCCGTTACGGGATCATCGGCGAGGCATGCCCGCACCGCCGCGCGTCGCTCACCTACGGAGTCGTGTCCGAGGACGGCATCCGGTGCGGCTACCACGGCTGGAAGTACGACTTCACCGGGCAGTGCGTCGAGCAGCCCGCCGAGAACGACAACACGACGTTCCGCGACAAGATCAAGGCGAAGGCCGGTTCGGCGCAGACGATGGGCGGCATGGTCTGGGTCTACGTCGGACCGGGGCCCGCGCCGGAACTGCCCCGGTTCGACGTCTACGTCATGGACGGCGTCCGCGAGGTCGGCACGGCGACGCTGCCGTGCAACTGGTTCCAGATCATGGAGAACTCGGTCGACCCGCACCACGTCGAATGGCTGCACGGCTACTACTTCGAGTTCCTCGGCCAGACCCAGGGTTTCGAGGCGCCCAAGTCGTTCCAGAAGAAGCACATCAAGGTCGCGTTCGACGAGTTCGAGTACGGCATCATCAAGCGCCGCGTCCTCGAAGGGCACGGCGAGGACAGCGACGACTGGGCCATCGGCCACCCGCTGATGTTCCCCTACGGCATGCGCGTCGGCGGCCAGTGGATCGACCAGATGCAGATCCGGGTGCCGATCGACGACACCACGACGTGGAAGCTGTTCTACACGCTGCACCACCCCGAGGGCGGGCAGTGGGACAAGCAGGACCGCCCCGTCGTCTACGAGTTCCCCTTCCGCGACGAGAACGGCGAGTTCATCACCGACTTCGTCGAGGGCCAGGACGTCATGGCCTGGGTGTCCCAGGGCGCGATCACCGACCGGACCCAGGAGCACCTGGGACGCTCCGACCAGGGCGTCGCGATGCTGCGCAAGATGTTCAAGGAGGCGATGGCCTCCGTCGAGGACGGCGAGGACCCGCCGGGCGTGGTCCGGGAGAAGCACGAAATCATCCATCTGCCGTGCGAGAAGGACAAGTTCGGCGCGGGCACGGAGTTCACCGACGCGTGGATCAACGGCGGGTCCATGCGTTACAGCCCGATCCGCGAACAGCTGCTCGCACTGCACCGGGACGCGGCGGTGGCACGGGAGAAGGTCGGTTCCGGTGCCTGACCGAACCCGGATCGCGGAGCGGGCCGCCCACCACGGGCCGATGCCGCCGCTGCCGCCCGACCCGCACCGCCTGCCGCCGCTGGGCGACTGGTTCGCCTCCGACGCCGCCCGGCACCTGCTGGACCGTCCGCGGTTCTGCCCGATGTGCTCGGCCTCGCTCGACGGGGGGCTGGTCTCGGAATGGTGGAGCGGCTCGGACCGCGTCTTCCTGACGTGGTGCCGGGCCTGCCGGTGGACGGGCAACGTCGTGCGGTTCGCTCGCGCGGTCATCGAGGAGCCTGAGCACTGATGGGCGCGCCCGCTCTCGTCCTCGACTTCGGCGGCCCGGTCCTGCTCACGCCGTTCGAGCTGGTCGCCGGGCAGCCCGGCACGCCCGCCCACGACCTGCTCCACGAGCGCGGCCCCCTCGCCACCCCGGCCCACCCGGACCCGTCGTGGCGGGACCTGCAGGACGGCCGGATCAGCGAGCGCGCGTACTGGGCGGACCGGTCGCGGGAGTGGCACGCGGCGGGCGGACACGGGCCCGACATCCGGGCCATGATCGCCCACCTGTACGAGCCGCCGCGGCCGGAGCTGATCCGGCCGCGGGCCCGGCGGCTGGTGCGCGACGCCCGCGCCGCCGGGCACCCGACCGCGATCCTCACCAACGACCTGGGCGCGTTCCACAGCCAGGAATGGGTGGACCGGATCGAGATCGTCGGCGACGTCGACGTGGTCGTCGACGGGTCGATCGAGGGACACCTCAAACCCCATCCGCGGCTCTACGAGCTGCTGTCCGAACGGCTGCGCGTCGACTTCGCCGACATGGTCTTCCTCGACGACCAGCTCACCAACATCCGCGGCGCGCAGGCGCTGGGCATCCCGTCGGTGTGGTTCGACGTCGCCGCCCCGGACGACGCGTTCGGGCAGGTCCGAGACCTGCTCGGACTCGCGGGAGATGAGTCCGATGGTTGAACAGCGCGAGCTGCGGGTCTCGCAGATGACATGGGAGGCCGACGGCGTCGTGTCGCTGTGCCTGACCCGCATCGAGAGCGACGACCCGCTGCCCCCGTGGGAACCCGGCGCCCACATCGACATCTACGTGCCCGACGGCACCACCCGGCAGTACTCGCTGTGCGGCGACCCGGACGACCGCTCCTGCTGGAAGATCGCCGTGCTCCTGGAACCCAAGGGGCGGGGAGGCTCGGCGTTCGTCCACGACCAGCTGCGCGTCGGTGACCGGCTCCTGGTGACCCGGCCGAAGAACCACTTCGTGCTGGAGGACGCCCCGCACCACGCGCTGATCGCCGGCGGCATCGGGATCACCCCGATGATGGCGATGGCCGAGCGGCTGGCCCGCGACGGCCGCCCCTTCCACCTCACCTACGGCGGCCGGGCCGCCGCGTCCATGGCGTTCCGCCGCAGGCTCGCCGCCCTCGGCGACCGGGTGAGCTTCCTCGCCGAGGACACCGACGGCCGCCCCGACCTCGAGGCCATCCTCCGCGAACTGCCCGACGGCGGCCTGGTCTACGTGTGCGGCCCGGTCGGCCTGCTCCGCGCGGTCGAGAAGGCCGCGGAGGCGGTCCACGGGCTCGACCAGGACGTCATCCGCTTCGAACTGTTCAGCCGCACCGGTGTCGAGCCGCGCGAACCCGTCACCGTCGACTCGGACACCTACGAACTGGTGCTGGCCAAGTCCGGCCACACCCTGCGACTCACCCCGGAGTCGAACATCCTCGAGGTCGCGCTCGCGCTCGGCGTCGAGGTCGAGAACGACTGCCGCGACGGAATCTGCGGGTCCTGCACGACCCAGATCGTCTCCGGCACCGTCGACCACCGCGACCTGGTGCTGACCAAGAAAGAGCAGGCCGCCATGGACACGATGATGATCTGCGTCTCCCGCCCGACCTGCCCCCGGCTGGAGTTGAACCTGTGATGGACGCCCTCACCCGCGCCGAGGCGGCCAGGAAGCTGCTCGACGCCTACGAGTCGGGCAAGCCGATCGCGCCGCTCACCACGACCTACGACGATCTGTCCCTTGAGGACGCCTACGCGATCCAGCTGCTGCAGATCCACGAGCTCACCGCGGCGGGGCGGGTGGTGAAAGGGCACAAGGTCGGCTTGACCAGCGCGGCCATGCAGCGCCTGCTCGGCGTCGACGAGCCCGACTACGGGCACCTGCTCGACGACTTCTTCCACCTGGAGCACACGCCGATCCCGCTGAACCGGTTCGTGCAGCCCAGCATCGAGCCGGAGGTGGCGTTCGTCCTCAAACGCCCGCTGCGCGGCCCGGGGGTCACCGTCCACGAGGCGATCGCGGCGGTGGACTTCGTCCTGCCCGCGCTGGAGATCGTGGACAGCCGGATCGAGGACTGGCGCATCGGGCTGTTCGACACGATCGCCGACAACGCCAGTTCCGGCGCGGTCGTCCTCGGCTCCTCACCGACCCCGCTGGACGCGGTGGACCTGCGGCTCGCCGGCGCCGTGATGACCCGCAACGGGGCCGTCGTCGGCACCGGCGCGGGCGGGGCCGTACTCGGCTCGCCCATCACCTCGCTGGTGTGGCTGGCCAACACCGTCGGCGCCAGGGGAGTGACCCTCGAAGCCGGGCACGTGATCCTGCCGGGCTCGGTGTGCGCCATGGTCCCCGTCGCCGCCGGCGACACCTTCGCCGCCACCTTCGCCGGACTGGGCACCGTCACCGCCCGATTCGCCCGCCCATGACAGGAGACGACATGACACCCCTTGACGCGACTCCGGGCCGTCGAGAAGCACCGAGTGGCTGTCAGCCGCACCCAAGGGGAACGGGACGCAAGCCGGCCACTGACCCGAACAAACCGGAAGGTACCGATCAAACGTGACTACCAAGGTTGATTCCGGGGTGGCGGGACGAGCCACCGCGGCCATTGTCGGGTCGGGCAACATCGGTTCGGACCTGATGTTCAAACTGATGCGCCGCAGCGAGATCATCGAACCGAGGTTCATGGTCGGCGTCGACCCGACCTCCGACGGCCTGCGCCGCGCCGCGCGGCTGGGCCTGGAAGCCAGCCACGAGGGCGTGGACTGGCTGCTGCACCGCGACGACCTGCCCGACATCGTCTTCGAGTGCACCTCGGCCAAGGCGCACGAGGCGAACGCGCCGCGCTACGCCGAGGCGGGCATCCTGGCCGTCGACCTGACCCCCGCCGCCGTCGGCCCCTACCTCTGTCCGCCGGTGAACCTGTCGTTCAACCTCGACGCGATGAACGTCAACATGATCACCTGCGGCGGCCAGGCCACCGTACCGATGGTGCACGCGGTCTCCTCCGTCGTGCCCGTGCCCTACGCCGAGATCGTCGCCTCCGTGTCCAGTCGCTCCGCCGGGCCCGGGACGCGGGCCAACATCGACGAGTTCACCGACACCACGGCGGCGGCGGTCGAAGCCGTCGGCGGCGCCGAACGCGGCAAGGCGATCATCATCCTGAACCCCGTCGAGCCGCCCCTGATGATGCGCAACTCGGTGTTCTGCGCCATCCCGCCCGAGGCGGGCGAGTCTGGCGACATCCAGGACAAGATCCTCGAATCGATCCACGCGATGGTCGGCACCGTCCAGGAGTACGTGCCCGGCTACCACCTGCGCGCCGACCCCCAGTTCGAGCCCGCGCGGGAGACCTGGCGCGGGCAGGCCCGGGTGTTCATCCCCATCGAGGTGCGCGGCCGCGGCGACTACCTGCCCGACTACGCGGGCAACCTCGACATCATCACCGCCGCCGCGGCCAGGGTCGGGGACCTGCTGGTGGCCCACCGGCTCGGCGTCGAGTCGACCTGGAAACCGGCGGCCGAACTCGCCGAGAAGGCAGGAGTCTGACCCATGGGTGACATGACCATCCGACCCGAGGACGTCCCCGTGGTGACCCGCGAGGTGACCGAGTCCGACGTTCTCGCGAACACGCCCGCCGCGGGTGGCGAGACGGACCTGCGGATCACCGACTCGACCCTGCGCGACGGGTCGCACGCCATGAGCCACCAGTTCACCGAGGCTCAGGTGCGCGGGGTCGTGTCCGCCCTGGACCAGGCGGGCGTGCAGGTGATCGAGGTCAGCCACGGCGACGGGCTGGGTGGGTCGAGCTTCAACTACGGCTTCAGCCTCGTCGACGAGTTCGACCTCATCGCCGCCGCCGTCGACGAGGCGACCCGCGCCAAGATCGCAATCCTGATGCTCCCGGGACTGGCGACAGTGCGAGACCTCAAGCGCGCGCGGGCGGTCGGCGCCTCGGTGGCCCGGATCGCCACCCACTGCACCGAGGCGGACGTGTCCATCCAGCACTTCGGTGAGGCCCGCGCGCTCGGGATGGAGACGGTCGGGTTCCTCATGCTCGCCCACCGCGCGAGCCCGGAAGTGCTGGCACAACAGGCAAGGATCATGGTCGACGCGGGCGCGCAGTGCGTTTACGTGGTCGACTCGGCCGGGGCGCTGGTGCTCTCCGACGCGCAGGCCCGCGTCCAGGCCGTGGTGGACGAGATCGGCCGCGACGGCGCGCAGGTGGGTTTCCACGGCCACCAGAACCTCAGCATGGGCATCGCGAACTCGGTGCTCGCCTACCAGTCCGGGGCCCGCCAGATCGATGGCGCCCTGTGCGCGCTCGGGGCGGGGGCGGGCAACTCGCCGACCGAGGTGCTCGCAGCCACCTTCGAGCGGATGGGCATCCGCACCGGCGTCGACCTCGGCGAGGTGCTCTCGGCCGCGGAGGAGGTCGTGCGCCCGTTCATCCCGCGGTTGCCGTGGATGGACCGCGCGTCGATCACCCAGGGGTACGCGGGCGTCTACTCGTCGTTCCTGCTGCACGCCGAGCGAGCCGCGGAACGGTATGGCGTTCCCGCGCACGCGATCCTGCAGAAGGTGGGGGAGTACGGGTACGTCGGCGGCCAGGAGGACATGATCATCGACGTCGCGCTGCAACTCGCCCAGGAACGCGACCTCGCCGCTGTGGGTGCGCGATGACGGCGGCGCGGTGGGATGTCGAGTCGGTGGCCGCGGAACTGCTTCGGTGCGAGGACGAGCGGACCGCCCGGTCCCCGTTCTCCGACGAGTGGCCCGAGCTCGACCTGGAGACCGGCTACGCGATCCAGGACCTGAACCTGCGGGCCCGGCTCGACCGGGGCGAGCGGCTGATCGGGGTCAAGCTGGGCCTGACCAGCCGGGCCAAGCAGCAGCGGATGGGCGTGCACTTCCCGTTCGTGGCGTGGCTGACCGACGCGATGATCCTGCCCGCCGGTGACCCGGTTCCGGGCGACCGCCTGATTCACCCCCGGGTGGAGCCGGAGATCGTGTTCGTCATGGGCGAACGGCTGCGGGGGCCTGGTGTGGGCTGCGCCCTGGCCATGTCCGCGGTCGCGTCGGTCTGGGCGGGGGCCGAGGTCATCGACAGCCGCTACCGGGATTTCCGTTTCACCGCCGGCGATGTGGCGGCCGACAACGCGTCCTCGGGTGCGTTCGTCACGGGGCCGGTCGGTGTGTCGCCCGGCCATCTCGACCTGTCCCTGGAGGCGGTGCTCGTCGAAGTCGACGGCGTCGTGGTCGACTCGGCGACCGGCGCGGCCGTGCAGGGCCACCCCGGTGAGGCGCTCGCGCTGGCCGCCAACGAACTCGCGAAGCGCGGCCACGCGATCGAGCCGGGGTGGATCGTCCTGACCGGCGGCATGACCGACGCCGTCGCGGCGCCACCCGGCGTGTCGGTGGCGATGCACTTCACCAACCTCGGCTCGATCCACCTCAACGGCGGGGAGTCCTGATGCCACTGATCGAGGTGACGCTCGTCGAGGGCCGCAGCCCGCAACAGCTGCGAGTCCTGATCAGCGAACTGACCCACGCGGCGGCGCGAGCCGTCGCCGCGCCCGTCGCGAACATTCGTGTCGTCGTGCGGGAGGTGCCCGCCACCCACTGGGCGGCGGGCGACGTGACCATCGCCGAACGCGCGGGAGACACACCATGAAGCAGTTCTTCGGCCATGTGATCGACGGTGAGGAAGTCCCGTCCGCCGACGGCGGCACCTTCGAGGTGTGGAACCCGTGGACCCAGCAGGTGTGGGCGGAGGCGGCCGAGGGGACAGCCGAGGACGCCGACCGGGCGGTGACCAGCGCCAGGCGCGCGTTCGACGAGGGCCCGTGGCCCCGGCTCGGCCGCGTCGCCCGGGCCGCGGCGATCCACCGGCTCGCCGACGTGATGGACGACCACGCCGATGAACTGGCCACACTGGACACGACGAACATGGCCAAGCCCTTCGCGCAGGCCAAGCACGACGTGGCCCGGTCGGTGGCGAACTTCCGGTTCTTCGCCGACCACCAGCGCGACCACTGTGGCGAGGTGTACCCGATGGACTCCGGGCACCACACCTACAGTGAGTACGGGCCCGCCGGGGTGGTCGCGGCCGTCAGCCCGTGGAACTTCCCGCTGATGATGGCGACGTGGAAGATCGCCCCGGCGATCGCGTGGGGCAACACGTGCGTGATCAAACCGTCGGAGGACACGCCCGCCTCGGTCACCCTGCTGGGCAGGCTCGCCGCCGAAGCGGGCTTCCCGCCCGGTGTCCTCAACGTCCTCAATGGACATGGAACGCCCGCCGGGTCGTCGCTCGTGGCCGACGACCGGGTCGACCGGGTCACGTTCACCGGGTCCTCGGCCACCGGCAAACACGTGATGGCCTCAGCGGCGAGCCATCTGGCGCCGGTCTCGCTCGAACTCGGCGGCAAGGGCGCGAACATCGTGTTCGGGGACGCCGACCTCGACAACGCGGTGCGCTGGGCGGTCGAGGCGATCTTCCGCAACTCGGGCCAGATCTGCCTGGCCGGTTCCCGGCTCTTCGTCGCGGCCCCGATCTACGACGAGTTCATGGCCCGGTTCGTCGAAGCCGCGGAGGCGCTGACCGTCGGCGACCCGTTCGACCCCGCCACGCGGTTCTCCAGCCTGGCCAGTGAGAAGCACTTCGACAAGGTGTCGGCCTACGTCGAGGGAGTGGGCGACGACGGCGGCAAGATCCTCACCGGCGGGGTGGACGAGAACGGCCGCTGGCTGGTCCGCCCCACCATCATCACCGACCTGCCGCTGACCGCCCCCGCGTACTGCGAGGAGATCTTCGGCCCGGTCTGCGTCGTGAACCGCTTCGACACCGAGGAGGAGGCCGTCCGCCTGGCCAACGACACCCGCTACGGCCTCAACGCGATGCTGTTCACCGAGAACCTCTCCCGCGCCCACCGGGTCGCGTCGCTCCTCCGCGCGGGAACGGTGTGGGTGAACTGCTTCTTCATCCGCGACCTGCGCACCCCGTTCGGCGGCGTCGGCGACTCCGGTGTCGGCCGCGAAGGCGGCGACTTCAGCCGCGAGTTCTTCACCGAACCCAAGGCTGTCGTCATGCAGATCCGACGGGAGTGACCGGCTCCGGCAGGTCGCGCATCGACCGCAGCGGCGAAAAGACGATCCAGGTCACGGCGAGCCAGGCGCCGACGACCGACACGGCGAGGGTGCCGCGCACACCGATGGCTTCGCCGAGCAGCCCACCGAGCAGGGCGCCGACCGGGATGACGCTTCGGATGATCCACCTGACGGCGGCGTTCATCCGGCCGCGCAGTTCCGGCGGGCACACCGATTGGCGGTAGGTGATCTGCAGGACGTTGTAAAGGACGACCGAGAAACTGTTGGCGAACAGGCCGATGGAGATGAGGGCGACCCCGGGGCCGGGGCCGGCCAGCGGGACGAGGACGGCCAACCCGCCGACGGTGAGTTTGCCCGCCCAGAGCAGGCGGGCGGTGCCGAAGCGCCTGGCCAGCGGCATCGCCGTGATCGCCCCTACGACTCCGCCCGCCCCGCCGACGCCGATCACGAGTCCGGTCAGAGCCGTGGACACGGCCAGTTCTCGCACCAGGTACACCACGACCATCGACGCCGTGATCGCGTCGAAGAGATTGGCAGTCGCACTGCAGGCGACGACCCGGCGCAGGACCGGGTGCCGGACGACGAACCGCACCCCGCCTGTGACCTGGTGCCGCAACGCCGGCCCGGCACCGGGGCCGTGGACGGCGGGGCGCAGGCGGTCCGGGGCGCTGATCGACATCAGGGTGACCGCGCTGATCGCGAACGAAACCGCGTCCACCACGAGCACGCTCGCCGCGGACAGGACGATCACCGCCGCACCGGCGAGGCCTGGGCCGAGGACGGCGGCGGCGGCGTTGGTCGCGGCGATCCGCCCGTTGCCCTCGGTGAGCCGCTCAGCCGGCAGCAGCTCCGGAACGTAGCTCTGCCACGCGACTTCGAACAGCACCGCGAACACACCCAGCAGGAACGCGGCGACGACCAGGTGCGCCATGGTCAGCGAGCCCGACACCGCCGCGACCGGGATCGCCAGCGCCACAGCGGTTCTGACCAAGTCGCAGACGATCATCAACCGGCGCTTCGCCACCCGGTCGACCAGGACGCCCGCCGGGAGCGGCACCAGGAACCACGCGACGGTGCCGGACGCGGCCAGCAGACCGACCTGGAACGTGGACGCGTGCAGCGCGGTGACCGCGATCAGCGGCAGGAGCAGCACCGTCGTCGCGGACCCGAGGTCGCTGAGGGTTTGACCCGACCACAGCAGTCGGAAATCCCGGTCGCGCCAGAGTGGCGGCAGTCGGTGCAGCTCAGAGTCCCGGTCGGGCGGCCGACAAGCCGATCTCGCCGTCTCCTGTGTCACTTGCTGAAATTCGATTCACCGGACCCCCAGACGCGGACTCGAATGTCGACAGCGCGAGTCTATCCGCGGGTGCGCGGCAACTTGGGCCCTCAAGGCCCTTGGACGGCGCGGACGCATCCCACCAAGGCAGGCGCGCGGCCGCTCAGCCAGGGATCTGTCGTCATCGCCGCATCCTCGGGTCGTTCGTGGGGTCGGGATACAGGGGCGGGCAACCACGGTCCTGCGCCTCGGGGCGCAGCTCGAAGTGCCATGGCTCGTTGGCGTAGATCCGGCACAGCCCATACGCGGCGCCGTGTTCGGAGAGCCACGCCCGGGCATCGAAGCCGAGATCGACCGCCACTGCGGCCACGTGGGGAGAAGTGGCGGGAGTGGCGACCCATCGTGCCGCCTCCGCCGCCGACCCGTACTTGACGACCGCGTCGCGCAGAAGCCCGCTTTGGTACCGAGGGGAGCGCCATCCGCTGTTGACGCGGAAGACCACGCCGTCGCCCGCGGCGTCCGTCGCGGCCGAACGCAGGGCGCGGAGCAGGTCGGGGTGGAGGTTCGCTATGCCGGGGTGCTCGTCGTCGAAGACTGTCGCGCCCTCAGCTTGAGTTTTAAGGTGTTTGTTGGTTGGTGGTGTCCTTTTTGGTGGTCTTTCCGACGTGGCTCACGGCTGCGCGGTGGGTGTTG
>NZ_JBOHGC010000572.1:0-4967 GCF_050699995.1 Actinokineospora sp. | reverse complement strand
GGCCCCGGCCCTGCGCGGCGGCGGCACCTTCGCCGCCTTCGCACCCGACGGCGCGGCCACCGTGTACAACGCGGAACTGCTGCCCGCCGGATCCTCCGCGCAAGCCGCGGTCACCGCCTCGGACAGCGGCGTGCGCACCGAGCTCACGGTCACCGGCCTGCTCCCCAACCGCGCCTACGGCGCCCACGCCCACGTGAAGCCCTGCGGCGAGAAGGGCGACGCCGCCGGCCCGCACTTCCAGGACAAGGCCGACCCGGTGACCCCGTCGGTCGACCCCGCGTACGCCAACGCCAAGAACGAGATCTGGCTGGACTTCACCACCGACGCGACCGGCAGCGCGACCGCGACGTCCACTGTGGACTTCAAGCTCACCGACCGCAAGCCCGCATCCGTCGTGCTCCACGAGAAGGCCACGCAAACCCACGCGGGTCACGCGGGCACCGCGGGCGCCCGACTCGGCTGCATCACCCTGAAGTAGGAGTTGTCTGCCTCCCCGGATTTCTGAGGTCCGGGGAGGCAGCGACGCCCAAGCCCAGCCCCAGCTATCCGAGGACCAGCAGCAGGTACGGCGCGACGAGGAGCCCGCACGCGACGACGTGGGCGGTCCAGTGTCTCGCCATGATGGCGACGAACTCGCGCAGGAACGCGCTGGGCAGGAAGTAGAAGGCCGTGGGTGAGCCGATCACGTCCACCGGAAGGCGCAGGGAGCGGGTCGGCATCGCGGTGCGGAAGACGTGGAAGTTGTTGGTCCCGGCAGCGACACGGTCCGTCGGGGGATCGAGCAGGGCGAGGCTCAGGCGGAGGTTCTCCTCCGTGGTGGTCGCCGCATGACCACGAGCGCCACCAGCCGCGCGAGTGCGAGCAGGAGCAGGGCCACCACGACGCCGACGCCGATGAGTTCGGCCCCCAGCCTCGGGCGGAGGACAGCGCCCACAGAAGCAGGAACATGAGGGTGAGACCCAGCCACACGGCGTTGCCGATCTTGCGGCGGTCTCGGGTCATGCCGATGGCGAAGAGGATGGCGGGCAGGATGGCCGGCAGTCCGAACATCACCGGCTCAACATAGATCCGCTGCTCGTTTGCCGCCTGTTTCGGGCGAGCTTGGGCGGGGTTGATCAGGGTCGGGTTCGCCGGTACTGGCTGTCGGTGCCATACGTGAGAATGACCCGCATGGGTGTGTCGAGTGTTCAGTTCACGCGGATGTTGGACAAGCTCGCCGAGGTTGAGCGGGCCGAGGCGCGGGACTACACGTCGTTCAGTGTGCGGGGGAAGCGGTTTGGGTACTACTGGCCGCGGACGAAGACGGTCGGGTTGAAGCAGACGTTGTCCGAGCAGCTCGCGTTGGTGTCCGAGCGGCCGGACGTGTTCGAGGTGCAGTTCACCGCGGGTGGGTTCGGCTGGGTCGTGGTGTATCTGGCCAAGATCGACGCCGACGAGCTGTTCGAGCTGCTCTACGAAGCGTGGCGGCTCTCGGCTCCCGAGCTGCTCGTCGACGACAACCCGCTCCCCTAATACCCGTCGCCGAGCCGGCCGCCGTGGTCGCTGAGGAATCTGAGCGCCTCCGGCAACGCGCGCCTTCGGTAGCCGGTGCACCATCGCCGACCGAGATCGTCTTGGCCCTGAGTTCGCTCGCGAGCCGTCGCGCGATCGGGCTCTCAGCGGGCGACCACACCCCCAGGGGCACCCCTGGCCAGCCTGCTCGCCCGGCCGAACGGGTCAGCGGCGCGCCAGGTGTCCTCGGTGGCCACCTTGCCGCGGGTGTGGGCGTCCGACCACGAGGTGAACAGGGTCGGGTCGAGCACCGCCAAGGCGGCCAGACCCGGGTTCGCGGCGTAGCCGAACGCGGCCGTAGGCGCCCTCGCCGATGCCCAACGCGCCGAACGGGGTGCCCGCCAGGCCGTGGCGGGACAGCCAGCCCGGGACTTCCTCGCTCAGCATGCGCCTGGCCCACCGGGTTCTGCACCACCGTCGCGGCCACCGACCCGTCCCGGATGCCGTCGAGGATCAGTGGGTCGTCGTCGATGCCGACGATCTTGATCGACCGGCCGGACGCCCGCACACCGCGCACGGCGGCGATGGCCGGGAGGTAGCCGGTCGTCACGATCGCGTCGATCGCCGACCCCCGGTCCGCGAGCAGGTCGACCACCCCCTGATCGGCCGTGGCCTGGTCCTGGTCGAGGTCGGTGACGGTCGCCAACAGCGTCACCGCGCCCGCGGTCTCGTCCACGGCGTGCCGGACACCGGCCGAGCGGCGCATGGTGTTGGTGTCGACCGAGTTCCCGGTGACAGGCACCAGGGTGCCCCGGCCGCCGATGGCGTCGATCGCGGCCTTGGCGGCCTTTTACGCGGCGACCTCCACATCGGTGGCGAGGCAGAAGTCGGCCTTGTTGGTCGTCTCCCGCGGGCACGACCCCAGCGACGCGACCACCATGCCGTCGCGCTTCAGCCGGGAGAACACGGCATTGGTGTCCACCTGGGACACCGCGAACACACCGAAGGCGGTGTAACCCTGCGCGCCCAGGGAGCTGTGGGCGCCGTGGCTGGCGAGCCTGACGCTGCCCGCGCCCGCCTGCGGCCAGGGCTGGTCGGGCACGGGTGTCGGCGAGTTGCACGCGGTCGCCGAGACGGTCACCTGCTCGAACTGCCTGGCCTCACCGACGGCCCGCGCGGGAGCGGCTCCGGTCGACTCCGCCCACCAGATCGCGTTGCCGCTGCGGCTGCACTGACCGCGCCGACGAACGAGCCCGCGCAGGCGAGGAAGGCATGCGCGGGCCCGTTCGTCGCCGTCAGTCTCGGTCGCAGAGTGCCGTGCCCATGGCCACCGTGCGGTCGACACCGGCGCCGCTGATGGCGTCGACGGCGGGAAGCACGTTCAGCACCACGAAAGCCGACCGCCCGTCGGTGGTCGCGGCCGCCACGGACTGGTAGCCGGGCCAGATGCCGGGGTGGCCCCAGGCCTCGCCGCCGCAGGGCAGCGGGTAGCGGATCAGGCCGAGGCCGTAGTCCACGCCCGGGCCCGGAATCCCCGTCACCTTCAGCATCTCCGCGAGCTGTGCGGCGGGGACGACCTTGCCGGTGATCAGGGCCTGGAAGAACTTGGCCGCGTCGGCGCCGCTGGTGACGATGCCGCCGCTGGACTGCCCGACGCTCGGCTCGACGACCTGGGTGAAGTCGGCGTACACGACTCGGCCGACGTAGCCGCGGACGTGGCCGGGCGGCAGTGCCTTGTAGCCCGGGGCGGGGATGTAGGTGTTCGTCAGGCCGAGCGGGGTGACGATCCTGGAGTCCAGTTCCTGCTCGTAGGTCCGGCCGGTGACGTTCTCGATGATCATGCCGGCGAGCAGGTAGTTGGTGCCGGAGTACTCGTGCGAGGTCCCCGGCGCGAAGCGCGGCGCGACGGACAGGCCCCAACCCACCATCTCCGCCTTCGTGTGGGTGAACAGGTGGACGAACGGGTTGAGCGTGAACGGAAGGACGTAGTCGGCGATTCCGCTGGTGTGGTTGAGCAGCTGACGCACGGTGATCTTGGTGCCGTCATGGCCGTTTCCCTTGACCACACCGGGAAGGTACGTCTCGACGGTGCCGTCGAGGTCGAGCTTCCCCTCGGCGACCAGCTGCAGGATCATCGCCGAGGTGAACGACTTGGTCAGGCTGCCGACGCGGACCTTGTAGTCGGGCCCGAACGGCAGATTCTGGCCCAGGGCACGGGTTCCGCTGGTCAGGTCCCACTGGGTGTCGCCGTCGCGGACCACCACGCCCGCCCCCGGCGAGACGTTGGTGGTCTTGAGGGTGTCGATGGCGGCCTGTGTGGCGGCGTGTGGCTCCGCCGCCGACGCCGCGGGCGCGATCCCCACCGACGCGGCGACGACCACCCCCGCGAGCACCCAGCTTGTCCCCCTGCTTCTCGTGCGCATTCGTTTCCTCTCCTGGAAAAGTCACACCGACGCTCACGATTCTCTCGGCCCGGTAGGCCGAACATGGCCGAATCCGATGGCCCACATGCGCCATTGCCCAGACGGGCCGCGCCAAGACCGGTTTCGCGCGACGCCGGAAATGTAGGTTCGCCGGTGTCCAGACCACTTCCCACAATCAGGGGGAATCCACAGATGTCTCGGGGAATCCGATCCATGCCAAGGCGGGCGGCGCGGGCACTCGCCCTCGTCGGCCTCGCCGCGGCCCTGGTGAGCGTCGCGGGTCCGACGTCGACCGCGGCCACGCCGGTCACCGTCGGCGGCGGCAGCGGAATCGCTTTCGACCAAGGACTTCCGGGTGAGGTCACGCAGGCGACCGCGCTCGGCTGCACGCTCACCGCCGTGGGATACGACCGGACCGGCAACCTGGTCGCGCTGACCAACGCCCACTGTTTCGTCAAAGCCGACGGCACCAAGCTGGTCGGTGAGCCGATCTACAAGAACATCGCGCCCGCGGGCACCTCGCTCAACACGGCCAAGGTGATCACGCCCGACACCGAGACCGGCGTCATCGGCACCGTCACCCACGTCAGCACCCCGAACAACCTGCTGTCCGACGGGCCCGACGGACTCGACTACGCGGTGATCGACCTGGACGAGACCAAGGTCGCGCCCACCACGACCGTCGGCTCGGTGACGATCACCTCGGTCGGCGCCGTCCCGGGGGCGGGCGTGCGGATGTGCAAGCAGGGCCAGACGACCGGCATCACCTGCGGCCTCAAGCTGGGCAACAGCGGGATCTGGTTCTCCCACACGATCTGGACCTGGGCGGGTGACTCGGGCGCGCCGATCGTGGTGGGTCAGACCCTGGTGGGCAACGCCTGGGGTCTGCAGCACGGCAGCCCGATCCTGAGCATCATCGCCGACATGGACGCCAACGGCGGAGTCGGCGCCGGGTTCCGGGTCGCGAGCTAGGAAGATCGGGGTCGGGCAAGTCCGCCCGACCCCGCTTTCCTTGCCGTCAAAGCCAACCGCGCCGCGAAGCCTGCACACCCG
>NZ_JBOHGC010000571.1:0-2559 GCF_050699995.1 Actinokineospora sp. | reverse complement strand
GGTGTTCGCGGGGCTTCGCTGTGGGGTGGGTTACTCGGTGGGGGTGCCGTTGTTTTGCTTGGCTACCTCGGCGTGGACCTCGGCCATGTCCACGGCCTTCACCTGGGTGATCAAATCCTCCAGGGCGGGCGCGGGAAGGGCGCCGGGCTGGGCGTAGAGGACAACGCCCTCGCGGACGGCCATGACCGTCGGGATCGATGAGATGCCGAAGGCCTGCGCCAGCTGCTGCTGGGCCTCCGTGTCGACCTTGGCGAAGACGACATCGTCGTGCTGCTCCGACGCCTTCTCGAAAGTCGGGGCGAACTGGCGGCACGGGCCACACCAAGCGGCCCAAAAGTCCACCAGGACGGTGCCACCACCGCCCACGACCTCATCGAAGTTCTCGGTGGTCAATTCGACCGTCGCCACAGGACCTCCTAGGTAAGGGCGTGCTGTCTGCGGTTCAACGAACAACGCCCACGGAACATTCCCTACCCCAACTTGGCCCGGATACCCGCCTCCGCCCGGCGGTATGCCTCATCGTCGCCAGTGAGGACCGACACCGCGTTCGACGCCCGGGCCAGAGCGTCCACCTCGAACGCCAACTGCGCGGCGTCGGTGTCCGCGGGCAACTGCCCGCGCTCGACCGCCTCCTCGACCATGCCGACGAGCACGGCCATCCAATTGCGGAAAGACCCCACGACCGCGTCATGCACCCGGCCTTCGCGGGCGTCGAACTCAGCCGACGCGGCGGCGAGGAAACAACCACCGGGGAAGATGCGGGTCCGCGAATACGTGATCCAGTTGTCGACCAGCGCCCGCAGCCTCGGCAACCCCGGCTCGGCGGCACGCGCCGGGCGGATCACGCGCTCGACGAACACCTCCTCGGCGTAGGCCAGCGTCGCGAGCTGCAGGTCCTCCTTCGAGCCGAAGTGGGCGAAGATGCCGCTCTTGCTCAGCTCCAACTCGCCCGCGAGCCTGCCGATCGTCAACCCGTCCAGCCCCTCGACGGACGCGATTTCCGCGGCGCGGCGCAGCGTGACGCGCCGCGTCTCCGCGCCCCGGGCCAGTCGACCGTCCATGCGAGCAATCTAGACGACCCGACGATCATGTGGAACTATCTGACCGATCGTTCGTACTTATTTCTGGAGGGGTCATGGACATCAGGGCACTGGACCGCCGGGCCGTCGAGGTCACCGGCGCGATCATCGACCGGCTCACCGACGAGCAGCTCGACCTCGCGTCGCCCTGCTCGGAATGGACCGTCCGCGGCGTCATCGGGCACATGGTCAGCAACAACCACGGGATGCTGGCCAAGATCGCGGGGCAGGAGCCGCCCGCAGAGGCCGGGCTGAGCGCGGACCCGCGGGTGGACTTCCGGGAGACCGCGGAGGCGTTCTTGGTGGCCTTCGGAGGCGACGAGGCGCAGGAGGCCCCGTTCGAGCTGCTCGGCGTCGACCGCACCGGCGCGGTGGCGCAGTCGGTGCACTTCGCCGACGTTCTCGTGCACGCGTGGGACATCGCGTCGGCTGCCGGGATCGATCTGCGGTTCGACGAAGACCTCGCCGAGGCGGCGGTCAAGGTCGTCAGTCGCTTCCCCGAGGAACTGTGGGGCCCTGGCGGCGCTTTCTCCGCTCGGCTGCCCGCGGCGGAGGGCGCGTCCGCGCACGAGCGGCTGCTCGCGCTGACCGGGCGGGCGCCGGTGGCCTCAGCCGCCTGACGGCCGGTAGGCGCTCACGGTGACCGACCCGGTCACCGTGAGCGGATCGGCCAACGCCCCGACTCGCTCACGGAACTCGGCGGCAACGGTGTGGAAGGCGTTGGGGCCCATGCCCACGAGCGTCGTGACGTCGTCGTGCGACAGGGTCATCGAGAACTCGCGGTCGGTCTGCTCGATCAGGTCGAAGTGCGGAGCCAGACGTTCGTCGATGCGGCTCTGCTTGTCCTCCTCGACCGCCAGTAGGTCCAAAGTGGACACAAGTTCGCCCAGGTGTCGAGAGGTCGGGGCCACCACGACCAGGGTGCCCTCGGACCGCAGGATGCGCCGCAGCTCCGCGGGGTTGCGCGGGGCGAAGACGTTGAGTACGAGGCCCGCGGCGGCGGGCTGGACCGGCAGCGGCTGCCATGCGTCGCAGCCCACCGCGCCGATCAGGGGGTGGGCGCGGGCGGCCTGGCGCAGGGCGGGCTTGGAGGCGTCCAAGGCGAGCCCTGCGCGGTCGCCGAAGCGGTCGAGGACGGCCGCGAGGTAGTAGCCGGTGCCCGCGCCGACGTCGACGACGCAGCCAGGCCCCGGCCGGGCGGCGTCGGTGATCGCCTCGACGATTGGGGCGTAGTGGCCGGCGCCGAGGAAGGCCGCGCGCGCGTCGACCATCTCGGGGGTGTCCCCGGTGAATGTCGAGGCGCCGCGCAGCAGGCTCACGTAGCCCTGGCGGGCGATGTCGAAGCTGTGCGACCGCGCGCACCGCAGCGTCCCGGACTCGATGGCCAGGGCGCCGGCGCACAGCGGGCAGGCCAGGAACGGGACGGCGTCGGCGAGCATGGGGCGACCCTACGACGAAGGCCCGGGCGACAGTGTCGCCC
>NZ_JBOHGC010000570.1:0-25189 GCF_050699995.1 Actinokineospora sp. | reverse complement strand
GCTCGGCGCGCTGATGCTCGCGGCCCCGGGCACGGCCGCGGCCGCGCCGGTCTGGGCGCCCGCCGCCCAGGCGACCATCCACCCCGGCATCCAGACCGAGACCGACGGTTCCGGCCAGTGCACGGCGAACTTCGTCTTCAGCGACAGCTCCGGCAACGTCTACATCGGACAGGCGGCGCACTGTTCGGGCACCGGGGCGGCGACCGACACCAACGGCTGCGACGCGGGCACGCTTCCGCTGGGCACCAAGGTGACACTGGTCGGCTCGGGTGTCACCGGCGAGATCGCCTACAGCTCCTGGAACACCATGCAGAGCCGCGGCGAGACCAACGAGGACGCCTGCGCCCACAACGACCTCGCGCTGGTCAAGATCCCCGCCGCCGCGGTCGCCAAGACCAACCCGAGCGTGCCGTTCTGGGGTGGTCCGACCGCGCTGGACACCAACGGCACCACGATGCTCGAGACCGTCCTGTCCTACGGCAACTCGTCGCTGCGCGGTGGCATCACGCAGCTCAGCCCGAAGCAGGGCAAGAGCCTGGGCACCGAGGCCAACGGCTGGACCCACAGCGTCTACACCGTCACGCCCGGCATCCCGGGTGACTCGGGCAGCGCGTTCCTCGACTCCACCGGCAAAGCGCTCGGCACCCTGTCGACCCTGGCCATCGCCCCGATCGCGGGCAGCAACGGCGTCGGCGACCTGTCGCACGAACTCGCGTACGCGCAGCAGTACGGCGGCATCGCCGGTTTGAAGCTCGAACTGGGCACCGTGGCCTTCCGCGGCCCGCTGCTCCCGATCTAGCCGGCCCCGGTGCGGTCCTGCGGCCCAACTGTCGGACCGCCGGACCGCACCTAAGGGGGACCGTGACGAATCGTGACCACGGTCACCCATCCATCCGCGCCATCCCCTGGTAGGTGACCCCTGCACAAATTCCGGGGCGGCGGATGAGCCAACTAAGCTGCATTGCGTGACTACAACGGTGCTACTCGACGCCGGCGTGGTGAGCCGCTGCAGGCGCCGTGTTCACCTGGAACACGATCCAGCCGCCCGGGACTTGCCGCGCGGAGCTCCCGACCCCACCGCTGAGCTGCGCAAAGCCGACGCGGCGGCGCACCGGCGGGAGATCGCCGACCAGCTCGCGGTCAAGTTCGGCGACGACTGGGTCGAGATCCCGGCCGGGCGCAGCACGGAGCGTGAGGCCGCCACCGCCGTCGCACTGGAAGCCGGGGCCCGGTTCATCTGGTCCGCCCAGCTCCCGCGCGACCCCGAGGGCGGCAGGCGCGGCGTGATCGACCTGCTCGTGCGCACCGAATCCGGCTACGTTCCGGTTCTCGTGGTCCGGCACAAGGTGAGCGATCCCGGCACCGGCGCCCGCACGTCCCCGGTCGGCGAGATCACCAACATCGGCGGCGAGCCCGACCAGACCCGCAAGGTCCGCCCGCAGCCGCGCGACCAGCTGCGGCTCGCGCACACGCTGCGGCTGCTGCGCGCCGCCGGGTACGCCGAAGACCGGCACGCGCTCGCCGGGGTCATCGGCCTCGACGGCGACGTCGTCGTCTGGCACGACCTGGCCGCGCCGACGTGGCCCGGCGGGCGGACCGCGCTCGCCGAGTACGAGGTCCGCTTCGCCGACCGCATCGCCGTGGCGACCGCCGCCGCGACCGGCGGAGAGCCGCTCGCGCAGCCGTCGAGGATCGTTGAGTGCCGCAGCTGCCCGTGGTGGCCGGTGTGCAGTCAGAACCTGCTCGACACCCGCGATGTGAGCCTTGTCGTGCGCGGCGAGGACGCGGGCTTCCTCCGCGCCGCCGGGGTGACGACGGTCGACGCCTTGGCCGCGCTCGATGTCGAGGACGCTGGGGTGGCGCCGATGGTCGGGATGCCGCTGCCGGACGCCGTCGGGCTGGCGCGCGCCTGGCTGGCCGACCTCACCGTCGTGCGCCGCAACGAGTCCGTGCACGTGCCCCGCGCCGACGTCGAGGTCGACGTCGACATGGAGAGCTTCGGCGACGCGGGCGCCTACCTGTGGGGCGCGCTGCTCGCGGGCGCCGACATCGGCATCGAGCACGGCTACCGCGCCTTCGTCACCTGGGACCCGCTGCCCACCGACGACGAGGCCCGTTCGTTCGCCGAGTTCTGGCAGTGGTTCGCGTCGGTGCGCGAGGCGACGGTCGCGCGCGGGCTCACGTTCCGCGCCTACTGCTACAACGAGTTGGCCGAGAACCGGTGGCTGCTGGCCTCGGCGAAGCGCTTCGCGGGCAAGCCCGGCATCCCCACCCGCCGCGAGGTGCTGACGTTCATCGAGTCCGACGAGTGGGTTGACCTGTTCGGCAGCGTCCGCGAGCATTTCCTGTGCTCGCACGGCAAGGGACTCAAGACGATCGCCCCCGCCGCGGGCTTCGCCTGGCGCGACGCCGAGGCGAGCGGCGAGAATTCGATGCGCTGGTACCGGGCGGCGGTCGGGATGGACGGCGACGAACCGGATACCGTGCAGCGCACCCGGCTCCTGGAGTACAACGAGGACGACGTGCGCGCCACCGCGGTGCTGCGCGGCTGGATGTCATCACCGGAAGTCAACAAAATCCCGTTCGTCGGAGACCTCTAGGAGTCGGTATGGCCCAGCAGGTTCGCGGTGTCGTCGCCAGAGCGAAGGGCCGGCCGGTCTCCGTCGAGACGATCGTCATCCCCGACCCGGGCCCGGGCGAAGCGGTGGTGAAGGTCCTGTCCTGCGGCGTCTGCCACACGGATCTGCACTACCGCGAGGGCGGCATCAACGACGAGTTCCCGTTCCTGCTCGGCCACGAGGCCGCGGGGATCGTGGAGACCGTCGGTGACGGCGTCACCGACGTCGAGCCCGGCGACTTCGTCATCCTGAACTGGCGCGCGGTCTGCGGCCGGTGCCGCGCCTGCCTCAAGGGTAAGCCCTGGTACTGCTTCAACACCCACAACGCCGCCCAGCCGATGACGCTGGAAGACGGCACGCCGCTGTCCCCGGCGCTGGGCATCGGCGCGTTCGCCGACAAGACGCTCGTCCACAGTGGACAGTGCACCAAGGTTGCCCCCTCCGCGAGTCCGACCGCCGTGGGCCTGCTCGGCTGCGGTGTCATGGCCGGTCTGGGCGCGGCGCTCAACACCGGCGGGGTCTCGCGCGGCGACACGGTCGCGGTGATCGGCTGCGGCGGCGTCGGCGACGCGGCCATCGCGGGGTCGAAGCTCGCGGGCGCGACGACGATCATCGCGGTCGACGTCGACGACCGGAAACTGGAGTGGGCCAAGGGAATCGGCGCCACCCACACCATCAACGCCAAGTCCGGTGACCCGGTCGAGGCGATCAAGGAACTCACCGCCGGCTTCGGCGCGGACGTCGTGATCGACGCGGTCGGCCGTCCGGAGACGTGGAAGCAGGCGTTCTACGCGCGCGACCTCGCGGGCACGGTCGTGCTGGTCGGCGTGCCGACCCCGGACATGAGGATCGAGATGCCGCTGATCGACTTCTTCTCCCGCGGCGGCGCGCTCAAGTCGAGCTGGTACGGCGACTGCCTGCCCTCACGCGACTTCCCGTACCTGGTCGACCTCTACCGCCAGGGCAGGCTCGACCTCAACGCGTTCGTCTCCGAGACCATCGCGCTCGACGGCGTCGAGGAAGCGTTCGACCGCATGCACCACGGCGACGTCCTCCGCTCGGTCGTGGTGTTCTGATGAGCGCCCGCATCGATTACGTCGTCACCACCGGCACGTTCAACCACGACGGCGAGACCCACGAGGTCGACAACAACGTCTGGATCGTCGGCGACGAGAACGAGGTGGTGATCATCGACGCCGCCCACGACGCCGACGAGATCCTCGCCGCGGTCGACGACCGCCGGGTCAAGGCGATCATCTGCACGCACGCCCACGACGACCACATCAACGTCGCCGAGGACCTGGCGAAGGTCACCGACGCGCTGGTCATGCTGCACCCGGCCGACGAGGAGCTGTGGCGCAACCTCTACCCGGACGACGACTTCGAGCCGCTGTTCGACGGCGAGGTCGTTGAGGTCGCGGGCGTCGACCTGCACATCCTGCACACCCCTGGCCACACGCCGGGCGGCGTCTGCGTCTACGCGCCCGAACTCGACGCCGTCTTCACCGGCGACACCCTGTTCCGCGGTGGGCCGGGGGCGACCGGCCGCTCGCTCAGCGACTTCCCGACGATCATCGACTCGATCACCGAGCGCCTCCTCGAACTGCCGCCGGAGACGATCGTCCATACGGGCCACGGCGACTCGACCTCGATCGGCCAGGAGGCCCCTGATCTTGACGAATGGCTCAAACGCGGCCACTAGTAGTCAGTAGGCTACCCAAAGCTATACAGCGCTAGTGAAGACTGCGGGAGGGCCGATCGTGACCGCTGGTGAAAGGCCGTTGCCTGGCGACTTGGCGAAGGCCATCGAGGAGTCGGACTTCGCGTGGTCGCTCGTGCTCGTCGGCGAGGACCAGTCGAGCAAGCTCGCCTCGCTGACCTCGGACCTGCGTGGCAAGCCGTCGCCCAACGGCGAGGGCAAGCAGATCACCTCGGGCTACCAGTACTGGGGGATCGGGCCGACGATCGCGTGGGCGCACGCCTGCTCCGACCCGTTCTACCAGGTCATGAAGCAGAGCCTGGAGTCGTTCACCCGGCGCTGGCGGCGGATCAGCGGCAAGATCGGCGGCTCGCCGTTCCACTACGTCTGTCTCGGCGCGGGAACCGGCCACAAGGACCGCCAGGTGCTGGAGACGCTGCGCGCCGAGAACCCGGACATGTTCTATTTCCCGGTCGACATCAGCTCGGAGATGCTGCGCCTGGGCACCAGCGAGTCGACCCGCGGCCTTGGCATGGCAGGCCACCAGATCATCCCGGTGCATCTGGACTTCGCGATCATCGAGAACCTGCGCGAACTGGGCAAGCTGCTGCGGACCATCGTCGGCGACGAGCCGATCCTGTACTCGCTGCTCGGCAACACGATGGCCAACTTCGACGACGACGCCGAAATCCTGTCCAGCCTGACCTCGCTGCTGCGCCGCAGGACCGGTTCCTGCTGGAGGTCGCGACCACCGACGACCTGTCCGATGATCTCGCCCGCCAGGTCGTCGAGGAGTACGCGCGGAGCCGGGCGTACAAGGAGTTCGTGACCAGCGCGCTGCTGCACAACTCGGACCTGACGATCGACATGGAGTCCGTGCAGTTCCGCGGTTCCGTCGAGCCGGGTCGCGCGCTCAAGGTGAAGGTGATCTACCAGAACCGCACGGGCGGCGACATCCGGATGACCCTGCCCGACCGCACCCGCGTCCTGTTCCCGGACAACGACACGATCCTGCTGCAGGTCACCAGGAAGTACGCCCGCAAGGCGCTCGACGACATCCTCACCCGCTGCGGACTGCGCCGGGTCGCGGCCACCCACTCCGACTTCCGGACCCAGCGGGCCTCGCCCGGCTTCGGCATGGAACTGGTCCTGCTCGGCCGCGCCCAGGGGGGCGAGCCGGTGCCGAACCAACGCCGGACCAGGGCGGACGAGATCTGGGCGAACTAAATGACCCGAATCGCGATCACGGTAGTCACCTTCGGCGCGCTCGCGGTCGCGTTGGCGCTCGGCGTGACGTGGTTCGTGATCTCCGAGCCCGGGCAGAAGTTCGAGCCCGCGGTCAACACCCTGGCGCTGCTCGCGGGCATCACGGGCATCTTCGCCGAACGCTGGGCCGCGCAACGGGAACGGCGGCTGCAGGCGATCGAGTCCATCGAGTCGGAACTCGCGCGCAACCGCGAAGTGTTGGCGGGCACGGAGTTCAGTGACGACGCACCGGGCGGCCGCAAGCTCTACTCGCGGCTGCTGCACTCGGCCGTCGACTCGGCCTTCACCTCGGGCGCGTTGAGCCTGCGCCGAGACACGGAGCTGATCTCGCTGCTGCACCAGTGGCGCGGCCAGGTCAGCTCCGTCAACCGGCGGCTCGAACTCACCGAGATGCTGATGTTCACCACGGCGTCCGCCGATGAGGCCGACGACTTCAACAAGGCGCTCCGCACGTTCATGCCGACCGTGCGGAGCCACCTCGCGGAAGTGGAGTCCTACCTCGGCGCCATGCGCAGCGAGCCGTCGAGACGGATCACCTCGCCGTTGAGGTAGTCCTGGTCGATGATCGACAGCGCGAGCTTCGCGTACTCCTCGGGCTTGCCGAGGCGCTTGGGGAACGGCACGCCCTCGGCGAGCGCGGCCCGGAACTCGTCGGACACGGTCGCGAGCATCGGGGTGTCGATGATGCCGGGGGCGATGGTCAGCACCCGGATGCCCGACGTCGCCAGGTCGCGCGCGGCCGGAAGGTTCAGGCCCACGACGCCACCCTTGGACGCGGCGTAGGCCGCCTGCCCGATCTGCCCGTCGAACGCGGCGATCGAGGCGGTGTTGATGATGACGCCGCGCTGGTCGTGGTCGAGCGCCTCGGTCCGCGCGATGGCCGCGGCGGCGAGGGTGACCACGTTGAACGTGCCGATCAGGTTGACCTCGATGACCTTCCGGAACAGGTTGAGGTCGTGCGGGCCCTTCTTGGACAGGATGCGAGCCGAGGGCCCGATCCCGGCGCAGTTGACCACGACGCGCAGCGGCTTGCCGGACGCGACCGCGGCGTCGACGGCGGCCTGGACCTGCTCGGGGTCGGTCACGTCGGTGGGGACGTAGGTGATGCCCTCGACCTGCGGCGCGGTCTCGATGGCGGCGGGCAGATCGAGCGCGAAGACACTCGCACCCTGCGCGGCGAGCGCGTGCGCGGTGGCCCCACCGAGGCCGGAGGCTCCTCCGGTGACGATGGCCGCGGTGCCGTCGATCTGCATCCCGATATCCCTTCACGCCCGACCGTGCACCCCGCACGGCTACCGCCGGGAAGGTTAACGCCCGTTCAGCCCCGGCCCCACTTGGATGTGCGCGACATCCCAGTGGAGCCGGGGCGACGCGGGCTATCGGGCGAGACCGAAATCGATCCCGGTGAGCTCTTCGCTGACGTCCCAGAGCCGCTTGGCCAGTTCCCGGTCTCGGGCGGCCTCGAGCGGCTCCACCAGCGTGGGATAGCCCTTCTGCTCCCGGCGCCCGTTGGGTCCGACGAACTGCCCGCTCTCGATGTCCGGGTGCGTCGCCGCGTACAGCTGCGGCAGCGCGCCCATCTCGGCTTCCTGGGCCATGAACTTGTTCGACACCTTCAGGGCCAGTTTCGCCACCCCGGTCGGCCCGGAGGACTGCAGGTTCGTCGCCGAATACCCCGGATGCGCCAGCACGCTGGCCACGGTGAAGCCGTTGGCCCGCAGCCTGCGGTGGAATTCCAGGCCGAACACCACGTTGGCGAGCTTGGACTGCGCGTAGTACCCACTGCGCGAGTACTTGTGCTCGCCGTGCAGGTCGTCGAAATGGATCCGGCCGCGCTTGTGGAGGAAGGAGCTGACAGTCACGACCCGCGGGTCGCTCCCCGACTTCAGCTTGTCCAGCAGCAGGCCGGTGAGTGCGAAGTGGCCCAGGTGGTTGACGGCGAACTGCAGCTCGTAACCCTGGGCGCTCTCGGAACGCGGCGGCATCATCACGCCCGCGTTGTTGATGAGGATGTCGACCTGGTCGACGGTGTCGGCGAAAGCGGTCACCGTGTCGAGGTCGGCGAGGTCGACGAGGCGGGTCTCGATGCTCGCCTCGGGCTGCTCGGTGCGGATGGTCGCGACGGCCTCGGCGCCCTTGTCCGCGTCGCGGGCGGTCAGGATGACGTGGGCGCCGTGTCGGGCCAGCTCACGGCTGGTCTGGAAGCCCAGACCGCTGTTGCCACCGGTCACGATGGCGGTGCGGCCGACCAGGTCTGGGATATCGGCGGCGGTCCACCCGGGGGCGGACACCGCCCCCGGATCGTCCTCGGGTGTGGTGCTCATGGTCATAGCCTGCCTTACCGCCTGGCAGGACATCGATATCGGATCCGCCTTGACATCTAGATCACATCGCCTGGCCGCCCTACTGTCTGCAGGGTGGAGCTGCGGCACCTGGGTGAGTCCGGGTTGGTGGTGGGAGCGGTCGGACTTGGGTGCAACAACCTGGGCAGGCCGGGCACCCCGACCGAGTCGATCGCGGGCGCGCGCGCCCTGGTCCACGCGGCGCTCGACGCCGGGGTCTCGCTGTTCGACATCGCCGACGTCTACGGCGCGCCACGCGGCCGCAGCGAGGAGCTGCTCGGTCAGGCTCTCGCGGGCCGACGCGACCACGCGGTGATCGCGACGAAATTCGGCATGGACATGCAGGGCGGCAGCGGCCCGGACTTCGGCGCCCGCGGTTCGCGCGGGTACGTCAGACGGGCGGTGGAGGCCTCGCTGCGCAGGCTCAACACCGACTGGATCGACCTGTACCAGCTGCACCGGCCGGATCCGGGCACCCCGATCGCCGAGACCCTGGCGGCGCTGGACGACCTGGTCCGCGACGGCCATGTGCGCTACGCCGGGGTGTGCAACCTGGCGGCCTGGCAGCTCGCCGACGCGGCCTGGATCGCGAAGACCAACGGTGTCGTCAGTCCGGTGACCGCGCAGAACCACTACTCGCTGCTCGAACGCGACGCCGAGCGCGAGCTCTTACCCGCGTGCGAACGCTTCGGCATGAGCCTGCTGCCGTACTTCCCGCTGGCCAACGGCCTGCTGACCGGCAAATACACCCGCGACCAGCCGCCGCCCGCCGGTTCCCGCCTGGCCAACCGCCGGCGCCTCATCGACGACGCGCCCTGGCACAAGATCGAGAAGCTCCGCGCCTTCGCCTCGGAGCGCGGCATCACGATGGCCACCCTCGCGATCGGCTGGCTCGCCGCCCAGCCCGCCGTCGGCTCGGTAATCGCGGGCGCGACCACCCCCAACCAGATCACCGCCAACTCCAACGCCCTGCACTGGCAAACCGCCCAGGACGACCTGGACGCGATCGACAAGATCTGCCCACCCACCCGCCGCTGAGTTATCCACAGCACTTGTCCACAGTGTGCACAAATGTTCGAACGCGAGTCCCACGTTCAGAACAGTGAGTTCCACGTTCAGAACAGTGAGTTCCACGTTCAGGACACTGAGTTCGACATTCGGGCGTTTCGCGCGGGCTCAGAGGGCCGCGCCGATCTTTACCACGGTGTTCCAGTTGCGTGCGGTGGCGGCGATTTTGGTCCGTTTCGCGACCAGCGGGACGAGTTCCGGCGCCTGCAGAATCCCGTCCGGGCACCACTGGTAGACGACCCGCGAGCCGATTCGGATGTGGTCCGGCGCCAGCGCGACGACCTCGTCGGCGAGCGCCGGATCCAAGTCCTCCGACAGGAACACGACCAGCATCCGAGACCCGTTGTCGGCCAGGTCGACCAGCGGGTGCGCGTCGATCACGGCCTGGATCTCGTCGGCGGTCCGGGCCAGGCAGCGGGTCGTGAGACCCAGGTCCGCGAGCGCTTTCTCGATCCGCTTCTCGGCCTTGGCGGGCTTGTCCTTGGCGGTGAAGACGGCATTGCCGCTCTGCAACAGCGTCCGGACATCTTCGTAGCCCAAGTCGGACAGCACGGTGCGAAAGTCGGCCATGGCGATCTTCTTGTTCCCGCCGACGTTCACTCCGCGCAGCAGAGCGGCAATTCGGGTCATACCCGAATTCTGCCCGCTGCCACCTCGTCCGGATAGGACGGATACCACGGCACGTACTGCTCACCGGTGTAGACGAACAGGGGATCGGTCACCGATTTCGCGTAGCCCTCGTCGCGCAGGTCCACCTTGCGCGACTTGAACGTCGACGTCTGCTCGACCTCGTTGATCACCCGCACGAACAGCGGGATCGCGTAGGTCGGGAGCCGCTCGGCGAGGTGCTTGCCCAGCACCTGGCCGTCGAACCGGGCGCCGTCGCGCAGCTTCACCGCGGCCATCCCGGCCTTGCCGTCGGTACCCGGCACGGCCACGCCGTAGACCACGGCCTGCTCGACGTCGGGCCGCTCGCCGATCGCGCCCTCGACCTCGGTCGTGGCGACGTTCTCACCCTTCCAGCGGAAGGTGTCGCCGAGCCGGTCGACGAACGCCACGTGCTTGAAGCCCTGCATCCGGACCAGGTCGCCGGTGTCGAACCAGCAGTCGTCCTTCTTGAAGGCGGCCCGCACGAGCTTGCGCTCGGAGGCCTCGGCGTCGGTGTAGCCGTCGAACGGCGCGCGGCTGGTGACCTTGGTGAGGAGCAGGCCGACCTCGCCGGACTTGACCTTGCGCAGGCGGTCGCCGACCCGCTTGGGCTTGCCGGTGTCGGGGTCGTACTCGACGACCGCGAACGGCAGCGGGCAGGTTCCGGCGGTCCGGTCGATGTTCAGCGCGTTGATGAAGGCCAGGTTGCACTCGCTGGCGCCGTAGAACTCGGCGACCCGCTTGATGCCGAAGCGCTCGGTGAACTCGTGCCAGATCTCGGGTCGAAGACCGTTGCCGACGACGACGCGGACCTGGTGCTCGCGCTCGATCGCCCGCGGCGGCTGGTTGAGCAGGTAGCGGCAGAGCTCGCCGATGTAGCAGAACGCCGTGGAGCGGGTGCGGACCACGTCGTCCCAGAAGCGGGACGCGGAGAAAGACCGTCCAAGCGCGAGCGTCGCCCCTGCGGAAAGCACGGAGGAGAGGGAAACCGTCAGAGCGTTGTTGTGATAGAGCGGGA
This sequence comes from Actinokineospora sp., assembly GCF_050699995.1. Classification (GTDB taxonomy): domain Bacteria; phylum Actinomycetota; class Actinomycetes; order Mycobacteriales; family Pseudonocardiaceae; genus Actinokineospora. The sequence continues at coordinate 14,530 of NZ_JBOHGC010000570.1, read as the reverse complement.
GACAACAGTAGAGCGTGTCATCAGCCCGCAGGCGCACACCGAGTCCGCCGATTCCGGCCATGCTCTTGAGCCACCGGAAATGCGACATCGAGCTCGCCTTGGGCATCCCGGTGGTGCCCGAGGTGAAGATGTAGAACGCGGTTGTCGAAGCGGTCAACGTCGCGCATACCGCGGGATTGAACGTCGAGGTCGCGCCGGTCGCGAGCGTTTCGAGATCGAGGACCGTCGGCGTCGTCACCTCGTCGAGGGCATCGCGGTATTCGCGCCCCGCGACCAGGACGGTGGCGCCGAGCAGCCGGACGCTGTGGTCGAGCACGTCGCCGCGCTGGTTGGTGTTGATCATCCCGACGGCGGCCCCGAGCTTCACACCGGCGAGCGCGGCCAGCAGCGTCTCCGGCCGATTCCCCGCCATCACAGCCACGGTCTTGCCGGGCCCCACCCCGTGCGCGGCGTACACCGACGCGTACTGGTTGACCAGCAGATTCGCCTGGTCGTAGGTGATCTCGGTGTTCTCGAAGCGGAGGAACGGACGCTCCGGGTGCTCAGCGGCGGCGCGCTGGAAGATGTGGCCGATCGAGTCTTTGGTGGTCGGCTTGAGCGTGACCAGTCCAACCGCTCCGCGCGCCATCCTGAGTCCATCCGGCGCGAGCTTCGGCAAGGCGCGCAGGACATCGACGAAGCGGACCTTGCGGGCCGCGAGCTGCTCCGATGCATCCATGCGAAGCGATGCTACTGACAAGTAGATACGGCGGCTAGAGGCAATGCGAAAGCTCCCGGACGTCGGGATACTCACCATCGCGCAATAGTCGGATCAGTTTTTGTCAATGATCCGTTCGGGGGTCCAGTGAAAGCGCATGGTGCACAAGGTCGTCCGCTTGTCGGGAAGCACGCGCACGGTCGTGACCAGCCAAATGCCGGGGTCGGCGGCTTTTCGATCAAGAAAGTCGGCGGCGCACAGCCGGGTGTAATGCTCGTGCCATTCGGTGCGGGTCATGCCCTTCTTGTGGAAGCAGAATCCGTGGTCCTCGGCTGTCTCGATGTACAGGAGCACACGTTCGTACTTGGAAAGTTCGCGCCGGTACTCAAGGTGGTGCAGGTAGTTCCAGGTAGGCATGGCGGACGGTGGTCCACCGGAGACCGCGCGCCGGATTCCGGAATGTCGGACTCCGTCGGCACACTGGGTGAGGGTGCGTGCGACAGGAGTGATGGATGACGGAGCCAAACCTGCGGGTCAGAGTCTTGGCACGCGCCCTGCGGGAGTTGCGGGAGCGGGCGCGGATGACGCAGCAGGAGGCGGGGGACCGGCTGCGGTTCACGAACCGGAAGATGAGCCGGATCGAGACGGGGCAGTTGCCGAGCTACCACGAGCTGCAGGCGATGTTGGATGTGTATGGCTTGGTGTCGACGGACTGGCCGCCTTACCTGGCTATGTGGGAACGCGCCAAGGAGAAGGGTTGGTGGCACACCTACGGCATCCCGAATCGCGGGTACGTGCCCCTCGAAGCGCAGGCATCGGAGATCCGGTCATTCCAGCTCGGGATGGTGCACGGCCTCCTGCAAACCGAGGGCTACGTGCGCGCCGTTTTCACGGGAGCGGCCGATCCGGCCCGTCACACTCCCGCCTCTGTTGCTCGCGGCGTGGAGATTCGCCGCCGCCAGCGGCGGGTCACCGCTGACGAACCGCTGCGGCTGCACTCAATTGTCGATCACACCGCTCTTCGGCGAGATCTGCCTTGCATGCAGGAGCAGTTGGCGCACATCGTCATGGTCGCCGAGTTGGAGAACGTGACCTTTCAGGTCATCCCGCCCGGCATCGGGGCACACGCCGGGCTCTCCGGTTCTTTTACGGTGCTCAGCTTTCCCAGTCCCGCTGATCCCGCCATCGTTTATGTCGAGCACATCGCCGGATCGGTCGAAGTCGAGAAGGAGCAGGAGGTCCGCTCGGCTAGGCTGGCCTTCGACCAGCTGGCTTCGCTGGCGCTGAGCCACGACGAGTCTGTCCGGCTGGTTGACCGAATGGCAGCCGAGCTGTGAGAGGCGATTCGCGTGGACCTGTCCCAGTTGCGTTGGCGCAAGAGCAGCAGAAGCGTTGATTCCGAGCACGCGGAGTGTGTCGAGATCGCGCTGATCAGTGCCGGTGTGCTGGTTCGGGATTCCAAGAACCCAACCGGGCCGACCCTCGTCCTGCCCGCCTCGGCTTGGCGCTCTCTGCGCACCCGCTGATCAGCGCCGGGTCGGCCGATCGGTCAGCGCCACGACCAGTCGCACCACGAACACGATCGCGACTGTGACCAACGCCAGGATCTGAAACCACATCGTCGCCTCCAAAGGGGCTTCTGATCCGACTGATACTCCTCCTCCCGCCCATCAAGAAGTCGAGCCCGAGGCCGACACGCGCGCCGACCACCCAAACGGGTTACTTACGCAACCGGCCACTCTCGCACGGGATCGTCGTTACCCTTGCCAGGTGACGACGGGACGCGCGAACACGCCGCTGAGCCAAGAGCGGTCATTCGACCTGCCCTCGGTGCACGAGGCGTGGCTTCCCAAGGAACACACCCTCTACCGGCCCAGGCATGGTGAGCGTCAGTCTCCCGCCTTGGTCACGGCAATGATCTTCTTCTGCACACCCCTGTTGTTGCTGGTCCTCGGCGTGCGACCCGAAGCGTTCGAGAACCGCCCGCTCGCCGCGTTTCCGTCACCCGGGCAGGGCTGGGGGTTTTTCACCGGGTTCGAACCGTGGGCCGCCGACAACCTGCCGTTGCGTTCCGTCGCGTTGGACATCGACGACCAGGTGAGCAGGCGGGTTTTCGGTGAGCCGCCGCAACTCGGACGCCAGGTCGACTCCGGCCCCGGTGTCGGGACCGTGGCGCCACCCAGCAAGAGCGAGAACGACCGAAAGAAGATTCTCGCCCAGGGCTTCCCGAAAGTCCTTGAAGGGCAAGACGACTGGCTCTACCTCGGCTACGACATCCTCGGCGCGTGCCTGCCCGAGCGACCGCTGGACCAAGTGGTCGGATCGATGAAGCGACTCCAGGCCGAGGTCGAGCGTTCCGGCAGGCAATTCGTGCTGATGATCGGTCCCGACAAGACGACCATGGTGCCGCAATACCTGCCCGCGCAGTACCTGGGTTCGGACTGCGCTCGTCAGACAAGGGACGAATTCTGGCGTCGAATGATCGCCGAGGCCGGTGCCACGGACCTGCGGCCCGCGTTGCGGACCGCAGGTGAGCGTCGAGGCGCTCCGGTGTACTCCCGACTCGACACGCATTGGACCTACGAAGGCGGGCTGGTCATGGTCCGCGCGATCGCCGAGGACATCCAGGCCGGAGTCACCGCGGCGTGGAAGGCGACACCCTCCACCGTGGTCGAACGCAAGGCGGACATTCCGCCGCTGCTCGGTCGTGAAGGCGTGTTCCCGCTGCAGAACTACAACCTGGCCCCGGACGGAAAGACCGTGCGCAGCAGGCCGATCGACAGTGCCTTCCGCGAGCCGCTTCGACTGACCCAGCCGGCAGGACCCGGCATTGTCAACAAAAAGGTCGCACTGATCGGGGACTCGTTGACGCTGTTCGCCACACCGTTCCTCGCCGGGGGTTTCTCCGACGTGACCGTGGTGCACAGCGACACCGCGGGCACGGATCCCAGCGCGGTCGCCAAAATCCTCGCCGAATCCGATGTCGTCGTGGTCGAGGCGGTGGAACGCAGCCTCGTCGGTGGCATCAATCCGGTCATCACCGACGCGGTCATCAACGCCATCGCGAGCGAACTCGCCAAGCATCCACGCCGCTGACTCAGCGGCGCAGCACCTTCCGCGCCGCCGCGCCGAGCATGCGGATCGGCGCGGACACCTTCCACGACGTGGACGCTCGGAGCTCGGCCAACGCGTGGTGCGCGTTGGCCGCGACCTGTTGGTAGTTGCCCAGGTGGTGGCGTACCTCCGCCAGCTCCCCTTCGAGTTCCGCGGCTCGTCGCTCGGCGAGTTCGACGCGCTCTTGGACGCGGTCGACGCGCCGCACCGAACCAGGGGGGAAAAGGATGGGTCGACTATCCAGGTTCACCTGGATGAGCGCGCGCATCGTCTCCCACTCGCTCGCCACCACCGAATGCGATGAGGACAGCTCCGACCATTTGTTGTAGATGCTTGTGGTCGTCCTGGTGTCGTGGACGCCACAAAGCGACGCCGCTCGAAGGAGGAACGCCCAATCCTCGCAAACCGTGAGCGTTTCGTCGAAGGTCACGCCCAGGTGTAGGAGGCTTCGCGGGAACGAGAAACAGTGGAATGGTGTCTCGTTCTGGCGAATGTGCCTGACGAAGTCGAATTCCGTCGTGTACGCCGGGGTCAGCGGTCCGATGGCGGCGTGTTCGCCCAGGTGACTTTCCGGCGTCCATCGGCGCTGCTGCTCGGCACCCCACCAGCGGATCACCATCCCCGGATGCTCCGTCGCACCCCGCCGGATGTTCTCGACCCAGTCAGCGGTGACGAGGTCGTCGTCATCGAGGAAGACGATGTAGTCCCCCGCCGCGGCCCGAAGGCCGACGTTGGCGGGGCGGCTACGCGTCCCACCATCGCAGGCGAGGACCCGAACCCGCTGGGCGAGGTTTCCCTCGAACTCGTCGACCAGTGAGCGGATCGCGTCCGACTTCGCCGATCCATGCACTACGAGGAGAATCTCGAAGTCCAGCTCGGTCTGCGCCGCGAGGCAGCACAACACGTCCTGCAGCGCCTTCGTCCTGCGCCCCTGGGTGCGCATGACGATGCTCAGAAACGGGCTCGCGGTGTTCTCGGCCGCGTGGGTGCGCCTACGTCCGCCGCGGTGGAACCGGCGGACGAACTGGTTGACGTCGCCGTACGGATCGGTGTCGCCGCGCACTCCGGCGAGCCAGGCGCCCGCGTTCGTCTCCGGCTCGAACAACGGGTGATCGGCGATGTGCAGGTCGGATTTCGGCAGGCAGAAGTCTTCCCGTGCCGACTCGTACCAGCCCGTTGACGCCATCATCTCGGTCAACGACCGGTCGGTGAAGAACCGCATGTGCGTCCGGTCGAGGAGACCGGACTCACTCATCTCCCAGCGTCCGGCGAGGACCTGGCGAGCGACGTCGATGTGACCGATGTTCGGGATGCTCGCGACCAGTTCCATGTCCGGATTCGCGGCGGACACCACGCCCAGCCGGTCGAGCGCGGTGATGGGATCCGCCAGGTGTTCCAGCACGTCGAGAGCGAGTATTGCGGCGAGTCGGCGCCCGTCGAGGACGGTCTCGATCACCTCGACGAGGTCAGGGTCGGCGAGGTCGACGATGTGCCCGCCGAATCCCCGTTCTGTCAGCGCGGCGATGGCGTCGGAGTCCTTGTCCAGGCCGATGTACGTGCCGCCGAGTTCGCGCACGGCGTTCGCGACCGCGGCGGCGCCGCATCCCAGATCGATCACGACCTTGCCCGCGGGGTCGGTTCCCTTGATCAGCCTGATCGCCGCCCCATACGGGCTGGAGTCGCTGTAGTCGAATTCGTAGGTTGACATCGGAGTCAGTATCGCCGCCGTCCGTACTCGCCATCGACGAACTCGGCGACGGAATCGGCTGCCGGGAGCGGATCCGGCAGTGAATCGGCCTCTCGAATCCGCACGAATTCGGCGGCCGCGCGGCGTTGGTCGTCGTTGCCGTGGGCTGACACGACGGTCAGGGTCTCTTCGACGATGTCAGGGCGATCGTATTTGGTCGCCAACATGAGCCTGCCCATCAGGCCCGCGTAAAACTCGATCGACGTCGGCCGGACCCCGGCAACCGAGTCGAGGCGCTTGTCGTGGAACACAACGGCATCCGGTTGGTGCACCACTTGCCCACCGTGGAGTCGGAGACGCCAACTCAGATCGACATCGTTGACATACGACGGGAAATTTTGGGCGTCGAATCCCGCCACTGCGTGAAACGACGGAGTGCGCAGCAAAACGCAGGCCCCGCTGGCCCAGCTCTGCTCACCGGTCGTCGGGTCGTACCACTTCGGGTGCTCGCACGGAATCTGCCGCGCGTCGACCGCGGCCACCTTCGGCGATCGCATCGAGCCGAGCAGTTCCTCCAGCAACGCGGGTGCGCTGTAGGTGTCTGGATTAAGGAAGAGGACGGCGTCTTCGACAGCGTCCTCGGCGAGGGCGTTGCAGCCCGCGCTGTGGCCCAGGTTCTCGCCGAACCAGATGTACTCCGCGTCCACCACCGGACTGAGGAATGTCTTGATCGCCAAGTCGTCCTCGGCACGCAGCACAGGCCGATGTGAACAGTCGCCGAGCCGCAACGTCACGGCGTTCAGCGTGATCGACGGGTTGTCGACCACCCGTCGCACGCTCTGCCGAAGCGACCGCAGGCACCGCCAGACCTCCGCGAGAGAGTTCTCGTAGAGCACGATCGCGATTCGCACCGAGGTCGGTGTCCGGTCGTCGACCGACCGGTCCATCGTGGACGTCACTTCGGTGGGTTGTGGTCGATCTGGGCCTGGAGGACGGCCGTGAACTTGGCTTTCGCCTCGCTCTCGCTGGTGTCGTAGGCCTCGACCCGGATCACTTCGCTTCCGCTGACGTAGTGCGCACGGAACACGAAGATCGTTTTGGTGGTGCTCGTCTGCTGCGAGGCGAAGACCTTGACCGAGGCGACGCCCGCATCGGCCGCCTCGGCGAAGCCGAACCGTTTCTGGTCGGTCTCGATCGCGGTGAGCAGCGCGGCCGGGTCAGCGGCGGTGAACGACCAGAGGCTGGTCGTCGTGGTCGCGGGGACGACGATCACGGAGCGGGCTTCGGTGACGCCTGCCTGCTTGAGTAGGACGAGATCGGGCGTCGGAAGCGGCTTCGCGGTGGACAGCTGCTCGGCGGTGTACGTCTTCGGGCCGGAAGTGCGGCCCTCGGGCACGATCAGCGGCCCGTATGGCTTCGGCTTCGGCTTCGTCGTCGTGGTCGGCACGGCTGACGTCGACGGAGCGGGCGGCGGAGTGTTCCCCGTGTTCCGGAACATTGTGAAGTAGACGACACCGGCGGCGATGAGCGCGACAACCACCACGACGCCGAGGATCACCCACAGCTTGCCGCCCGATTTCGTGTCGTCCTCAAACACCTCGGGACCCTGTGCGTGGAATCCCATCCACGGGAGTTGCTGGTCGGCGTCGCCCCACGGGGTCACGGACTGGTCGGCGACGTTCGTGTTCCACTGCGGGAGCGGAGCGGAGTGCTGGTTCGGCTGCTGCACCGGTCGCACGATCTGCGTCTGCTCGGGGTTCGACTGGGCGGACACGACCTGGGTGCGTTCGCTCTGGTGGATCGCCTGGGTGCTGTCACCGTGCGCGGCGGCGTTCGACACGACCTGCGTGCGGTCGCTGTCGGATTCGCTCGAGTTGCCATGGGGGGCGGGCGGCTGCTGCCCTGGGGCGACAACCTGCGTGTGCTCGCCAGGGCGCTCAGCGCTCCACTTGAACGGAGCCGGGAACGGATTGCCCTGGTCGTCGCTCGGCCGCTCCAGCGCGACGGGAGCCGCCGCCGGGGCGCTGGTGACGTTGCCGGACGCCGCCGCGAGGATGCGGTCGCGTTCGCGTCGGTAATCGTCGGCCGAGACCTGCCCGATTGCCAATGCGGCATCCAGACGACTGAGTTCCTCTTGCCAGGACACGGTCGTCCCCCTTCTATCGTCCCCACGTTGACGATCCCCGAACTGGCGCCGGCAGTGGCGCTATCCTACGATCCGCCGCTCGTGCGGCCGAGGGAGGAGTACTTCGTGACCATCTGGGGTAGATCGCGCACGTCCGATGGCACCGAAATCTCCGCCGGACGAGCCAAGGACGGTTTCGGGACTTTACGGCTGACGGCGGCGTTCTTGGTCATCGTCGATCACTGTGCACCACTCACCGGCAGTGGGGGAAGCGTCCTGCCAACCCGCTTCGGTGTCGACCTCGGCGCGGTCACCGTCGCCGCGTTCATGGCTCTGAGCGGCTACCAGGTGATGGGGAGCTGGCAACGCGACCCGCACGTGTGGCGGTTCGCCGTGCGGCGGCTCCTGCGCATCATGCCCGGCCTGGCATTCCTGCTGCTCGCCTCCGTGCTGGTGCTCGGTCCCGTGATGACCACGCTGAGCACCTCCGAGTACTTCGCCCACCCGTCGACCTGGACTTACCTCACGAACAACCTGCGTGTCTTCCCGATGCAGTACTCGCTGCCCGGGGTGTTCCCCGGCAATCCGGTCCCCAACGCGGTCAACGGCTCGCTTTGGAGCCTTCCGGTGGAGCTCCTCGGGTACGCCATGGTGGTGGTGCTCGGGTTGATCGGAGTGGTGCGCCGACGCTTTGTCGTGCTCCTCGTCGCCCTCGTGCTGGCCGCGATCTTCCAGCGTGCGCTCACTCGGCAGGTCAAGCTGCCGCGGATCACGCTGGAGGTGCTCACCCTGCCGCTGGTGCAGTACCTGGCGATCTACTGCGTCGGCATGGCCGCGTACCTCTACCGCGACCGCATCCGGTTCAGCTGGTGGGGCGTCGCCGCGTGTGTCGGTGTCGAGATCGTCATGCACGGTTCCGCGATGGTCGAGATCACCAGGATCCTGACCATCCCCTATATCGCGCTGACAGTCGGAACGCTGATGCCGCGCAGGCTGTGGCTGCCCTCGTCGATCACGATGGCGAGTTACGGGGTCTACCTCTACGGATTCCCGACCCAGCAGTTCAGCGTCTACATCGGGGCTTCGCAGGCCTGGCAGGTGGCGCTGATCTCGCTGCCGATCGCAGGGGTGCTCGGTTTCCTGTCCTGGCACCTCATCGAGAAGCAGGCATTGAAGCTCCGGTCGGCCCTGTTGCCCCGCCGTCAACCCGCGGAGCCGGACCGGAAACCCGCACGGGAACCGGTGGACGCTACGACGTAGGGAACCGTTCGCGGACCACACTCAGGACGTCGGCCAGCTCCGCGGACAGAAGCCGCTGATCGCTGCCGGCACCTCTCGACACGCCGACCCGGACGGTCACGTGACCCGACGTGTAGGTGACTCGGCTCACCGTGCTGGCAGCCGACGATTTCGTCTGGCTGACCGTGCCCCCGACGGACACATCGTCGAGGTACCCGGTTCGACGCAGGTGGTCCCGCATGTCCTCGGTCAGGCCAGTCGCCTCCGGGGTTGCCTCGATCACGATGAGCGCGTAGCCGGTCGAGCCTGATGTCGACCCGCGAAAGTGGAACCGGTGCACCCCGTGCCCGCGCAGGATGTCGCCCTCTTGGCGAGCCAGGAGACGCAGTTCGACCGCGCGATCGACGGTGAGCACGCCGTCGTTGGGGCTTGGCGTCCCCGGGAGCGCGGGCAACGACGCGACGGTGGGGGCGGCCGCTACCGCCGGAACAGGTGGCGCCTCCGAGGTGGAACGCTGGACGAACCACCAGCCACCTGCTGTCAGGACCACGCCCATGAGCAGGACCCCGACCACCACTCGGCCCCGCCCGGCCTTTCCGGCCGCGAAGACCTCCTGACCGTGGAATTGGGCGGCACGTCTGGGCTCAGGTTCGCCGGGCACTCGCCCAGGGGCGGCCACTACGGGAGTCTCTTGGCCCGACACGCCGCCCGCGGTCCGCGCGAACGGCGCGGTCGATGACCGAACCGGATCGACGCCAGACGCCTCGGCGAGCACCTCGTCACGTTCGCGCAGGTGTTGGGCGGCGGTCATTCGCCCGTCGGCGAGCATCGCGTCGAGCTCCCGTAACCGTTCCTGCCAAGTCATCGTGCGTTCTCCCGCGAGCCTGTCCGAATGCGCCCGCGGTCCCGCGGAGTCATCACAAGAGTTATTACCAGTCCCGAACCCCGGCCGGCTGTTCGCGCGGTTCGCTCTCGAAGTACGTACAGTCGAGGCATGGTGCTTTTCGGGCGTGACAAGGCGAAATTGGTCGACGTAGCCGAGGCGCTGCCGGGGCGGCCGAGCCCGATGCGGGTGCCCGACACCCATGCGGTGTTCCCGGACCGGCGCATCGTGCCCCCGTTCCCCGATGGCACGCGCACGGCGGTGTTCGGTCTCGGCTGCTTCTGGGGTGCTGAGCGGATCTTCTGGCAGCTCCCGGGTGTCTACTCCACCGCCGTCGGCTACGCCGCGGGTCACACCCCGAACCCGACGTACGAGGAGGTTTGTTCGGGACGGACGGGGCACGCCGAGGTCGTACTGGTGGTGTACGACCCCGACAAGATCTCCTACGACGCGCTGCTCAAGACGTTCTGGGAAGGCCACGACCCGACGCAGGGGATGCGCCAGGGCAACGATGTCGGCACGCAGTACCGCTCGGGTGCGTACTACGACTCCGATGAACAGAAGGCGGCGATCGAGTCGAGCCGTGCGGACTACCAGCGGGCGCTGAGCGAGTCCGGACTCGGCCAGATCACCACCGAGGTCGCCGCTGCGACGCCGTTCTACTACGCGGAGGACTATCACCAGCAGTATTTGGAAACACATAGAAACGGGTACTGCGGAATCGGCGGCACTGGAGTGTCCTGCCCCGTGGGGTTGGGTTTGGGCGGTCAGTGATCCCGTTCACCGGGCAGGTGTGTCCGCTGCCCTGCCGTAGTGGTAGCGGCATTGGGCGATGCGGATCTCGCCTTCCCCGATTTTGTAGACGAGGCGATGTTCGTCGGTGATCCGACGGGACCAGTAGCCCTGGAAACCGTGCTTCAACGGCTCTGGCTTGCCGATTCCCTCATTGCCGTTGCGCCCGATGTCCTTGATCAGTTCGTTGAGGCGCTTGAGAACCTTTCGGTCCTCCGTCTGCCACCAGATGTAGTCGTCCCAGGCGTGTTCGTCCCAGATCAGCTTCATTCAACGAGATCGTGCTGCGTCCCGCCGTCGGACTCCAGCCGCTCGATGGCAGTGATCAGGCGCCGCGCGTTCTCCGGGCTGCGGAGCAGGTAGGCGGTCTCTTTGAGCGACTGGTAGTCGTCGAGCGACACGATCACCACCGGCTCGTGTCCTGCGCGGGTGATCACGACCTCTTCGCGGTCATTTACCACCGAGTCGAGCGTCTCGGCGTAGTTCGCGCGAGATTCGGAGTAGCTCATGGTCTTCATCAGCACACCCTCCCTTCGACGTACAACATACTGTACGTCCTTTGTGGGGATCGCGGCAAGGGCGCCAGGCCGCGAGGGGTCACATGCGAGGCGACACCGGGGTTGCCCAGCGGGCCCGCTCAGCCTGGTCGACGTGGTGATCGACAACTCGGAGTTCGACCGGCCTCGGATCCGGGATCGGGCCACCTGAAGCCCTCGAGGGCGCATGATGGCGGCATGGGTGAGAGATCGTTGGGCGGGTGGGTGGAGCCTGAGGCGGTGATCGCCGAGGGGCGAGCGCTGCGGGAACGCAGTCCACACCGGGCGCATCGCGAGGTTGTGCTCGCGGCCGCGCGGCCGAGCATCGCCGAGTTCGTCGAGGCGAGCAACGCCGGGCGGTTGACCGACCTGGTGCCGCTGCGGGTCGGGCGGATGATGGCTTCGCCCTTCGCCTTCTTCCGGGGCAGCGCCGGGCTGATGGCGGGCGACCTCGCCGCCGGCGCGCGCAGTGGGTTGGACGCGCAGCTGTGTGGGGATGCGCACGCGGCGAACTTCGGGCTCTACGGGACGTCCGACGGCCAGATCGTCATGGACATCAACGACTTCGACGAGACCCTGCCCGGCCCGTGGGAGTGGGACCTCAAGCGCCTGGCCACCAGTCTGGTGCTGGCCGGGCGAGAGGGCGGCGTGTCCGAAAAGGGGTGTCTGGACGCCGCCGAGGACGTGGTGCGGTCCTATCGGCTGACCATCGATCACCTCGCCGAGCAGCCATTCCTCGATTCGTGGACCGCGCTGGGCGACGAGTCCGTCCTCAACCATGTGAAGGCCGAGGAACTGCTCGACGACTTCGCCAAGGCGGCCAAGAAAGCGCGGAAGAACACCAGTGCCAAGGTGGCCGCGCGGTGGACGCGGCGGGGTGCCGACGAGCGGTGGCGGTTCGTCACCGAGCCGCCGGTGATGAGTGCGGTGGATGACGAGACCGCGGCCGCCGTGACCGATGCGCTAGAGTCCTATGTGGACACATTGCGGGAGTCGCGGCGAAACCTGATCCTGCGCTACGCGGTGTCCGATGTGGCGTTCCGGGTGGTCGGGACCGGCAGCGTCGGGCTGCGCAACTATCTCGTCCTGCTGCACGGCAACGGCGACGAAGCCCTTGTCCTGCAAGTGAAAGAGGCGCGGCCGTCGGCGTTGGGCGAGCACCTCGGCATCGGTCCGGCCAAGCATGAAGGTGAGCGGATCGTGCATGGCGCGCGGATGGTGCAGGCCGAGTCGGACATGCTGCTGGGCTGGACATCGGTCGACGGGCGCGACTACATCGTCCGCCAGTTCCGCAACCGCAAGGGCGAGATCGACGCCACCACCCTCGACGGCGACCACCTCGACGACTACGGCCGCTTCGCCGGCGCCCTGCTCGCCCGGGCGCATACCCGCTCGATCGATCCGCGGCTGCTCGCCGGTTACCTCGGCGGCGGCCTGGACGAGGCGCTGGCCGCCTACGCCGTGGACTACGCCGACCAGACCGAGGCCGACCACGCCGATCTGGTGAAGGCCGTGCGCGCCGGTGTCCTCACGGCGGCGGCCGAGGATGGCTGACCTGCGCAAACGCCACGGCGTGCACTACACGCCGGTCGCGCTCGCCTCCTTCCTCGCCGAACGGGTCGCGCGGCGGACCGGTGAGCGCGCGCCGCGGGTGCTCGACCCGGCCTGTGGCGACGGTGAGCTGCTGGCCGCGTTCGCCAAGCTCGTGCCCGACGCCGAACTCGTCGGCTACGACCTCGACCCGGACGCCGTCGACGCGGCCAGGGCCCGGCTGCCGGACGCGGTGATCGAGCCCGGCGACTTCACCTTCGCGGGCGCCGCCCTGCCCGCCGGATCGTTCGACGTGGTGATCACCAACCCGCCCTACGTCCGCACCCAGGTCCTCGGTGCGGCGGCGGCCGAGCTGTCCGCCCGGTTCGGGCTGCGCGGCCGCATCGACCTGACGCACCCGTTCGTCGCGTCGGTTCCCCGGTTGCTCGCCGACGGCGGGGTGCTCGGGCTGCTCTGCTCGAACCGGTTCCTCACCACCAAGGCGGGCGCCAACGTCCGCGAGTCGCTGACCGGCGAACTCGACGTCCGGGAGGTGTTCGACCTCGGCGACACCCGGCTGTTCGAGGCGGCTGTGCTGCCCGCCGTGGTCGTGGCGGTCAAGGGCCCGGCTGCCGGGCCCGCCTGGTTCGCCAGCGTCTACGAGTCCGATGTGGAGTCCCCGGACGGCGACCTGTTCACCGCGCTGACCAAGGAAACCGGGTCCCGGCTCAGCGTCGGCGCCCGGTCGTTCCAAGTGGACGTCGGGACGCTCGCGCACGGCGGCGGCCACCCCTGGCGGCTGAGCACACCGGAGCGCGAGCGCAGGCTGACCCGCATCGCCGACCGCACGTGGCGCACACTCGGCGACCTCGCCCGGGTCCGGGTCGGCATCAAGACCACCGCCGACCCCGTCTTCATCCGCGAGGACTGGGCCGACGTCGAGCCCGAGTTGCTGCGCCCGCTGCTGACCCACGAGGACCTCAGCGCGTGGACACCGCCGCGCGCGTCCCGCAGGCGGGTCCTCTATCCGTACCTTGACCAGCCCAAACGCCAGGTGATCCGGCTCGACGAGTACCCGCGCGCCGCCGCGTACCTGCGCCGCCACCGCGAGCGGCTGCAGTCCCGGCGGTACCTGATCGACGCGGGCCGCGAGTGGTTCGAGATCTGGGTGCCGCAGCGGCCCGCGCTGTGGCGCGCACCCAAGATCGTGTTCCCGGACATCAGCCCTGAGCCCCGGTTCACCATCGACCGCACGGGTTCGGTGGTCAACGGGGACTGCTACTGGATCGGCGTGCCGGAACTCGGCGAGGACATCGCCCACCTGGTCCTCGGTGTCGCCAACTCACGGTTCGGCACCCGGTTCTACGACGAGGTCTGCGGCAACCGCCTCTACGCGGGCAGGCGCCGCTGGATCACCCAGTACGTCGCACGGCTGCCGCTGCCGGACCCGGCGACACCCGCTGCCCGCGAGGTCATCGACCTCGCCCGGCTGCTGACGGCGGACGCGGACCGCGCGCTGCTGCCCCGGCTCGAAGCCGCGGTGCGGGCCGCGTTTGGCGAAGTCGAGTAGTACTACCGATGTGCCCTGGGTCACGCGTGCGCGATGTTGTGGGCATGACCGCTGATGCCAAGACCCCGAGCACCCCGACGACGGCCGCCTTCTTCGCCCAGGCCGCCATCTCGTTCGCCATCGCCCTGGTCGCCCTGACCATCGGGATCGCCGTGCTCCCCGTGGACCCGTGGGTGCGCGCGTTCCTCGCGGTGGGCGCCCTCTACACCGTGACCTCGGCGTTCACCCTGGCCAAGGTCATCCGAGACCGCCAGGAGGACACCACCGTCGCGCGCCGGGTCGACCGCGCCCGGGTGGAGAAGCTGCTCGCCGAGCACGACCCGTTCGCGCCCAACGCGCTCTGAACAGCGAAGAGGT